>JBFRWO010000355.1:0-15821 GCA_051439625.1 Crocosphaera sp. | reverse complement strand
TCTAAATAACTTCTTGCTTCGTTCAATAAATAATAAGCAGCGTCATCTTTTCCATACTCGTTTTCTGTCCATAAAACCTCAGAATAAGAGGCCATTCCTTCCTTGATCCAAGCGTGTGACCAATGTTTAATAACAACTAAATCACCAAACCATTGATGGGCTAATTCGTGGGCGACTAAACTTTCTGTAAAGGTTTTATCTTTGACGGCTTTTTCATCTAATAAACAGCGATCAGTTAGTAAGGTTGTTGAGGTGTTTTCCATCCCCCCAAAAATGAAGTCACTGACACAAACTTGAGCATATTTTGGGTAGGGATAATCATAACCAAATTTTGATGAGAAATAATCAATCATTTGGGGCGTTTTTCCCATACTTAATTTTGCTTGTTCTTCTTTTCCTTTTTCTACATAATAATTTACAGGAATATCTTTCCATTTATCTTTTATTTCACTAAACTCTCCTACTGCTAAAGTCATTAAATAAGTAGGATGAATTTGTTCTTGTAACCAATGATAGATAGTTTCTTGGCCAACGGTTTCTTGTTTAATTAATTTACCGTTAGAAATGGCCATGAAGTTATTAGGAACTTTAACTTTAATTTCTGAGGTTGCTAACTGTCCCGGATAGTCAAAACAAGGAAACCAAAACCGCGAGTCCTCATCTTCTCCCTGCGTCCAAACTTGGGTTGGTTTATGGGGATAATGTTCGTCTGGTGCAATAAAATAGAGTCCCCTTTGAGGATTTTCTACACCATAGTTTATACTGATTTTAATAGCATCTTCTTGGGTTGGTTGAAGAAGATTAATAGTTAATGTTTCCTTGTCATAATCAAAGGGTTGACTAACCTCATTGATGAAAACAGAATTGATGTTTAAATCAACAGCATCGAGAATTAATTGGTTGATTCGGGGACGAACAGGAGTTAAAGTAATAGTGCAAGTTCCTGTGAAGCTTTGACGAGGAATATCTAAGCTTAAATCGAGGAAAATATGGTCAACTTGTCCGTAGCGATCGGGGTTATAATGGGGTTTAGCTCCAGGTAATTCAAATTTACGGTTATTGTCTTCGCTATCAAAATTTTTAAGAGTCATAAGATTTGTAATTATAAATTAGGAATTGAAGGATGCTGTAAATTTAGACATTATGAATATTATATAATAGTGAGTGGATAATATTCAATTCACTTTCCTTAAAAATAGTTTGAGAGGGATGTTTATCATGGAAACTATTAGTATTCCTAAAAATTTCAAAGTTACTCCAGAACAATTTTATCAACTTGCTTCTGTTGAACAACTGGCAAAAATGGAGTTAACAAAAGATGGAGAATTAATTATTATGAGTCCTACTGGTGGTGAAGCAGGAAGAAAAAATCGGCGTTTAATACAACAAATAGGAGTTTGGACAGATCAAAATGGTACGGGAGAAGCTTTTGATTCTTCTACTGTATTTATTTTACCTAATGGTGCTAGAAGAAGTCCTGATGTTAGTTGGATTAAATTAGAACGTTGGGACGCTTTAACTATTAAAGAAAAAGAGGGTTTTCCACCTCTTGCACCTGATTTTGTTATTGAATTAGTTAGTCCAAGTGATCTGAAAAATAGACGATATTCTGACTTACAATTAAAGATGGAAGAATATTTAGATAATGGAGTTACATTAGGTTGGTTAATATCTCCATCCATGAAAACAGTAGAAATATATAGACTAGGTTATGAAGTAGAAATTTTAACTCACCCTCAAACCTTATCAGGAGAAGATATTTTATCTGGTTTTATATTAGATTTAAGTGAGATTTGGTAATACTATATCAATATTATTCTGAGGATAATTGTAGGGTGTATTAGCATAGCGTAATACACCAATAACCGTTAATTTTGGTGCTTTTGGTGCATTGGGAATCTGACTTCAATATAAGGACATTTATAATCAGGTGTAGGGGTCAACGGCCGTTGACCCCTACTGATTCTTTCATTACACAAGACCTAATTCCTCACTCAGGTTTGACAATAATTATCAAATGTGTAAAATTACTCACAGTAGTCAATGGTGAATCCTTTTGACTAATGCTTTTCAATACTAAAAATGAACAAAAGGCTAAAAATGAACAAAAATAAGCAATTTTTGGCAAAAATCGGGGGGGTAGCCTACTAGCCCTTCTTTCCTTAACCGCAATGCAAGAGGCTAATGCTGCTATTCTGGTTGATGTCACCGGTGTAGCAGGTTCGGGGACAACAACCTGGACATTATCGGGTTCTACCACAGCACAGTCAGGAGGGTCTTTCAACACTAATGTTATTACTGGCTTTGATGATGGTACAACAGAAATTTTAGGCCCTAACGATGGGAATTTTATCGCTGATGCTGGTATTCAGGATACTGTTTTCAGTCTCCTTTCTGGTTCTGCTACAATCACGGCTGGTAGTAATTCAGAAAGTCTTACCGGTATGTTCTTGGATGATGATACCGTTCTGGATGATATAGGTTTTCGTGTAGCTTCTTCCCTTGCTTATTCAGGAGGTGACACCATTAGTTTTTCAGGGACTTTCACACTAGGGGTTGATCTTAATCAACTAATTCAAGATAATTATGATCAGACTGTTCCGTCATTATTTCTAGATGGAACAGGTGATGATTTTGTCTTAAACATCTCTGAACAAGTCCAAGCTACTCCTGAACCAACTTCTTTGGTTGCTTTGTTAGGATTAGGTGGATTAGGGTTTATGTCTCGTCGGAAAAAACAAAAATAAACTAATTCAGATTTTAGCTTGATTGGTAGAGGATATAGGTGTAAAGAAACCCTATATCCTACAAAAATAGTTCGCGTTGAGTGATAACACAATCTTCAAGATATAAATTAATTAATTCTTGATAAGAAATACCTTGTTCTTGTGCTTTTTTATCAAAATATTCTATTATGTCATTACCTAGAGATAAGGTTACTTGTTGCTTCAGTTGTTTAGCATAGGGGTTGGGACGACGTTTCATGTTAGTAAGATCATATTCTGGTTTCATGATATTATCCTCCATATTCTTGACTTTCTTTTTTGGTTGCTTTTCGGGCTGATATAATTCTAATAATAGACTCTTCTTCTCAAAAACAATGCACAATTAGTAACATTCGCATTTTTGAGCTTCGACCAAGTAGTAAAAATCGATCTTCCCCATTAGAATGATAATCATCCCAAAATTGAATAGCATTATCATCATAAAATACGGTTTTAGCTTCTTCAAAAGAAACACCATTCTTTTGTTGATTAATTTTGTCTTTTGCGTAATCCCAATCAAACCGTAATTTATTCACCTCTATATTATAATATAAAGGATTTTATTTTTGAATAAGCAGATAAATATTTTATTCATGTTTTTGTTACTCTCTTTCTTAAAATAGACTTTTATGCTAAGCTAACATGACGATGGACTGAATAAAAGCTAATTATATGGAAAAATCAACCTACTTTACTTCAAAAAAAACTAAAATCAGAGGAACATTAACCTTACCAGAAAACATTAATAAACCACCTGTTTGTTTATTTGTGGGTGGTTCTTTTCCTCAGACCCGTGACGGTAATTTAGATAATTCAAAAAAAGACTGGTTTCCTGTTACGTTACCTGACAGAAACTTGTTTAAAGATGAAGCAAAATTATTTCAAGAATTAGGTTACGCTACCTTTAGATATGATAAAAGAGGGTGCGGTACAAGCGAAGGTGATTGTGATCATGTTGATTTATTTACTTTAGTTGATGATGCAAGAGAAGCGATAAAATGGTTAAAAACTTTACCTGAAATTGATAATAATAGAATTGGTATTTTAGGACAAAGTGAAGGTGCAGTTATCGCTTTAATGTTAGCTGCTGAAAATTTAGATTTAGCCTTTTATATTTGGCAAGGAGGGGTTTATAATAACCTAGAAATTATTTTAAAATGGCAACGGGACAATTTTTGGAAATTAGAACAAGATGCGATTGAAAATTTTAAAAATACTTTTCCTTTAATGTATTGGGTTTATGTCAAAACTGATGAATTATGTGACAAAATTAAACAGGGAAATACTAATGTCATATTAGGTGATGAAACTTGGTCTAAAGAATTGGATTTTCTTATCTGGAAACAACATTTTGATACTCCTCCGTTTGAGTTTATTTCTAAGGTAAAATGTCCGGTTTTATTATTACATGGAGAATTAGATCATAATACACCACATACAGAAGCATTATTAGCAGCAGAAGCATTAAAACAAGCAGGGAATACGCAAATAAAAACCCATATTTTTCCAGATCTAGATCATAGTTTTCGACGACTAGGAAACCCCGATGAAGACTTTGTAACAGCGATGAAACGTCCTCTTGATACTAAAGTTACTGAAGCGATAAAAGAATGGTTCGATAATTAATAATGGATAATGGATAATTGATAATTTATGATATATGATAGTAATGTGGTTGGTGGGCAAATTTAAAAGTATTTGATATGATTTGATAATCTTGATTTTTTTGCCCACCCTACAGTGATTTATGTCCTACTTTTGTGAATTATTATGAGTGATGAAAATCTAAACCCATTGCGTAATAAAATTAAAAATTTAGTTACAGAGTATCAACAAAAAAATGATTTTACTGGATGGTTTGAGGATATTTACACCGACGCATTAGGAAACCCCGATCAGGTTCCTTGGGCAAAAATGCAGCCCCATCCTTGTTTAGAAAACTGGATAAAAACAGTAAATATAACTAAGAAAAAAGCTTTAGTTATTGGTTGCGGTTTAGGAGATGATAGCGAAATTTTAGCCCAAAATAATGCTAATGTTACCGCTTTTGATATTGCCCCCTCATCAATCGAATGGTGTAAAAAACGGTTTAATAATAGTTCCGTTAATTACCTAGTTGCTGACTTACTCAACTTGGATAATAGCTGGAAAAATAGTTTTGATCTCATATTTGAATCAAGAACTATTCAAGCATTACCTATCACTATTAGAAAAGAGGTTATAGACGCGATCGCAACCTTGTTAAAAGGAAAAGGAACTCTCTTAATTGTTACTCGTCTTCGAGATACAGAAGCCAAGATTGATGGACCACCTTGGCCAGTTTCCGAAGAAGAACTATCACAATTTTCTGAGTATGGTTATCAAGAAATAAACCGTATTCCCTATGTTGATCCAAATAACCCATCCGTTAAACAAGCATTAATTGAATACACTAAAATAAAAGATGTAAATTAACAGAAAAAATGATTCAAGAACCCCGAAAATAACTTTAGTTCATCCGGTTCTTGATAATGGGAAGGTAATAACTCAACTAAAGCATCTTCTAAAGTTTCTAAGACATTATTAATATCTTGACGTTTGGGATGTTTAACTTGAGGAAATGATAACGGTTCCCCAAAACGAACAGTTAAGGTTTTGCGATAATATAAATTTTTAGTCCCCACTAAACCAACAGGAACCACCGGAACCCCACTGCGTAACGCATAGATAGCGGTTCCTCGTTTCAGGGGAAGACTTAATTTTCCCTCTGTTGCCCCTAAACGGCCTTCTGGAAAGAGCATTAAACCTTGTTTTTGTGCTAAAATAACCTCAACAGCCTTATTAATCTGACGTAGGGTTTTAATAGATTCCCCAGACGGAACATTTTCTGCGATTGCTTGGGCTAAAGGCTTTAACTCCGGGTGTTCCCCTTCTGCCGCTTCAATGATAGCAGTTTCTTGACCCCAACGACGTTCTAAGGGAATAACCCCACCAGAAAGCCCCAAAATAAAGCGTTTCCACCATTTATTATAAAGGGTGCGCGCATCCCCCAAAATGTGAAAATAGGGAGAGGCCAAGGACTCAGATAATAACAAAAATGGGTCAATATGGTTAAGGTGGTTTGCAACCAAAATAACGGGACTACGGGGAATGAGTTCGGGATAGTCTACCTTGACCCGAAATAAACTATGAATAAGCGATCGCAAAATCAAACGGCGAAAATTACCATCAATCGGCCTTTGAAACGTCCCTTCAGCTATAGTTTCTAGGTCATTTAACCCCTGTTGAATAGCTTTTTTGATCTGGGGGTTTTGGGCATCGGATAAGCCCTCTTTTGCTCGTTGAATGGTGTCTGGGGTGATGGTTAGTTTAGTGTGAGGAGATTCTAGGGAAACTGACATAATCGCAACTTGAACAATTTAATTCCATTATGTCTGGTGATTAAGTGATCAAAATCTAGGATTAGGCCAGTTTGTCAAATGGTACAAAGTGCATATTTATCAGTTATTGCGAACTGGTACAGTAGAGTCCGCACAGCTTAAGGATAGGTCACTGGTTGAGCTTGAATCTTTGGGTCTAGCGACTCTAGGATCGGCTGGCCGTCTGCGTCCTGTTTCTTTGGTTTGACAGATAATTGTAACAATTTCCCCTTTCTGAGTCTCATTATCTTTTGCTTTTTCAGGAGACTTAATGAAAACACCCCCAACGTACCCTGTCAGTTTGTTAGCGATGGGATTGTCAGACGGTTGAACGTAAATGTAAGCCCCTTGAAAACTGGTGCGAACAGCGTAATTAAAGGTAGAAGGCAAAGTTAGGTTATGCTCCTCGGCTATCTTATCAATAACAACCTCAAATTCCCCATTTTCTTGGTAATAGGAGCGTTGTGCAGCAGTCATCTTAGTGATGATTTCCAGTGCCTTTGCTTGCGCTTGTTTCGCCTGTTCCTTTTCGCTTAACACCGGCTGTTGCTCAACTTGTTCTTCTGCTTGGGTTTGAACAGGCATTGCGACTAAACTTGTTCCTAATAATAAACTGGCCAAAGTTCCAGTTAACCATCTCTGTTGGTTTGTTAATGGTTGGGGCATTGTTTGCTCTCCTTATTTAAAATTAATTGGCTAATGGCTTCGATTGAAACAGACAAAAGTAAAAAATACGGTAAAACCACCCTCTATTGATATCATTTTTATTGTTTTAGATAATGAAGGCGGAACGGACAAAACCCATTTACTATTAATGAATTTTGACCCATATAGATATGAATTGTTCCACCTAAAGGAAAACTATAAGGGAAGAGAGTTTAGCCAATTTAAAATCAAATCATTGACTTGTTGGGGTTTTTCGTCGTGGGGACAATGGCCAGCCTTTTCGATGGGATGAAAGGTTGTATTTTGTCCATTTTTTGCCCGTTCCTGGTACATTTTTGACCCAGAAATAGGAGTCCAAGGGTCATCATTTCCCCATAAAACTAAAAGAGGTTGATTGATGTGGGGTAATAAACTGTTAGGATGGGGTCCAGGAGGGGCTGTTAAAACCGAAGCAAACACTTTTTGCGCCCCAGGATCACAAGAGGGTTCATAGAGAATATTAACCAATTCATCGGTGACTGCATTGCGATCGCTATAAACTTGGTAAAGGGTGCGACGAATGCGGTGTTTTTGACGAATACGGTTAAAAATGAAATTCCCTGTCAGAGATGAACTGACTAATTTTGTAAAGCTTCCCATAATAAATCTGAGGGGAAAATTCAACTCATCGGGACGATGATTTAAACCACCGGCACAATTAATTAAGACACCTCCTTGACTAATTTGGGGATAATCAGCCAAGATCATTAAGGTTAATAAACCACCGATAGAGTTGCCAACAAAAATTGTCGGTTCATTGATATGATCCTGCCAAAAATCTTTAATTAAGTCTCGCCACAATTCTACGCTATAGTCTAATTGAGGTTTATCTGAACCCCCAAAACCTAATAAATCTAGGGCATAAACACGACAATTTTCTTGGGCTAAATGGGGAATATTTTTGCGCCAATGGCCGACGGATGCACCAAAACCATGAATTAATAATAGGGGTTGTCCTTGTCCTTTGACAGTATACTTGATGCGATGACCTTGCCAATACCAATAATAGGTTTCTAGGGGTTTGGTTGATAGGTTTTCTGTGGTGACCATGATCCGTTTATTAAAAAGTTATGAAAAGTTATTTTTAAACCCCGTCGTTAACAACGGGGTCTTATTACCCATAATATAACTCATTCTGCTGAAAATTATAAAAAGACCTAACAAAGTCAGAAGTTTCTCACTCCTAAGCTAACACGGATTGAAACGAAGTATTGACAAATTGAGAAAAACCTCTCCCCGTCTCCGAAGTCTCTGGATTTACTGCGGAATGATTTAACTGGTTAGAGGTTTAACCAAGCTGATAAGTCTCTATCAATTAGGTCTTGAAGTTGCAGAATATCCTCACGATATAGATTTAAAAGAAGTTGTTTTTCTTCATCAAATGAATCCATTTCTTCTTTTGATTTGTAGTTCATTGATATCAAAAAAGAGCGAATTTTTTGTCTTTTTTCCTTGGATAAAAGGGGTTTGAGCAAAGTTGCTGATAGGGAACGAATGGGATTATCTTTGACTAATAGTTTATTAATACCTTCATTTTTGGGCATTTGTGCAACCTGAGATTTCCGAGAGGTATCTGCTTCAAAATTAGGGTTAACCCCGATAGTTTCATATATTTCTTGTAAAAATTTTTGGGAATCTTTGCGAAGATCATCATACAGAAATATAGAGACCTGATCGTGACTAAATTCTTCAATATAATGCTTCACTTGCTGATAATAATAACCCTTCAAAATCACAAAAGATTTATCGGCTTTGTATTGTATCTGTTCCTTTAATATCGTATTAGATTTAGCTTCTCTTACGTGCATTAAATAGTCAGAAATTGCTCGATCCACCGGGTTTCTTAAGATAGCAATTAGTTTAGCATCAGGAACATAACGCTTAATTTGTCCTATGGATGTTTGATGATGAAAAAGATAATTAGGGGAAATTTCTCCAATAGCTATCTCATTCGTTACGCCTTCAAATAACTTACTATACTGTTCAAATTTGACAATTTGTTTGGGTTTAAATTGATGACCTTGCTTAGCGAGTTCTTGCCAATCTTTTTCCAAAAAATTGGTTTCTTTAACGGGACTTAAATAAACTTCAGGATGTTGGTTTAAATAGTTATAAACTGATGTTGTTCCTGCTTTTTGAACACCGAAAATTAAAAAGTTAGGCAGTTTAACTGTTGAATTATTCATTATTTTAATAACTTTATATAAAGCAAGATAACAATAATTTTGCAGTATACAATAAAAGCAATTGAATGGGGGAAATTATTAATAAAAACATCGATCCCCGATTCAATAACATGAAAAGAATAGACGTTAGAATTAGAGCTTATTCAAGTTAATACCAGCTTCTTTGGCCATAGCATTTAACCCTTTCTTTTCTAGGGTTTTAATGGCTTTGGTGGATAAACGTAACTTAACCCAACGGTTTCCTTCTGACCACCATACCCGTTTCCATTGTAAGTTAACTTCTTGTAATTTTTTGGTGCGACGGTGAGAGTGGGAGACAGCAAAAGCATTATTGGCTTTTTTGCCAGTGAGTTGACATCTACGGGACATTTCTAACCTCCTAGTTGATACAATCCGAGTCCGATCTTTAATCGTAGCAAACTCTGGAAGGATTTTCTTTGACGCTCTCCGCCGTAAACGGACGGAGATTCTTGGTTCAGCGACACACCTTTAAGCTATCTATCCTTACGGCAATACTTAAACCAAATACCCGTAGAACCCTACCAAATATTAAGCCTAACTTAGATAGCCCCAGAGGGCTTATCTTCCCAAGCGTACTAGGATACAAAACCTAGAGTTATCCTGCGCCCCAGGATACTTTACTTGAAGCTTGTTTACTTTTCTGGATTTCGCAACTTGTTAAAGCGCATACGTTTTTATAGAGGTTGTTCGCTCCTCTGTTATCAGTGTCGCTTCACGTCGTAATCAAGGGTAGTACCGACGAATCCTACCTGCACTGAGCTAACCTGTGAATTGTAGCACAAATTGGACTGTGCGCCCTAAAGCGATGCAGCGCGGTCTTGGTGGTTCCCATCAAGGAGCGACTGCATCAAGACGGGCGGGGAACCTGCCCCCCTGATTTTTCTGTCAAATTAGATAAGATAGGGGTCAACAACCGTTGACCCCGACAAGGTAAGAAAAGACAAATACTTTTATTTATTTGGTTGAGGGGTCATGCGTAAATAGGGTTTAACTTCTGTAACTCCTTTGGAAAACTTCTGTTTTGCTTCTTCTGTGGAAATGGAGGGAACAACCACACAATCATCCCCATCTTTCCAGTTAGCAGGGGTCGCTACTTGATGGTAATCGGTTAGTTGTAAAGAATCAATCACCCGTAAAATTTCATCAAAATTACGTCCTGTACTAGCAGGATAGGTTAAACTGAGGCGTAATTTCTTGTTAGGGTCGATAATAAATACAGAACGAATAGTTAGATTATTGAGGGAGTTGGGATGAATCATCCCATATAAGTCCGCCACTTTGCGATCGGGATCGGCAATAATAGGATAGTTAACGGTAGTGTTTTGGGTTTCGTTAATGTCGTTAATCCAACCTTTATGGGAGTCCACGCTATCCACACTCAAGGCTAGAACTTTAACGTTACGCTTGTCAAATTCGGGTTTAAGACTGGCTACTGTGCCTAATTCTGTGGTACAAACTGGTGTATAATCGGCGGGATGGGAGAAAAGAACAACCCAACTGTCTCCAGCCCAACTATGGAAAGAGATGCTTCCTTCGCTAGTATCTTGGGTAAAATCGGGTACGGTATCACCAAGTTGAAGAGACATATTTCGTAACCTCCTATACAATTTCAACGGAATAATTCCATTACTATCACAAGAATTTAGGAAGGGTCTGTAATTTTATATATTTATAATAATTCTCAATAGTTAGTTATCAGTGAACAGTTATTCAGTTATCAGTTATTATTGCAGACGACAAAGATAATAAAGCCACATATCACTGCAAGATATTCTATCATGGTTTGTGGTAAGTTCTAAGCCGTTTTTCCAAGAATAGACTTTAATCTCATTAAATATTGGTTCTAATTGTTTAATTTGTTCTGAAGCACGAATATAATAAGTTCTGAGACGAAAATTATGGGATTCATCCCGAAGAATTGCATAATTATTTTCTTTGATATTTTGATAACTAATACCACCATTAAACCCACGTAAAAAAGCAAACATAACCAAATCAATGTATGTTTTAAAAGGATTCAAACTCAGATGAAATCGCCAATTAAATGATTTTTCTATGGCTTGAAGATTATGACTAGAAAAAAAGAAATAACCGCCTGATTTACCCACACGATTAATTTCTTGTAATACTTTTAATCTATCTTCATGGGAAATATAATCAATGCCGTTGAAACTAAATAAAATTAAATCAAAAGAATTATCAGCAAATTGACTTAAATCTCTAGCATCTCCCACCATTAATTTTATAGAGGGATAATAAGGACTAAATCTTTTTTGACAAGCTTCAATCATCGCCACAGAATAATCCACCCCAACATAATCTTTAACCAGAGGCAAAAAATGTTTTGTTGTTCGGCCTCCTCCTACTCCTAAATCAAGCATTTTCATATTTGATAATTGATTTTTAAGCAGCTTAATCAGAGTTTCTTCTGCTGGTTGTAATTGTTGTAAATATTGGTAATAGTCAACCACATCTGAAGTTGAATAAGTTTGAAGATTGTTATCTTTAATCATATTTGATCCTATTTTTTACATTTGACTGTTGACTGTTTCCTATGAACAAGAAGAAATTTCTAATTTTCACCTGCTAGAATCTTGAAAAGTGACAAACATAAACAAAGTGGAGTGAGGAATGAAACTACTAAAAAGTTTTTTATGGGGACTGCTTGTTTCTCAAACAGTAGGAATTGCTGTTGATGCCAATGATCTCGAATATTGGGACTTTGATGTTCGTCAAAACCGGGTAGAAATCGTCACAGAAGAAGGCGTTCGCCCCAAAGCTTCCATGATTGCTAACCCAACCCGTCTTATTATCGATTTACCAGGGGTTAACTTAGGGAAACCTAGCATTTCCCAAGATAAGATCAGTGGTTACGTCAAAGAGGTTCGAGTTGGCCAGTTTAATCCTTATACCACTCGTATTGTAGTGGAATTGGGGGAACAATATTCTATGCGCCCTTGGGAAGTGAAGGTGCGAAGTTTAGCAAATAACCGTTGGTATGTGCAGTTATCGGACTTTCAACCCCATTCCGTCTATTCTTTGCCCCCAGAAGAAGCGCCGGTGGCTATTATCGTCCCTTTACCTAAACCGGGTAGTCCTAGTCCTAGTCCTAGTCTTGGGGGTCGTGGGCGTTATACTGTGGTTATTGATCCGGGCCACGGAGGGAGAGATCCTGGGGCCATAGGATTAGGGGGATTACAGGAAAAACGGGTGGTTTTATCGATTTCGGCTGAAGTTGCCAAAATTTTAAGACAACGGGGTTTTAAGGTGGTTATGACCCGTTCTGGGGACTCTTTTATATCCTTGAGGGGACGGGTACAAAAAGCGGAAAATAGTAACGCCAATATCTTTGTTAGCATCCATGCTAATGCGGTGGGTGGGAATAAAACTCAGGTGAATGGTATGGAAACTTTTTATTTTTCTTCTGGTTATCGTTTAGCATTAAGTATTCATCGTAATATTGTGCGCGGGGTGACTATAGCTAGAAATAGGGGTGTTAAACAAGCGCGGTTTTATGTGTTAAGAAAAACCTCTATGCCGGCAGCTTTGGTGGAAGTTGGTTTTGTTACCGGAAGGACGGATAATCGTAATTTAAACAGTGCTAGTTATCGTCAGAAAATGGCTGAGGCGATCGCTGATGGGATTACGGAATATTTAAGATAGAATATCAAAAACACACCATCTAAGAGATTGCAATGGTAAAAGCAGGGTCTAAACCGTTGACATTAGCAGAATTTTTGGAACTACCAGAAACTAAACCTGCTAGTGAATATATCAACGGAAATATTATACAAAAACCCATGCCAAAAGGTCGTCATAGCCGCTTGCAAGGAAAACTTTGTTCCACTATCAATCAGGTTGCAGAAGACGCTAAAATTGCCTATGCTTTTCCAGAATTAAGATGCAGTTTTGGTGGTCGTTCTATTATTCCCGATATCGCTATTTTTCAATGGGAACGCATACCATTCACCTCGGAAGGTGATGTACCAGATAACTTTAATTTAGCACCAGATTGGACAATTGAAATTCTTTCCCCAGATCAACGCCCCAATAAAGTCTTGGGTAATATTCTCCATTGTTTAGAATATGGTTGTTATCTCGGTTGGTTCATTGATTCGGATGATCTGAGTATTTTGTTTTTGCAGCCACAGCAACAGCCTAGTCTTGCTCAGAAAAATGAACTTCTCCCCGTCTATCCCCAGTTAGATTTAGAACTTACGGTTTCGCAAGTTTTTGGCTGGTTGAAGATGAAATAAGCACTATCAGGAAAAAGTATTAAGTTTCATAACAAAGTGCTATCATTTCAGTTAGATTATACTAATGTACTAGCGTACAAAATATTGTATTTGTGAAACAGGAGGGTAAAAAAATGGGACAAACTATTACTATGTCAACCCTCTATAAAAAACTGGCTAGATTAGGACTCAATAAAAAATATATCCGAGAATATGGCTTACCGAGTTGGTGGGATGATGAACTCAATGATAAACCTTTTGCTGTGTTAGAGGGGGCGGGTTACATAGCTGATAATTTGAATATAGATTTAAAACTTACGGTTTCTCAACTTTTTGGCTGGTTAAAAATGAATTAAGCACTATCGGGAAAAAGTATTAAGTTTCTCAATAAAGTGCTATCATTTCAGTTAGACTATACTAATGTACTAACGTACAAAATATTGTATTTGTTCACCAGAAGGGTAAGAAAATGGCAAAAATCCCTACTATGTCAGCCCTCTATAAAAAACTGGGTACATTAGGATTTAATAAAAAATATATCCGAGAATATGGCTTACCCAGTTGGTGGGATGATGAACTTAATGATAAACCTTTTGCTGTGTTAGAAGGGGCTGGTTACATAGCTGATAATTTGAATGTAGACTTAAAATCCTTATTAATTCCTGAAGAAGAGGTTAAATTTAATCCTTTACCTGATACTAAATTTAAACAGCATAATACTAAAAATAAAGAACATCCTTATCTTGCTCAAACATTGGCTAGTCGGGTAGCTGAATTAATTTCCTATGGAACTAATATTGAATATAAGAACCTACCTAATAATGCTCAAACTATCAGAGAGGAAATTTTAAGTAATCATAAGACAGTTAATTTAGAATCTCTTTTAGATTACTGTTGGAGTAAAGGAATAGCAGTGGGATATGTAAATAATTTTCCTAAGCAGACTAAGAATTTTGCTGGGTTTATTCAATGGCAAAAAAATTGTCCTGTAATTATTTTAAGTTCAAACCATAAACATAGGGCTAAATTCACTTTTTACTTAGCCCATGAATTAGTGCATTTAGCATTAGGACATTTAAGAGAAGGCATTTTAATTGATGAAAGTCTTGAATTTAATTCAAACGATGATGAAGAAAAAGAAGCTAATGAATTTGCTGTTCACTTATTATTAAATAAGTATGATAACTACTTAGGAAAAAACAAGTTTCAAAATGCTAAAAATTTAGCTCAATACGTCATAAACTTTGTCATTCCTAAACTTTCCAATATCGAACCAGATGCAGTTATCCTTAACTATGGATGGCACAATAAAAATTGTTTTCGCCAAGCTATGGCTGCTTTAAAAATCCTTAAAGTATCAACAGATGGACAAACACTTATTAATGAATATTTAGCAGATAAGTTAGACTGGGATCAGTTTAGTGATGAAAACTATGAATATTTAGAAAGAGCTTTAGGAGTTTAAAATTGCCAGGTAATTTTTACTGTTTGGATAATGACATTATTCTTAAACTTGCTACTTATGACCTTTTCAAGAATACCCTTCAATCCCTTGATATTGAAGAAAATAAGCTTAAAATTCTTGATACTTTTAAATATAAGTTTGATCAACCAATTAAACGTAAGAGAAGAAAGAAAGCTAATAATAGTGAAAAACATGATATACAAAAAGCTTTAGAAATAACTAAAAATTATCAAATAATTTCAGACAAAAATTTTAGTAATTTTGAGTTAGATATTTATACTAAATTAACAAACTATAGTAAAATAACTCAGGATAAAAACAATGAAATTCATCCAGGAGAAGCAAAGTTAATTAGTTATGTTTATTATCTTAATCAACAGGAAAATGATAATTATTTATTAACAGGGGATAAAAATTGTTTAAGAGCATTAAGTAATTCAGGAATGACTGATATTATCGAACTTCTTAAAGGTAAAATCTGGTGTTTAGAACAATTGATATTAAAGAATATTGAACAATTTGGCTTTGACTTAATTCAATCTAAAATTTACCACAAAAAAGATTGTGATACGAACTTAAAATTAATCTTTGGTTATAGTCAATCAGCTTCAGAAAATGAAGTTAAAGACAGTTTAAATAGTGAAATTATAAGATTACAAAAAGAAACTAAAAACCTGCTTTATCCTTATCCCCATTATTAAGCAGTTAAGTGAAGGGAGTGTCAAAAAATAACAAAGGCGATCGCTCATGATCTTACAGAATATTTACGACAAATTTTAATTTTACTCTATTTCTTGAGAACCATTAACTAAAGTTAATAAAGGGCCGGTTTGTTCTGTTCCTTTAACACTTAAATCACTATGACATAGAATAACTTGATCCTCTACTCGTCCTAATAAGTCCTTTAAAATACGCTTTAAACGCGCTTGATCCGCTTCAAATTCATCTTCAGGGGTTAGACTCCGCCCTGACCATTCTCGTAAAAATAAAGGGGCGCAAAATAGCACTGAAGCTCCACCTTTTTCCCATAAATTAGAGGAAATATC
>JBFRWO010000354.1:0-11526 GCA_051439625.1 Crocosphaera sp. | reverse complement strand
ATGTTCCCCCAGAATTAGAAAAATTAGGTCAATATGTTATCGATCATCTAGTTGAATCTCCCCCCTTACATTTAAAAGATGGAGGTGTGATTAGGGATGGTATTAATGGTGATTTAGATGCCATGCGCAAACGCTTAGAAGATGATCGTCAATGGTTAGCTAATTTAGAGATTATAGAAAGAGAAAGAACAGGAGTTACTAACCTAAAAGTTGGGTATAATAAGACCTTTGGGTATTATTTAAGTATGCCTCGCAGTAAAGCAGAACAAGCACCAGAAAATTATGTGAGAAAACAAACTTTAACCAACGAAGAAAGATATATTACTCCAGAATTAAAAGAACGAGAAACTCGCATTTTAACCGCACAAGATGATCTCAATAAATTAGAGTATGAAATTTTTGTAGAATTGCGCTTAAAAGTAGCAGAAAAAGCCCAAGAAATTCGGAAAATTGCCAAAGCAGTCGCTGCCATTGATGTTTTATCCGGACTAGCAGAAATTGCTGTTTTTCAAGGCTATTGTTGCCCCGAAATTGTTGATAGCAGAATCATCGAAATTGTTGACGGGAGACATCCTGTAGTTGAACAATCTTTAGGTGCTGGTTTATTTGTCCCTAACTCAACTAATATGGGAGATAATCAAGGAGAAATTAACCCTGATTTGATTATTTTAACCGGTCCTAATGCCAGTGGAAAAAGCTGTTATTTACGACAAGTTGGTCTCATTCAATTAATGGCCCAAACCGGGAGTTTTGTCCCTGCTACAAGGGCAAAATTAGGCATCAGCGATCGCATTTTTACCCGTGTAGGGGCAGTAGATGATTTAGCCACAGGACAGTCAACTTTTATGGTAGAAATGAACGAAACAGCCAATATTTTAAATCATGCTACCGAAAAATCCTTAATTTTATTAGATGAAATTGGACGGGGAACGGCAACTTTTGATGGACTTTCTATTGCTTGGTCCGTAGCAGAATATCTAGCTACAGAAATACAAGGAAGGACAATTTTTGCTACCCATTATCATGAATTAAACGAACTTGCTTCTATTCTTACTAATGTAGCTAATTATCAAGTTACTGTGCAAGAATTACCCCATGAAATTGTTTTTTTACATCAAGTTAGACCAGGAGGGGCCGATAAATCTTATGGTATTGAAGCAGGAAGATTAGCCGGTTTACCAACTTCTGTTATTAGTCGAGCAAAACAAGTGATGAATCAAATAGAAAAACATAGTAAAATTGCTTTAGGATTACGAGAAGGAATTACTCAAGTTAACCCTATTAAAAATAGTCAAAATAAACAAGAATTAATCGAACAATTGGATATTTTTGATGATTTCTAAAAGTAAAGTCAATCTAATCAGCTAAACTGAATCATCTTTTAAAAGAGTCGCAACTTGTTGAGAAAACCAAATTGCTGCCATCCCATTTGTTTCCGTTTCTAAGCGTTGTAAAGTCTGATTTATCAATGATATTTTAAGTCCGTTTAAAGCTTCAGAAATATCAACTTCTTGATAAATTCCATTGTCTGCTAAAATAAAAGTAATAACTCGTTTTCCTCGCACATCAATGACCCAATATTCTCGAATACCTAATTGTGCATAAAGATGTTTTTTCTCATCTAAGTCTTTTGCAAGAGTCGTATCACCCACTTCTCCTACTAAATCAGGTACTCTGAATTCTGCTAAGTTAATATAGCGTCTTTCTCCTATTTGCCAAGTAGGATAATCATCGCCTAAATATAACACTAAATCAGGTGCGGCCGCTTGTGTTTTCGGTTTTTCTAGTTGACAACGATTTAATAAGCTGAATTTTTCTTCTGGATGATGTGAAAACCAAAATCCTAGCATCATCGTCAGTAACTCGCAAAATTGAGAATGGTTAATTCCTTCCCGTCCCATTTCTATTAATAAATAATTTTTATCAAAAAAGAGTTTTAGCGCATCTTGTGTTTCATCATCTCGATAAGTCAAGTAATCTGACCAGGTTGCGGGTTGCAATTGAACAATATCATTATCTAGACTTTGAGGGGAAATAGAAGTAATCATTTTCCAGTAGCAATCGCTTTCAACTTTCATTATAGGACAACAAAAATAAAAAGCGATCGCTTTTTATAAATTATTTCCTAAACCGATTCTTTAATCGATTGCAAGGCCATTTCCATAAAGGTTTTTTGGGAACTTTGTTCATGTTCTTTGCTTTGGGGTTGACGTTGAATATAACTACCATCGGATTGTAATTCCCACGCTTGACGATTATCGGCTAACATTATCCCCAAAATTTCTTGTAATTGTTGAGCAATTTTCGGATTTTCTACAGGAGTAATAGCTTCAACCCGACGAGAAAGATTACGAGTCATCCAATCTGCACTACCAATATAAATTCCTTCATCTCCTCGATTATGGAAGTAAAAAATACGTGAATGTTCCAAGAAACGACCAATAATACTAATCACATTAATATTATCACTAACCCCT
Source organism: Crocosphaera sp. (assembly GCA_051439625.1). GTDB lineage: Bacteria > Cyanobacteriota > Cyanobacteriia > Cyanobacteriales > Microcystaceae > Crocosphaera. Next base: position 9,049 of record JBFRWO010000354.1, on the reverse strand, counting down.
TTCATCCCAGGTTTTAAACAACAAATTCCTCGGACAATTAAATCAATTTTAACTCCTGCTTGGGAAGCTTTATAAAGGGTTGCAATCATTTGTGGATCGACTAAAGAATTCATTTTTGCTACAATACGACCACTCCCTCCATTGCGACAATGTTCCGCTTCTCGATTAATCATCGAAACCATGCGATCGCGCATATTAACGGGTGCAACTAATAATTTTCGATAGGATTTTTGCCGAGAATATCCAGTTAAAAAGTTGAATAAGTCCGTTAAATCTGCCCCTAGTTCTTCTCGACAACTTAATAGACCTAAATCTGTGTATAATTTAGCAGTTTTGGGATTATAATTACCTGTCCCAATATGAACATAACGACGAATTTTCTGCCCTTCTTTACGAACAATTAAAATAATTTTTGTATGGGTTTTTAATCCCACTAAACCATAAACAACATGAACCCCTGATTGCTCTAAACGACGGGCCCAAATAATGTTATTTTCTTCGTCAAATCTGGCTTTTAATTCCACTAAAGCAGCCACTTGTTTGCCATTAGCAGCAGCAGCAATTAAAGCATTAACAATGGGTGAATCTCCAGACGTTCTATAAAGAGTCATTTTAATAGTTAAAACATCGGGATCATAAGCTGCTTGAGTAATAAATTGTTGCACAGAAGCACTAAAAGATTGATAGGGATGATGAACTAATATATCCCCTTGACGAATCAGAGAAAATACATCTTCTCCTTCCTGTTGAATTTTACCGTCATCGTTACCGTCAACAACCTCTTTTATCCGTTGTAACGCAGGAGGAATAACTGCACTCCAAGGTTCATCTTTCAACTCTGGACAAGGAAGAGACATAAAATAAAATAGGTCTTTTAACCCTAATAATCCTTCGATATCATAGACATCAATTTCCTCTAATTCTAAATCTTCCATCAGTTGATTTCTGATTCCTTCGGGGGTCGCTGCATGAATTTCTAAACGTACCGCAGACTTACCAATATGACGTTTTCTTACCTCTTGTTCAATTGCCAAAAGTAAATCATCTGCTTCGTCTTCTTCTACGGATAAATCTGCATTTCTTGTCACCCGAAAAGCGTGACATTCTTGCACAATCATACCAGGAAATAATGCCTCAAGATTATGAGCAATAACTTGTTCTAAAGGAACTCCAGTCCAAATAGCTGTTTGTTCGTCTTCTTGATGTCTTAATTCTGGGGGAAGTACCACAAAACGAGGCAATACTCCAGGGACTTTTACCCTAGCAAAATGTTCTTCTTCTGTATCAGGATCACGTACCACTACCCCTAAGTTTAAACTAAGATTAGAAATATAGGGGAAAGGGTGAGAAGGATCTACCGCTAATGGGGTTAAAGCAGGAAAAATATTCTCGTCAAAATACTGATGTAAATAATTCCTTTGTTCTTGATCTAAATCTACATAATTAATTAAATAAATTCCTTGATTAATTAATAAATTTCTTAAAGTATATTCAAAAAGATGATCTTGTTCTTTGACTAAAGAACGAAGGCGCTCGCTAATGGCATTTAATTGTTGTAAAGGGGTTCTTCCATCGGGGGTTAATTTAGTAACACCGGCTTTCAGTTGTTGCTTTAATACGGCTACCCTAACCATAAAAAACTCGTCTAAATTAGAACTAAAAATGGCAGAAAACTTCAGTCTTTCTAACAAAGGAGTCCGATTATCTAATGCTTCGTTTAATACACGATGATTGAATTCTAACCAACTCAATTCACGATTAAAATAATATTGAGGATCTTTGAGATTGATCTTGTCTTCTTTGACTTTTGCCTGTGCCATAGTTCTAAATATTTATGCAGATATATATAACAATAACTGCTCTCGATTTTAGCTTAAATTATCATCGAGAGCGTTATTATTTGGTTAAGAAATATTTGTTATTATTTCTTCAAATTTTCTAACCCGGACACTACTTTAGCTGTGTCAATACGATCTCCTTGTGTAATACCATCAACTACTTCCATTCCTTGAGTAACTTTACCAAATACTGCATAGTCTCCATTGAGAAATTCTAAATCTGATAAGGCAAAATAGAATTGAGAGGAAGCTGAGTCTGGCATTCCAGAACGGGCCATAGCAACTGCTCCCCGTTCGTGCTTAAGCACCACAGGTTGAGACATAGCAGTACGAGTTCCCTGTTGACCCAATGCTTTGCTATAAGTGGGTTGTTCGTCCCCTTCTAGCTTAATTTCTAAGGGGATGCGTCGTTCTTGTCTAGTTTCAGGATCGATAAAACCACCGGTTCCTGTACCGTTGGGATCTCCTCCTTGAGCAACAAACGGGGTGGGTTCTTTAACCACACGATGGAAGGTTAAACCATTGTAAAAACCTCTTTCCACGAGATCCACAAAGTTGCCGGCGGTAATGGGTGCATCTTCTCCTTTTATTTCGATGGTAACTGGAGACCCCTTGATGGTCATTTCTACTACAGCGTTACCTTCTAATCTGGGATAATTATCCATGTTTAATTGACTCACTTGTTGATTTTGATTGCTATTCGGACTGGTGAGGGTCTCAGAGTTGCTAGGAGCATCAGAACACCCAGTTATTATCAACCCGGAGACCAGTATCAGACAGGTTAAAAGGTTTAACCAGCGTTGTTTCAGGTTTCTCATAGATATTTTCTCCGTTATCGGTGATCAGTGATCAGTTTTTCGGTTGCTCAAGTTCCTTTTACAATCCTTCCAGGGGAACTCCTAAAAAACTCGCTAACTCGGCTCCTTCGTTTTCTAGTTGAGAGAGGGACAGAGGTTGGCCGACACGGGTTAGGGGAACGTCTCGTTTTTGTTTAACTCGTAGGTAGAGTTTCCGTTTGGTATTTAACCCTTCTTGGATGTCTGCTTTGACTGCTTGTACATCTTCTAGGGGACAAATCAATTCAACTCGACGATTTTTGCCAGGAAAACCCCAGCGAAAAATGGTTACTTTATTGGTTTCTTTATTGAATTCGTTGTAACCTCCCCCAACATTCAAAATGACCATAAACCATTGATAAAATGCCAACAGAGAACCGGCTATTCCATAGAACAGTAGGGCAACTCCTTGAGGGATAAATTGCAAGGAGGAGGTATCACTGACAATGAGTAGATTGGTTTGTAAATAACTCGAAATTCCTGCTAAAAGGAAGCCAATACCGCCAATAGAGGAAACTGCCGCCCACCAGTAATTACTGAAGCGACGAGAACCGAGAACGTCTTGACGAAAAATGAGGCGATCGCTTGTCATGGCCGCTGCTTTTGTTCGATTTTCCTAGAGATGGTCGATCGCATTGTATCATTTTTTTGAAAATCTCCTAACAGTCTGACCACACATTTGGGTAGGGGTCAGTGGCTTTGCTCCAATTTAAAATTATTAATTAATAATTCAAAAATCGCTCAATTAATTTTTAATTAAAAACTGGTCAACGACCCTTGAACTCTACGATATAAATGAACATAGAATCATAAATTTAGTCAACATCAAGGCTTATTTTTATCTTATTGTAATCAGTTGATGTTTACCAAGCTTTGGGTTGGAATTGCTCATTATTAATAATATTAACGGTTTCTCCTGATTGTGCTAGGACAAATAAACCTTGACGATAGGCATATTTATCTGCTCCTTCTTCTATTTCAATTCCTGCTACTGCTCCGTATAATTGTTTTTGATTATATTCAGGAAAAAATTGTTTAAATTCTTGTAAATCTTCGATTAATTCTTTGACGTTATCTACTCCTAAACTACTTTTTACTTCTACTACTAAAACGTGATTTTCATTGCTTACTAAAACGTCAATTTCTAAGGTTTGGTTATTTAATCTTTTTTTGACTCTTTGACTTACTTGGTGAACAGGAATTCCTCGACTTAAAAAGATAGTTTCACAAGCAGGGGCTACCATATTTTCTACAAAACGTCTCCATTTTCCCCCAAGATTGCCAATTTGTTTGTTAACCTCTTTAATTTGACGAGCAGTTTCTTGCATTTTACGATCAGTTTCTTGACGAATCTGTTCAGTTTTTTGACGCATCTGTTCAGTTTCTTCGCGAATTAGGGCTATTTCTTCAGCACGTTCCTTGATAGCTCGCTCTGTTTCTTGGCGAATTCTGGCTGTTTCTTCAGCTTGTTCCTTGATAAATCGCTCTGTTTCTTTTTGGGCGGCAGTTAACTCAGCTAATAACCGCCAGACATCATCTGCTGTAGTGGTCATAAAGAAATTTTTTCTTAATTCTTACTCTTAATTAATTATATCATTTTCCAAAATTAGACCCAATCTACTTCTATTTTCTATATAAAAAATCAGTTAGGACATTTTTCATATTCATAGTTATCATTTTGAGTAACTCCGAATCTACTAAACGTCCTAACTATCATGGTTATTACTTTCAATTATTGCTACTTTTTTTGATTAACGGTAAGATTGACTTTGAATGTCTCTTAAACGAGCTTCTGGACGCAAAAATCTATCCATTTGTGACTCAAAAAATTGACGATTTTTTAATAAATGTTTGGGGTTTTCATCGTCTAAGGGATATAACAAAGCTTGCCGTAATGCTTGAATAACAGCAGAAGTTACATTGTACATGGAACGCTGAAAAGTAATCCCTAATTGAATCAACATATCACCTTCCCCACGACAATTTTTTTGATAGTATTCTGTGAGATAATCTGGCAAAAAGTGATACATATCATCCATTAATAATGTGGGGGGAATACCAGCAGTTCCTACAGGGAAAACATCGGCGTATAAAATGCCATAATGGAAGTCTTTTTGATCGTCGGGAACTTGTTGTGCTTGGGCGTTATAAGACTTGGTTCCCCTAAAGGGTGAAGTGCGATAAAATACCGCTTCAACGTAGGGTAAAGCTGCTTCATAAAGCCAGGTAAAACCTTTGGATTTGGGGATGATTTCGTAACATTCATCACCAATATAAACATGATGATAAATAGGACGGCCAGCAACAGCAAAAATACCATTAATTAAGAAGTTCATCGCATCAGGAACCCCTTTAAATCCGCCTTCATCGTAAATATCAGACATCTCGAAAAAGACAGGGGCCATAACTTCCCAAAACAGTCCTAAATTGGAATAATAAGATAACTGTCTAACTTGTTCAATAAACATTTCTGGGAAGAGTTTATACAAGGCTAACATAGCAGGATTGTTCTTAAAATAAGCTTTAATAGCCTTGTCTGCATTAGCTTTATATTCTTCTGTATCTAAGTAAGCGTCAAACTTTCCAAAACCCATATCTCGACCATGCCATAACATTGATCTCATACACTCTTCAGCGAATTCCATGTTAATGCGATCGTGCCACAAATGATGGAAAAGCTTGGGCATTTTTTGGGTTTTTCCCTTCTCCATAAACTCCAAAAGTTCGGGGTGTGCGCTTGCTCTTCCTCGCCAAACTCTTAAGTCTGCATCTTCACCAGCATAGTGATTATGTAAATCTAAATATTCTTTGGGTAAGAAATATTTAAAGAAGGGAAGGGGTTCTAAAAATACTCTTTCGGCAATATATAATAAGTCTCGCCAATAGAAGTCCATCGGCACAGCATAAGCTTTATAAATACCGATAATTTGCATTAAGTTTTCTGGGTTATCTGGTAACATTGAACCCCCTGCTTCTAAGCGATGGATAATATCAGCAAAGTGATGGTTTGATGGGGGTAATTTTACAGTAGGATTAAGGGTTGTTTGTGTCATGGTAAATGTTAGTTATCGGTTATCAGTTATCAGTTATCAGTCAAATTGAGTGGTTACTGTTCACTGTTCACTGTTCACTGTTAACAGCAACCTGTTCAATTTTATTAACATTAACGGCCAATAAATCTGTAGTAGGTTCGATCCATTTTAGTAACCAGTTGGGTTGTACACCGAGAACTATAATAATAAGGGTGAGAACAAGGGCGGGAATGGTCTCAGATGGTAAAACTTTGGGATAATATGCCTGTTTATTGTCTAATTTGCCGAAACAAGTGCTATTAAGTAAAATGACGAAGTAAACGGCGGTTAAACCCGAAGCAATGATACAGAGTATGGTTGGAATAGGAAAGGTTGCAAAACTGCCTTGAAATACGATAAATTCACCAATGAATCCCACTAAACCTGGAATTCCTGCACTGGCCATACCTGCGGTGATTAACAACGCGCTGGTAAGGGGTAAACCTCGTATTGGGTTCATTAACCCGTTGAGTACATCTAAGTCACGGGTTCCCACTTTCCTCTCCACAATACCCACTAAATGGAACAACAGGGCTAAAATTAAGCCGTGACTAACCATTTGCGCTACTGCCCCTAAAATGCTTAATTGAGTCCCTGCGGCGGCTGCTACTAAAATATAACCCATGTGACCGATGGAACTGTAGGCAACCATGCGTTTAATGTCTTTTTGAGCGATCGCACTTAAGGCCCCATACAAGACGCTTACTGTTCCAATAATAGCTAATCCTGGAGAAACAATAGCCCAAGCATCAGGGAATAACTGCAAACCGAAGCGAATTAAGCCATAAGTTCCTAATTTTGCCAAAATACCTCCTAATAATAGGGTTACAGCAGGAGATGCTTCTGTATAAGCATCAGGTAGCCATGTATGCAAAGGAACTAGGGGAATTTTGATCCCAAACCCGATTAAAAGGACGGTTAATAGTATCAGTTTGATGTTTAATTCTAAGCCTTCTGTGGTGATAATGTTATAGTCAAAACTGCTGGCACCATTGAGTAAACCAATGCCTAAAAATGCTGCTAAAACTAACAGTCCAGAAACTGCTGTATAGAGTAAGAATTTAGTCGAAGCATAACCTCTTTTTTCCCCTCCCCAAATTGCAATCATGAGGTAAAAAGGAATTAATTCCAGTTCGTAAAAAATGACGAATAATAAGAGATTTTGCGCTGCTAATGCTCCTGTAATTCCTGCATTGATTAACAGGGTCAGGGCATAATATAAACGAGGTCGTTCGACATTTTCCCCAATACTATAAATTGCAATTATTGTCAAGAGACTATTTAAAGCAATTAGGGGTAAAGATAAGCCGTCAACCGCTAAACTATAGCTTAAGCCAATAAAATCAGACCAGGGTAAATATTCAGAAAATTGAAACCCAGGATCACTCAAATTAAACTGAGTTAATAACCAAATAGTAGCCCCAAAGATAATTAAAGCGAAGATTGTGGTAATTTGTCTTAAGCGAAAAGAGTCTAATTTTCCTGGAATAAAACCAACAAAAATTGACCCTAATATGGGAAACCAAAGTAAAAAACTGAGCATTTTTTATCCTAATTCAATGATGATATAAACTTCAGGTTGTTAAAAAATGAAATTGGAAAAAATCATGCCAACAAAGAGAAAAACTCCTAGAAAAATTGACAGAAAGTAAAATTGAGTTTGACCGGAAGCATTATATTTTAAGGTTTCTCCACCGAAGATAGTGGCTAAGCCAACTAAGTTAATTACTCCATCTACTAAATAGCGATCAAACCAATAGATAATTTGAGAAATTAAACCTACAACAAAGACAATTGTGACACGATAAAAATCGGCTGTATAAAGATCGTAAGTGAAAAAGTCTTGTAATGCTTTAGAAGGTAGTTGAATAGGTTTGGAAATATCTTCGTTGAGATAGATATAAGCTGCAGTTCCGGCACCTATTAATGTCGTAATAGTAAATGAGCCGGCTACTGTAACACTCAATGCTTCCCATGCTGGGAATAACTGCCATTTATATAATAAAATAGGGACGTGCAGGGCAAACCCCATCGTTACCATCATGGGTAAGACTAACGCCCATAAACCTTCTGGCGATCGCACGGTCATTTGTTTGGGTTTTCCGCCGAAAATGAGGCTAAACTCACGGGTGAGACTAAACGCAGTTAACCCGTTAACCAACAACATGACAATCACTAAGATAGGGTTAGTTAACCAGAGATGATCCGCCATTTCTATTAACACCCAAAAACTGCCCAGAGGAGGAAAACCAACCAGTGAGGCTAACCCTACTAGAAAACATAGGCCAGAAATGGGACGACGAGACCATAAACCACCGTATTGGGTTAAATCTTGGGTAATGTTGTTTAATACCACACCACCAACACTCATCACCAATAAAGACATGGCCACGGTATATGTCAACAATAATTTTAACGCGGTTGCATCCTGTTGGGTCCCCACAGCTATGAAAACTAAACCCATGTATGCACTCACCGAATAAGACAGCGATCGCTTAACATCAATTTGAGCAATAGCGATTAAACTGGCACCAATAGCGGTTACTGCTCCCACCCAAATCATAACTGTAGATGTGATATCGGATAAGGCTAACACCGGTTGTATTTTAATCAATACCCAAGCACCGACAGATACTACAATTGTGTTACGGAGGATGGTAGCTGGCATCGGTCCTTCCATAGCTTCATCTAACCATAAATGTAGAGGAAATTGAGCGCATTTAGCCAGAGGACCAGCTATTAAAGCTAAACAGAGTAATGTTGCCGTAGTAGGGCTAAGATCAGCAGTTTCAGCCCAGATAGCCAACTCGTTATAATTCCAAGTACCAGCTAAAGGTAACAAGGCCACTACTCCCATTAGTAAGATCAAGTCTCCTACTCGTTTGGTTAAAAAAGCATCTCTGGCCCCAGTTACTACTAATGATTGATTGAACCATAAACCAATCAACAAATAAGTAGCTAATGTGAGAATTTCCAGGATAACGTAACTAAAAAATAGGGAATTACACAACACAAGTGTTGTCATTCCTGCTTCAAAAAGAGCTAGTAAAGAGTAAAATCTTGCCCATCCCCAGTCCATCTCCATATAGGCAATAGCATAAACTTGAACCAAGAAATTAAGTCCAGTAATTAATACTAATGCTGCAATGGTAATGGTAGAAATTTCGATATCAAAATTGATGTTTAAATCAACAGCATGAAGCCAAGAAAAGGATAAATAAGTAGTTGGTTTCTCCCATGTATCCACCAAAGCGACTAAACTGTGAATTAAAGCGATGAAGGTCATCAATAGGTTAACATAACC
>JBFRWO010000353.1:0-6515 GCA_051439625.1 Crocosphaera sp. | reverse complement strand
GTGTAGGACTTTATTTTTCAAAAATTCAAACATAAATCTCAAATAAACGAAAGTTGTTAGTTTTTTGTTGATTTTATCCTTTCATACGAATCTAATAAAGGCGATCGCTTCTCTTCCCAATCCATACTAGCTAATTCAGCAGCTGGACAACAATCGACTTTTCTGACTATATTGATAAGCTTGTTTAATTTTGTCTTATTTAACTAAAGACTCTTAAAACGGGAATATGTTCCCTGACGACGACAAAGTTAGTGGAATGTTTCAAATTGCCCAGATATTCTTTATACTGTTGTGGTAGCAAATATTTTAGTTATTAATTGGTCTTATTAACGCAATAATCTAAGTCTAGCAAAACATAAGGAACCAGTTCATTAAACCATTTATTCCAAATCGGTTGAGTATTTTTGCTACTAATAAATTCATTAACTATTCCTAACCATTCCTGATCATTTTCGGGCAAAATCATGCCATAAAATTCACAAGTTAGGGGACGGTTTGGGATAATTTTATAGTTATCTAAGCTTAAATTTTCTTGTTTCATTTTCCCTAGTAATAAAATACCATCGTCAGCAAATAAATCAATTTGGTCATTCATAACTTTTTCTATCCCTTCACTAGAAGCATTATTTCCTTCAAAATAAATAATTTCTGTTTGCTTGTATTTTTCTTGGATAAATCTTTCTGTTGTTGTATTTCTTAATACGCCAATCTTTTTGCCTTCTAATTGTCCAGCACTCCTAATATTAATTGGATTGTCTTTTTTGACAAAAAATTGAGTTCCACTAATAAAAAATATATTAGAAAAGCTAACTCCATCAATATTATTATCAATGGTATTAGGACCACATTCCAGATGAACAATGTTATCCTTAACTAAATTAAATCTCGTTTGTTCTGTTGAAGGAATTGTAATAACGTCTACCGATAATTGAACATTATATTTGTTTTGTAAATATTGGCTAAATTCTCGAATAAAATCGCCACAGTAACCTGTATAATTTCCCTGTTCATCTAAATAACCAAAGGGAGGTGTATCTAATCTTAGTCCTACTTTAATAATTCCCGTTCTCTTAATTTCTTCTAAAATAGTTTCTTGGGATTCTTGTTGAGAAGCAACCACAGTTTTAGGAATAATAGGAGTGGGTGGTTTCCCGTCATAAGCAGCTTGTAATTGTTGAGGCGTAAGATTTTTAATGAGGTGAACTTTAAGTCTTTCTTGACTAATTTGTTGATGGTAAGAACTGCTTAGATAAGGACTATATTGATCATCTTCACTTAAATATACTTTAAAGAAAGCCACTGCTAAACTATTAAAATAAGGTCGGCCTAAATCCGCATTATTTCCTAACAAGAATTCTGGTAAAGTTTCCACTCCTTGGGTATCGGGTTGTAAGATAGTAGAAAAATGAGTTCCTGGTACTAATAAGGATAGATATTTTTGAGGACTTTTTATCCAAACAAAGGGATGTATTTGTTCTTGAATGGTGGGCGAAACCAGATCCTTACTTCCTGCAACCATTAAAATAGGAATATCAATTTTACCCATACCTTCAGGTCCAAAAATTACACTACTCAAAGGATGTAATGCTATCACAGTCTTGATTCTAGGATCTTTAAAATTATAGTTACCAGGAGGTAAATAATCAGCACGACATTGTAATAAACCCGCAGGATTAAGAATTAAATTTGTGTCTTGACAAGTTTCTTTTAGTCGTGGCAGATTGATAGTTGCCCCTGCCAAACTTAAGGCGGTTACGCCCCCTAAAGAATGTCCTAAAACACCAATTTTATCTAGATCAATTTGTTGACTCCACTGCGAATCAGTTTTAACTAAATTTTCAATCTCATCTAATAATGACCTAATATCAGAAGGACGACTAATATATTCAAAAGGACTAATATCAATGCGTATATCTCCCTGTAAAAAACTTTCTCGATAAGCTAAATCACTACCTAAATGTTGAGGAATAGCAACGGCAAAACCATAAGAAGCTAAATGTTGAGCAATTTGATAATTATCAGGATAAGAACCAAACCCATGACTAATAATTACTAAAGGGGCAGGTTTTTCCAGATTTTTAGGTAGATAAAAATCCACATTTAGAGAATAGGAAGGAGATAGTCCTAAAGGAGTTTGTCTAATCTTATTAATTTCAAACTTTCGAGAGGTTTTTATAACTTCTATGTCCCCCGTTTCAGCTAAATCAGGTAATATTTCTTGATTTATTTGTTCCTCATTAGCTGCTTCTAATTTTCCTTGTTGAGCGATCGCTTCTACGGTAGCATCTCCATACTCAAATAAAGTAGCAAATTCTTTAGCTAAATCAAATAGTAAGTCCGTGTTAATGCGAATATCTCGCCGAGGAAAATACCGCATAACATTAATTAATGTTAGTCCTTCAGATTGATCAAATGCTGCTAAAACTAAAGCGGAACGGAGTCCATAAAAACCATTAACATTCCCCTCCATTTGGACCAGTTTTCCCATACGTTTTAGTAATGCTTCCCCTATTCCTCGTCGTAATAAACGAGAAACCATAACGGGGTCAGCATCAAACCTTTGATTCAAAACTTGACGCAAATTCTCCAAAGTTTTCGCATCTAAATTATTAGCATATAAAGCAAAATCTCGATTAATTTTACCTTCTTTGGCAAATGCTTCTAAAGAATCCACAGATACGGAAAAATCTCCCAATACAGAAAGAGAAAAAACAACCCTTTCTGCACCATAAACAGGTATATTATCTCCCCAAAGAGGAAATAATCCTAAGCTAAAACAGAGTCCAGTTGATAGTATCTTGGTTAACTTATTAGCTAAAAAATAATCTTTCATACAGATCAACGCTATTTTTTATTAATGGATAATTAGATCGGAAACCTCTCCTGAACTAGACAAAAAAGAGCCATTTCCCTTTTTTTAAACCTCTTGCATTAACAGAAGAGGTAATTATCCATTATCCATTATCCATTATCCATTATCTAAGCTTTTAAAGCTGGTTTATAATTCAAGACCCGAATTAAAGTCCCTTCTTTGGGTAAATCTTCAAATCTCAAGCGCATTTGATTATTATTAACCTGCTTAATATTCATGTCTTCAACCAATTCCAAAAAACCAGCTAAGGGATCAATATCACAAGTTTCCTCATCGGCCGCTGACGTGCGATAATGAGTAGGAATCATCACTTTAGGGCGCAACGTTTCCATTGCTTGTTTTCCCTCCGTCGCATTATAGGCTTTCGGACCACCCCCAACAGGAATTAAAGCCACATCTGGACTACCTAACAAAATTTTACGTTCAATATCAATCGGGCCGGCAGCACCCCCCAAATGTACCACACGGATACCTCCTTGAGTCCAACGCCAAGCCACATTAGTACCAAAACGTTTACCCCCCTCGCGATCATGGGCAATACCAACCCCCTGAAGTCGAAAACCATTAATTTCGTAAACCCCTGGTTCATACAATACTTTGGGATTTCCTGGTAAATTTTCGGCCGCCCCTTCGTCCCACATTTGGCTACTAATAATCACCAGATCAGCTTCAACCTGGGGTAAACGATAACCGGCCGTACAACCGATCGCCCGAAAAGGGTTAGCTAAAATTCTCATACCTCCACCAGTGAATAAGAAGGCGGTATGACCTAAATATTGAATCAATAAAGAATCTTTACTTTGGGCTGAAACCGCTTGAAAACGAGAGGTTACAGACATCCCAGTGGCTGCTATGGCACTCGCCCCAGCATAACGCATAAATTGTCGCCGTTTCATGATTAATCTTAAAAATAGAATTTATTGCGGGTTTAATAGCTTAAGAAAGTTCTCTAACAGGGATTTTCCTGATGTGGTTAAGATACTTTCTGGATGAAATTGTACCCCTTGAAGGTGCGGATAGTCTTTATGTTGGAGTCCCATAATAGTTCCGTCTTCGGTCCAAGCGGTAATTTCTAGGATATCAGGAAGGGTTTCTCGTTCCACCACTAAACTATGGTAACGGGTGGCTTCAAAAGGATTATCTAACCCTTGAAATACTCCTTGATTATTGTGATAAATAGGGGAAGTTTTGCCGTGCATTAAAATAGGCGCAGAAATAACCTTTCCCCCAAACACTTGCCCCATACTTTGATGGCCTAAACACACCCCTAACATAGGAACGGTTGGCCCAAGTTCTTGGAGTAGGGTTAAAGATACTCCTGAGTCTTCGGGGCGGCCTGGCCCTGGAGAAATAACAATGCCATCGGGGTTAAGATGACGAACTTTAGGGAGATCGATTTTGTCATTACGGTAGACTTGGATATGTTCAGCAACAGGCCATTTAAAGCCTAATTCTCCTAAATATTGAACCAAGTTATAGGTAAAACTATCGTAATTATCGATAACGAGAATCAATGCTTATCTCCTCGATGATTGGTTTAAATGCGATCGCTTTTTTCGGTTTAGAAAGGGAAGACAATGGCTACTAAGGGGGGAGCAATAATGAAACTTGCTACCAATAAAGCAGCTAAGGCCGAAATCATCACTGCACCGGCAGCGCAGTCTTTAGCAATTTTCGCTAATTCATGATAAGACTGACCGACGGTTAAATCAACCACTGATTCTAAAGCTGTATTCACTAATTCTAAGACCATAACCAAAGCACAAGTTAAGGCAACTATGGCCATTCCTAGACCATTGATGTGGAGTAATAGTCCAATACTGAGAGCAGTGACTGTCATGGCCGTATGAATGCGGAAATTACGTTGTGTTATGAAAGCGTAAGAAATTCCGGCCCAAGCATATTTAAAGCTGGAAAATAGATTAGGGGCAATGTGCCAAGCAGATTTTTTTCTGATCTCTGTGGGGCTTTCTTCTGAGGAATACTTGGCAAGATGGGACTCTGTTAAGGCTGCTGCACTGGGAAAGAAGGGTGTAGCAGGGGGTTGACTCATGTTAAAATCGGCTTTCATAATTTTAAGTTTTACTAAATTGGGTACAGAATAATTAAATATTTTTACGAAGTCTGTTCAATTAGAACATATAGTTTAGCAATTTTCCATTTAAAGACCGACTAATCTTAATAATGTTTCTTGTTCTTGGAGCATCTCTTCTAAACTTGGTTCATCTGGGTGGTCCCATCCCAACAGATGCAGGAGTCCGTGAGCAGCTAACCAAGCGAGTTCCCGTTTGAGGGTGTGGCCTTGTGTTTGTGCTTGTTTGTCTGCGGTTTCCACGGAAATGACAATATCTCCAAGATATAGAGGTTCTAAGAAGTCTTCTGATGGAGTAATCTTAGGAAAATCCCACTCTAGGGTAGCAAAGGCCAGCACATCGGTGGGTTTATCTTTCTGACGATATTGGGAGTTTAAGCTTTGAATTTCTTGATTTCCCGTTAATCTTAGGGTTAATTCATAATTAGAGGCAACGGGTAGCTCAAAACCCAGGTTTCTACACCATGTTTGAAACCAATTTTTCCAGATTTGAGGGGAAATAGGGTCAGGTATTGCCCTTTGCTGCGAATTAACCCAGAAAACGTCTTGAATATTTAGCTCGATCACGAGATTTGAAGTTTCAACAGCTATCATCCTGTTTATACTAGCGGGTTAAATAAGAAATGCCTATTAAGAAAGCTAAAAGTCCTACGGTGGTGAGAAAAAAGTGCTTCAGAGATAGTCCTCCCTTGCGAACCATATTACGCATCGCTAGTTTTGTGTAACTGGGTTGAGGTTCAGTTTTAGGGGTTTCAGCAGTATTTTCTTGGATAGATGGAGGTGTGTTGGTCATGGAAATTTTCCGTATTTTTTCACAAGTTTGTCTTTTAATGTAACAGGTTGTTACGAAAAATCAACAATTTGTAACAGATTGCTCATTGATCGGGATCACCCCTCTATTTTCCAGTGTTCCCAAATTGGCCCATAATCCTATCATTATCTTTGGTCAGCAATGATTATGGCTTATAATTTATTTTGTGAAGAAAAAACCTAAAATTAGTTGATTTATGGTAAATAATCTAATTATCGCTCTTATCCTTGTTGTTAGTACCGTTGTTTGGGTAGAGATTGTCCGAGACTGTTATCATGTCCTTTCTCATTATTGGCAACCATTATACCGTCTTCATGGTTGGCATCATAAGGTGTTTCGTCCAGACTTGACTCCCATCAGCGAAGAAATTTACCGTAAAGCACATTGGTATAATGATGTTCCAGAGGCTTTGGTGATGCTCACTTTAAGCTTAATTCCTGGGATCATCTGTTACTACTATAACGTCTCTTATGGTTGGTTGGCTTGGTCTGGGTCTATTTATACCTTGACTTTTTTAGGTGGGGCGATCGCCAGAGGTGCAGGAGTTCCCTACGTCGACGAGTTGACCGATATTACTCACCGTCCTGGTAATTTTACCACACTTCCTGACCCTTGGTTTGTGAATCGTCCTTATCATTGGCGACATCATTTTGATGATCAAAAGGCTTATTATTGTGGCACATTAACTCTAGTTGATAAAATTATGGGAACTTCTTTATCTCTTAAAGGAAAGACTGTTG
>JBFRWO010000352.1:0-15021 GCA_051439625.1 Crocosphaera sp. | reverse complement strand
TGCCAGAAGATGATAACCTAATGGCAGCAGCAACAGGAGGTAATGGTAGTCGTCGTCCTCAAGGCTTTGGTAAGGATAGTAAAAAGAAAAAATGGCAACCATCAGCCGATATTTTTCCCACCCAACTCTCCCCAGAAACTGAAAACCTGATCAAAGCAGCCGTAAAATTTGCCGTGGATCAATATGGACAGCAAAGCTTATCCGAACTAGAAGCCGAAGAAAAAATTGCGATCGCCTCGGAAAATGCTCCCACAGACGATCCTGTAATTGAAAAATTACGAGAAGTCTATAAAGCCATTCGCAAAGAATACGACGCATTTACAGACGAAGAACACGATGAAGTGATCGACTTAGGGGGACTTCATGTTATTGCTACCGAACGTCACGAGTCCCGTCGCATCGATAACCAGTTACGGGGAAGGGCCGGACGACAAGGAGACCCCGGATCAACGAAATTTTTCCTCAGTTTAGAAGATAACCTCTTAAGAATTTTTGGGGGCGATCGCGTGGCCGGCTTAATGAATGCTTTCCGCGTTGAAGAAGATATGCCTATCGAGTCCAAAATGTTGACCCGTTCCCTAGAAGGGGCTCAGAAAAAAGTAGAAACCTTCTACTATGACACCCGTAAACAGGTATTTGAGTACGACGAGGTAATGAATAACCAAAGACGGGCCATTTATGCCGAACGTCGACGGGTACTCGAAGGTTTAGACCTCAAAGAACAAGTGCTACAATACGCTGAGAAGACAATGGATGAAATTGTCGATGCTTACGTGAACCCTGAGTTACCCCCGGAAGAATGGGACGTAGAAAACTTAGTTAGTAAGGTCAAAGAGTTTGTCTATCTCCTCGAAGATATGACCGCTCAAGATATGGAAGATATGACCGTCCCAGAGATGAAAATCTTTCTCCACGAAGAAGCTCGTAAAGCTTATGATATTAAAGAAGACCAAGTGGATAAAGTTCGTGCTGGTTTGATGCGAGAAGCAGAACGTTTCTTTATCTTGCAACAAATAGATACCTTATGGCGCGAACATTTACAATCAATGGATGCACTAAGAGAGTCTATTGGGTTACGAGGTTACGGACAAAAAGACCCTCTCATCGAATATAAACAGGAAGGGTACGAAATGTTCCTCGAGATGATGATCGATATCCGTCGCAATGTTGTTTATTCTCTCTTCCAGTTCCAACCCCAAAGTCAACCCCAAGCAGTTTAGTTGCTTAAGGTAACAGTCTAGCTACACATCTTAATAGGGGTCAACGGCCGTTGACCCCTACAACATAAATATTAGAATTATAGTGATAACTGATAAGTGAAAACTGTTCACCGCTAAAAGCGGAGAGGGTGGGATTCGAACCCACGTTGGCTATTAACCAAACCCGATTTCAAGTCGGGCGCGTTCGACCACTCTGCCACCTCTCCTTAATTCATTCCCTATCCTAACATGGTTTGAGCAATAGGGGAGTGTGGGAAGTGTAGGAAGTGCAGCTATTAAAGCTTTTAGGCACTAGGAAGAAAGAAGATAATAAATATCTCTTTTTCCTTTGCCTTTTAGTTTATGTACTATTCTGCGTCAGCTAGAGCAAAGAAACCAGGAACTCTTCCTGCTGCTGCACTACCATCTTTTTGTGATAGGATAACAGCACTGATTTGATCGCTCATTACAGCAACTTTTTTTTCTGTTTGTTTCTCACAAGTTAACTCAATTAACTGAGATGTGCCTGATTTCATGGCATTGACAATTTGATCATAAAGTGCTTGTGCATCTTCAACTTCTTTGCGTTGTACAGAAATAGGGAGGGGAGTGTATTTTAAAGCTAAATCAATACTAATCATCAATGCTCCTTGCGTTAAATGCTTTCTTTATTATTATGATTGAAAATTGGAGCTTGTGGGGATGTTAGAACAGGGCAAAATGATAAAATAGTAATACCGTTGATCTTGGAAATTAAATAAATGAATAGTTGCGTGTTGATAGCGAAAGTCATTCAGAATCCTGAATTACGCTACACTTCAGATAATCAAACAGAAGTTGCACAAATGTTAGTGGAGTTTGAAGGCAGACGAAGCGAAGATCCTCCTGCTACCCTCAAAGTAGTGGGATGGGGTGGTTTAGCAACACAGATGAAAGAAACTTGCACAGAAGGCGATCGCTTAATTCTGGAAGGCCGTTTATCCATGAATACTTTTGAACGGAAGGAAGGGTTTAAGGAAAAACGGGCCGAGTTAGTTATTTCTCGCTTTTATCCTGTGGATGGTATAGCTAGTTCTTCTTCGACTGGTAATGTAGTCTCTATTGATACTGCTAAATCATCTCAACAGAAAGATAGTAGTTTTGCTCAAAATAACTACGATATGGAAGAGTCACCACAAACATCAACTTCCCCCACAGATGACGTTGATGATCCCATTCCTTTTTAAGAAAATGTTTGTTGCATAAACAATTTTTTTCGGGCTTAATATTATTAAGCCCCTACGAGACTTAAATAACTCAAAATAATGCCATGTTATTAAACTATAATCCTAAGCATTGTCTTCCCTCTGCTGAAGATTTACCGGACTCTGATGATACACCTGTAGATAATCAATTACAAGACTTAATTCCTCATGTCTTATTAGATATTCTGGCCTTAATTTGGGCTGAAAGACAAGATTGGTATTTTGGGGTGGATATGGGTATTTATTATGATCCTTATCAACCTGCTATTGTTCCTGATGGTTTTTTGAGTGTTGGGGTTCCTCGTATTATTGATGAAGATTTACGGTTATCTTATGTGTTATGGGAAGAACAAAAGGTTCCTCTTTTAGTATTAGAAGTAGTTTCTCATAAACGAAGAAAAGAATATACTAAAAAGAAAGATTTTTATGCAGAAATGGGAGTCTTATATTATGTAATTTATAATCCTTTACGGAAGAGAAAACCCAGATTAGAAGTTTATCAATTAAATAATGGAAAATATGAATTATTACAAGGTGAACCGATCTGGTTATCAGAATTAAATTTAGGAATAGGGAAAGAAATAGGACTTTATCAAGGAATAGAAAGAGAATGGTTATATTGGTACGATGAAAATGGTGAACGTTATTTGACTCCAGAAGAAAGAATAAAATCAGAAGGAGAACAAAGAGAAAAGAAAGGAGAAATAGAGGGAAAACAAACTTTAATTTTACGTCAACTTAATCTAAAATTAGGTAATCTTTCTTTAGCAACTGAACAACAAATAAAAGAATTATCTTCTAGTCAATTAGATGATTTATCCCTTGCTTTATTTGAGTTTACAGACTTAAATAGTTTAAATAACTAGTTAGTTAAAAAGTAGGCCGACACCGCCTACTTTACGAATTAATTTTATTAGATGGACTTTTTACGTTTTGCTAATAAACCAGCACCACCTATTAATAATAATCCCATCAAGGTTGTGGGTTCTGGAGTTGATGCAGGAACAGGTTCTCCAGGGGTTATAAGGTAAAATGTGGACTGGCCGTTACCAGATAACTCACTAGCAAATGGGTCAACTCCGTTTAAACGATATCCGTCACCGTTGGTGCTGCCTTCATTCATAAAGAAGTTAATATCCAAAAAATCACCAGCACCATCTGTCCGATAACTCCAACTGTCTAAATCTGACAAACCAAAAGTAGTAGTAGAAGGGGTGGAACTTAAATCGGTAAAGGTAGCAGAAAACCCTTCTAGTCCACTGAGATCATTAGGACCACCTAAAAGAACATTCGGAGCTAGATTACTATCATCAATGGTAACAAAACCGGTTCCAGAAGATGTCGTAGAGTCACCAAATGCGAAATTAAAAGTTAACGGAATATTAACCAGGGCTGCTTGAGCAGGGGCAGTCAAGTTAGTTAAGCTAACTGCGGTAACAGCAGCGAGAGCGTATTTTAAGGACATGGTCAAAAGGGGGCAGGAGGCAGAAGTCTCGGTCACTCCTCATTGAGAAAATTTTAATAGTAACTGCTCAGAAGTATCAATAAAATGTGAAAAAGTCAAGTATTTTTATAAAATTTAATGATAAATATGGTTGTGCTTTTATTCAGCAAACTCTAATTAATTTTCCTTATTTTTTTGTTGAGTTTTGCTGTAGAGGATATCATTTAAAATAGGCTAATGTTACCCCGGAACCCCCTTCTTTTTGCGCTGCTAACTCAAACCTAGCAATCTGAGGATGACGTTTCAAAAACTCATGAACCCCTTGACGTAACTTACCGGTTCCTTTACCATGAATAATCCATAATATCCCAGAGTCTGTAGCTTGAGCGATCGCATTTTCTAAGTCTGCTTCTGCTTCAGCGACACGACTCCCCCGAATATCAATGGTATTTTTAGAAGTACGAATAACGGGAACGTCTTTGGGTTTACTGGGTTGGGGTGGTGGTTTAACTGCTTGTTTTTTCTCCTTAACCTTAGTTTCTACCTTTTGACCATCTAATGACTCAATATCCCCAAAAGAAACAGTCATTTTCATCAAACCAAACCGTACCATTACCTCTTCATCGTCACTAGAAACAGCTAATACTTCGGCGGTTTGTCCTAAGTTAGAGAGGCGAATTTTTTCCCCAACTTTAGGTTGATAACTCACCTTGGTTTTAACTTTTTTGGGTAACTGACGTTGAGTAATATTAGATATAGCATCCGTGGCTTTTTGAGCATTTTGACTGGTTTTATCACCTTTCTGTAAGTTACGAATAACTTGAGCTATCTCTTTTTTAGCAGAAGCTATCGCTTTTTGTACTTCTAATTCTTGATGGCGTTTTAAATCTTTTTCCCTTTCTTGCAAAGCAGTAGCTTTTTCCGTAACTTCGGTATAAAACTTCTCAGTTTGTTGTAATAACTTCTGTGCTTCTTGGGCCTTTTCTTCCTGCTGTCTACGCTGCGCTTCTAAACCGGCAATAACATCATTAACATCTTGAGAAAGTCCCCCAATGCGAGTTTTGGCCTCATCAATAATATCAATATCCAACCCCAGACGTTGAGCAATACTTAGGGCATTAGACCGCCCTGGAATGCCCCACAACAGCCGATAAGTGGGGGAAAGGCTTCGATCATCAAATTCCACCGAAGCGTTCTCAAAGCGCGGATCTTCGTATTTGAGGGCTTTTAATTCTCCGTAATGGGTGGTGGCAATGGTTAACTGTGCGTTGTCAGCCAAATGGTGTAATAAGGCGATCGCCAATGCGCTACCTTCCGCCGGATCTGTGCCGGCACCTACTTCGTCGAGGAGTATTAGGGAAGGTTGGGGAGTGTGGGTGGTGTGGGGGGTGTAGGGGGTGTGGGAGGTGTGGGGGGTGTGGGGAGTGTGGGGGGTGGGGGGAGTTTCAGATAACACTGTTCCCTGGTAACTGTTCACTGGTAACTGTTCACTGGTAACTGGTAACTGTTCACTGTTCACTGGTAACTGTTCACTGGTAACTGTTCCCGGATCTAATGCTTCTAAAATACGAACAATACGACGAATATGACCGGAAAAAGTGGATAAATTTTGTTCTATGGACTGTTCATCCCCAATATCCGCTAATATTTTCCCAAACCAAGGCAGTTCAACTGGTTCTTTGGCCGGGACAAATAAACCGACTTTGGCCATTAAAGCAGCTAAACCAACTGTTTTGAGGGTGACAGTTTTCCCTCCGGTGTTGGGTCCAGTGATGGCAATAACCCGGATATCTGGGTTAATTTGTACGTTAATGGGAATAACTGGTGATCCTTGTTCGTGTTTTTGCTGCCAGACTAATAAGGGATGGTGTAACCTTCTGAGGGTGATGGTTTCTTTATTTTCGATAAACCTGGGGGCGTTTCCTCCCAACCAGAAACTATAACGGGCCCTAGCGGTGGCTAAGTCTAAAACAGTCGCGATCGCTAGTAAATATTCTAAGTCTTCGGCCACCTCGGCCACTTTTTCTGTCAACTGCCGAAAAATAGCTTCTTCTTCTCTCTCTTCTTGTCGTAAATATTGACGGCGTTTATTGCCCATCTGCACGACAGAGTTAGGTTCGATGTAAAAAGTTCCCCCTGTGCCAGAAGTATCGTGAATAATGCCTGGAATTTGTTCTTTTTGCCCTGCTTTTACGGGAATTACAAAGCGATCGCTCCGTTGGGTAATCACAGGTTCTTGGATCGCTCCTCCTTTTTGCTGCATAATATTTTGCAGTTTCTGGTAGATCCGATCCCTAACTTCTTTTAAATTATGACGAATTTGTACTAGTTTAGGACTGGCGCGATCTGTTACTTTTCCTGCTTCGTCTATACAGTGATGGATGGATTTTTCTAGTTCGGGATAGGTACGAATATCCGCTACTAATTCCGTTAAAACTGGTAATTCTTCACAATCATCGATAATACGTCTTAAACGTCGCATTCCTGCCAAAGTTGTGGCAATATTTAGTAATTCCCGTCCCGAAAGAACACCTTTTAGGGTGGCTCGTTTGAGGGAGTCTCCCACATCTGTTATCCCTTCAAACGTCCATTTTATCTCTAAATTTTGCTCTAAACCATAAATTTCTTTAGTTTGGGCTAATAGTTCTTTACTTTCTTCTAAAGATGTTGGTATAGGTAAATTACGGGCTGCTATGGCTCCCATTTTCGTAGCAGAAAAGGTGGCTAACTGTTGGCAAAGCCGAGGCCATTCTAATAAGTTTAAAGTTTCTTTATCAATCACTTTTTATTAATTTAAAAGACCCATAAATCATGAGTTAATCTTATATATTATATTATGTTAATTGAATCCATAGATATGAGTCAACTGATAAACAAACATTATTTTGAAAACTCCCCACACTTCCCACACTTCCCAGTGCCAACAACCTCAACTACTCCAAAAGAGTTTTAACCCTGCCATTAGTCATTAAAACTAAGCGAATAGTTTGACTATTGGGAGTTGCTAGGGGAGAGACAAAATCAGATCCAGGGGTAGGAAAAGGAACTTGAGAAAGATAAATATCAGCAGAACGACCTAAAGGGATAGTTTGCTTGAGAGAACCGTCTTCTTGAACAATTAAACGATATTCTAAGGTTTGTTGTAAATTTTGAGGAGGTTCCCAGCGTTCCTTAAAATATTCGCGTACTTGAGCAACTTGAGGAATGGCATCGAGAAGGGTGGTTTCTGGGGGAGGTTTTGGAGTAACTCTAGATTCTGGAGATAATAACTCATCGGGAATGGTCGGTTGATTTTGCTCTCTGAAAGAGGGTGCAGTGCTTGTTTCCTGACGAGGAACCTTTGCTTGTAAGGTTGGGAGTGTCGGTAAAGTTGGGTTTTGAATCAGTTGTTGAGCCGTTTCTGCGGGTAAACTGGGCATAACAATAGGGGGTTGTCCGTTGGGCAGAAGATGTGCTGGAACCTGTTCAACGGTTACTGAGTTATTAGAAGGGGTGGTATTGGGTTTGGGAGGTGCAGGAGGTGCCACTGGTGGTGGTGGCAGTACCCGTAAACTAGGAGCTTGAATGGCAATATTAGGGTTACGGGGTGGGGGCGTTCCTTGGTCAATTTGTCCAGGGGGTGGTAAGGGGTCACGAGTAGCCAAGTTGGGGGCTAAGGAAGGGTCAGGAAGGGGTGTTTTTGGGGGTGGTGGTACGGGTGGTAATACATCCAGAAACGACAGGGTATTTTCGGTATTTTCGCTAATATCCTGTTCACCGGTATCCGTTGAGGTGACTTGTCTAAACCACCTTACCCCCACTGTGGGAATTAAAATGGCTAAGACTGCTACGGTACCGGTTGCGATCCAAACTGCTAAACTTTTTCTTAAAGGTGTGCTTTTGGGATGGGCTAGGGTAACAATGGTGTTATGGTAGGCTTCAAGAGCATTTACCAAGTCAAACAGTTGGGACACACTTAAGGTAACTGACTGATGGGAGGCTTGAGAAGCTAATGATCCGAAGGCTAGATGATGGGTGAGTAAGCTTTGAAAGGATAGGGAGGGAAGATGGTTAGATTGATCGGGAGATAATTCTATTTCTGTTGGCTTTTTGCCATAACAGGAGGTTTGATGGAGAAAGTTTTTTACATAAGCTTGGACAACGTTGCGCAATAATTCCAGTTGCAAGCGATCGCCTTTTACTGTGACTTGATCTTCTTCTAGAAGTCGAGGATCGTCAAATTGTAGTTCAAATTCGATATGATTTAAGGCAACTAATTCTCCCCAACGGGAAAATAGAGGCCGTTTATCCCATAATTTTAGGGTACAGGTTGGAGGGGTATAGGTTTGTAACGGGGTATTATTAAATAACATTATTTATAAACAATTAATTTAAGCAAGTTCTGGTTTAAGTCAAGATTGATAATCGAGTAAAGCTAACCACAAGCGATCGTAACCATTGTCTCCACTGTAGAATAATAAATCAATTAATAGTTTTGATGCTAATTGTACTTGTTGTTCTGATGATAGGTTAAGTTGCTCGGGTTTTTTGCCATAAAAGTGACGAAATTTTTCTAAATAGTTGCCTAATAAGGTAGTTTGCTCAGGATCTTTATCTTGTGTTGTCATTTGTTCTAGAAGGGTGACAGCACGACGAATCAATTCTTGATATTGTTGGTTAATATAGCAAATTATCAAAATTAGCGATCGCAGTTGTTCCAGGGTGAAGTTTTCTAAGGAATGATCTGTTTCTGTTGCGTCTCGGTTTGACCACAGTTGTATTTTGTCTACTAAAGTCGTGCTTATGTCTAAGTCGAGGGCTGTTTGTAGCAGCATATCTGCATCTATGGGTATTAAGCATTCGCTGGCCAACAAAACTAAATCGAGATGGGTTTGCATCTGATAAAGTTGTTGTGGGGTTGGTGGGTTGGTTAGGGGTGTATCTCCCCAATTAGACACTGACTGAGACATCTTCACCACTGTGGACGGATAATATAGTTTCCGTCCTTAATATAGCAATCTTTCTCAAATATCAATCAATAGGAGTATGCTATGAGTTTAGAAGCTAGTGCTGCTGATGTGGCCATTAAGCAAAATTTAGAACAATTTTTGGTGGTTTTATCGGTTTCTTTGAGTGTGGCGACAGTCTCTCGTGTTTTTGCTTGGTTTCGACAAATTCCTTATACACTTTTATTAGTAATTGTTGGTTTAGGATTAGCATTTATT
This sequence comes from Crocosphaera sp., assembly GCA_051439625.1. GTDB lineage: Bacteria > Cyanobacteriota > Cyanobacteriia > Cyanobacteriales > Microcystaceae > Crocosphaera. The sequence goes on along the minus strand of JBFRWO010000352.1, from coordinate 5,930 downwards.
GATGTTCGTTTGGTTAATCTTTCTCCTGAGTTAATTTTAGAGATTTTCTTACCTCCTTTATTGTTTGAAGCTGCTTGGAATATTCGTTGGCGATCGCTAAAAGAAAATTGGATTCCTGTGGTTTTATTTGCGGTAATAGGGGTCATTATTTCGGTGGTTGGTATTGCTTTGGCTTTGAGTCAATTAACTAATTTAACTTTACCTATTGCTTTATTAGTGGGGGCAAGTTTATCGGCGACTGATCCGGTTTCTGTGGTGGCTTTATTTCGAGAGTTAGGAGCAAGTAAAAAGTTAACTATTTTGATGGAAGGTGAGAGTTTATTTAACGATGGAGTGGCGGTTGTTGCTTTCTTATTATTGGTGGGAATACCGTTAGGAACGGAAGTTTTTTCGGTGACTGATACAGTGGTTAGTTTTTTTAAGTTTGTAGGTATTGGTATTGGTGTGGGTTGTTTTGTTGGCTTTGGTATTTCTTACTTAACCCAACGGTTTGATCTGCCTTTGGTTGAACAATCTTTAACTTTAGTTTCTGCTTATGGTACTTATTTAATTACGGAAGAATTAGGAGGTTCTGGGGTAATTTCTGTGGTGACGGTGGGCATTATTTTAGGTAATTTTGGTTCTCGTATTGGTATGAATCCCAGAACGAGATTATTGGTGTCTGAGTTTTGGGATTTCTTGGCATTTTTTGTTAATTCTATTGTCTTTTTATTGATCGGTGATCAAATAAAATTTAGTAGTTTAAGTGATAATTTAGGGATTATTACCATCGCTATTATTGCTGTTTTAATTACTCGTTTAATTGCTATTTTTGGACTAGCAAATTTGAGTAATATTTTTACAAAGGTTGATATTAGTTTATCGGAACAAACTGTACTTTGGTGGGGTGGTTTAAGGGGTTCTGTTTCTATTGCCTTGGCTTTAAGTGTACCGGTTTCTTTAACTGGAAGACAAGATATTATTGATACGGTGTTTGGTGTAGTTTTATTTACTTTATTAATTCAAGGATTAACCACACAATGGGTACTGAAAAAATTAAACCTAGTAGGAGATCAAGCTTTACGTCAAGAATATTCGGAATTATTAGCCAGAAAAACTGCTGTTGGCAGGGTTATTGACTATTTTAAAACTTTAGATGAATCTCCTAGTATTGACTCAGAATTTTATCGCTATGAACAAGAATTAGTCAAAGGTGAATTACAATCTATAGAAGAAAAAATTGCTAAATTTCAAACAGAATATCCTCAATTAAAGTCTATTGCTATGCAGTTACTAAGAGACAGATTATTAGATATTGAAGCTGATACCTATGCTGAATTAATTCGCAGTGGACAATTAGGGAAAAATCTCTCTCCTGTTATTTTAGATATTTTAAGCGAAAGCAGTGAACAGTAAACAGTTATCATTTATCATTTATCAGTTATTGAGAGATAATTGATAACTAATTAATACAAATCCTCTGTTTTTTTTAGAAGTATAATCAACAGTGAACAGTGAACAGTGAACAGTTATCAGTTATTGAGAGATTATTGAGAACTAATTAATACAAATCCTCTAGTTTTTTCCGAAGTAGAATCAACAGTATTAGTAGCATTCCAAAGTTCTTCTGCTTTCACCCAAACTGGAGGATATTTGTAACGAGAAACGTCTAAAATTAAAAAGCGATCGCTTTCTTCATGATAAGCAGCAATGGGGGAAATATGACCTCCTCTTTGTTGTCCAATACTAGACCTTAAATAGTTAACTAAAACAAAATTATTTTCTTGTTGTAAATTATCAACAATCCGTTGACGAAACTCCTCTAAACTAACCTCACCTCCGTGATAAACTTCTACGTCAAGGGGATAACTTTTTAATAAACCCCCTAACTCTTGTAATGTCATTCCTTGTCGAGAAACAGTTTCTTTGCTAACTACATTTTCTGTGTTTGGGTTATCAAAAAAATTGTCTTGAGTAAAGCGATTATATCTCACCCATTCTGTCGCTGTTGGTGCCGGAATAGACAAAGCATTCAATACCATAACGATACTAGCAACTCCACAAAAAGCTAAATTATCTTGAGTTTCAAACTGAAGACTTAACGGAATATAATCTTGACGCGCTTGACTTTCTACTAAGAAAATTTCACCTTGAGAAGAATTAAAATTAATCAAATTTTCGGACAAAGGTAAACTCGTTTGCGCCAGGAGTTGACTGGGAACTAAACCAACTCCTAATAATAAAACCTTGGCAATTATAGTTTTAACTTTCATAGACTTTAATTACAAAATTTTTCTACACAACGGATAAACATTTCTACCCCTAACGGTAACACAGTTTCATCAAAATCAAAACGAGGATGATGGTGGGGATAGTTTAAGCCTTTTTCAGCATTGGCCGAACCCAAAAAGAAATAACACCCTGGCACTTCTTCTAAAAAGAAAGACATATCTTCTCCTCCCATTGTTTGACATTCAGGGGCAATGCCAACAGGAGTTTCTATTACTTCTAAAGCCACTGATTTAACTAAAGCAGCCATCTTTTCATTATTAATCACAGGGGGATATAACCGCCAATAATCTAACTCATAGTCTGCCCCATAACCTTGACAAATACCTTTAACAATATCGTCAATTCTCTGAGCAAAATAGTCCTCAAACTCAGGATTAAAATAACGTACTGTCCCACTCATTCTGGCCGTATCAGCAATAACATTTAAAGCTGTCCCGGCGTGTAATTCTCCCACAGTTACAACTGCTGAATCAATGGGGTTAACATTACGAGAGACAATAGACTGTAAAGCGTTAATAATTTGTGCGCTAACCACCACAGAATCAACGGTTTGATGAGGCATTGCCCCATGACCGCCTTTTCCGAAAATATTGAGACGAAAAGACTCTACAGCAGCCATTAATGGACCGCTACGAACACCTACGGTTCCCAGGGGTAGATTATTCCACAAATGTAGCCCAATAATGGCATCTACATCAGGATTTTTTAATACTCCTGCTTCTATCATGGGTTTGGCCCCGCCCGGACTTTCTTCTGCCGGCTGAAAAATAATTTTCACCGTTCCTTTAAAGTCTTGACGATGTTGCCACAAATGATAAGCGGTTCCTAAAGCAATGGTAGTATGGCCATCGTGTCCACAAGCGTGCATTGTTCCTTCGTGGAGGGAACGGTAGGGGACATCATTTTCTTCATAGATAGGCAAAGCGTCTATATCGGCGCGAATGGCTAAGACAGGGCCAGGATTGGGACTTTCAATAGTTGCCACAATGCCGGTTTTAGCAATACCTGTTTCATGGGGAATGCCTATTTTTGTTAAGGTTTGATGGATGAAATCGGCGGTAATTTCTTCTTGAAAGCCTAATTCTGGACGCTGATGTAGATAACGTCTCCATTCGACTAATTTAGCTTGAAGGGTACGAATTTCTAGACGAATCTGTGAAAAATCAACTGAATTTGCTTGGGGAAAGGTATAAATCATAGTTAATTGTAGAACAAGCTTTTAGCTTGTTACAGGGAGGATACCTATTTTATTGTTTGTGAGTTATTTAGACTAGCTATAGCAATCAAAAAGACGCTATGTATCATCAATTATAGATAATTTTTCCAGATTATTTTGTAGCCAAAGAGCATCTTTTTTGCGGTCGGTCTGTAATTCTAACACACGAATTCCTGTTGAGGGTAAGGTCTTCAATAATCGTTTTAGTTGTGTCCAATTTTTGATAAAAATATGTTCAATATTATAAGTTGCACACAATTGAGAAAAATCGATATTTTGGGGGGTTGCAAAATAGTCTTCAAAAAAAGATTCTTCTTTAGCAATAGGTAACATTTCAAAAATTCCGCCCCCATTATTATTAATTAAAATGATGGTTAAATGTCCTTGAAAATGCTGTTTGATTAACCAACCATTAGTATCGTGCAAAAGTGCTAAATCTCCTGTTACTAATACACTATTTTTTCCTTTGTAAGCTATTCCTAAAGCAGTAGATAATGTTCCTTCAATTCCGTTTGCACCTCGATTAAAATAGGGTATTATTTCACGTTTATTAGGCATCCAGAAAAATTCAGCATAACGTACCGGCATACTATTGGCAATAAAAATAGTGGTCTCTTCTGGTAAATTTTTGGATAGGATATAAGAGAGTTTTGCTTCTGATAATTCTTTAATATTATCAAAACTAGCTCTGATATTTTTATTGATTATTCTGTTTGCTTTTTTCCACTTTTTCAGATAGGATAAATCTGGTTTTTCGGGTATATATCTTTCATCACAATATATCTCTAAATCATGAATGTGACCCCGAATGTAATGAGTATTATTATGAAGAGGATCAAGATTATCAGAACGATTATCGATAACAAAATGTTCTACTTTACTACCTTCTAACCATGCTCTTAATTTTTTACTGGTGGGAAATTCTCCAACTTGAATAACAATATCAGGCAGTAATTCATCAGCTAGTTGACTATTACGAAGAATAATATCATAAGTATTAATAATATTGGGTGAACCTTGAGCATTATTTCTAAGAATAGATAAGGCTTCGGTTAAAACTGGATAGTTTAATAAGGTGGATAATGAGAAGACTTGCTTGCAGTATAAATAGGAATTATCAGTATTAAAAGTACCAGCAATAATAATTCCTTTAGGGTGAGATAACCAGTGATTTAAGTAATCAGTTACAAAATATGTCAACAATAATTCTTTGTTTCCCCGATAAATATTATCAAAAAAATTATCAATATTTATTTGAGACAATAAACTTTCATTCCCCTGAGCAGAAATAGGGGATAAAGGTTCACGAAACGGACAGTTTAAATGGACAACTCCCCGATAAGGAACTAGGGTCTGATCCCAAGCTGTAATTATAGTTTGTCTGAGATAAGATAACATTTCTATCTCAGAAGAAGGTAAAGATAATTCTGTGTACCAATTACAATAATTCCCGTATAATTTAACCTGATCAATAGTTTGTCCTGCATGACAATTTCTTAATTCTGGGGGGCGATCGGCCGTAAAAATTAATAAAGGAACTTGACTTTCTTTTGCTTCAATAACTGCTGGATAAAAATTTGCTCCTGCTGTTCCCGATGTACAAATCAAAGCAGTAGGAAGATGGGTTCTTTTGGCTATTCCTAAAGCAAAAAAAGCGGCCGAACGCTCATCTAAAATAGGGATAGTTTCAATATCAGGATGACTAGCAAACGCAAGGGTTAAAGGAGTAGAACGAGATCCTGGACAAATAACTGCGGTGGTTAACCCTAAACGAGATAAAGTCTCCACAATAATAGAAGACCACAATGTATTAATGTTGCGAAAATCAAGGGGCATTCTTTATTTACTTACTTATTAATTATCTATCATTCAGAAGGTGAATTCCAGTCTATCACAAAACCCGTGTCCTGCCTTCTTTTAAAGAACTAAAGTAAATGAGGGGAGTTTCAAATGCTATAGCAGTACAAACAAAGATTAGCAAATTAGTGTGCAGTGCATCGGCCTACTAAAACCTTTTACTATCTATTTGGTGATCTTTTTAGCAAAAAAATCTTACACTAATACCGCGACAAAGTTGAGGGTCTAGCGGTAAGAAACGAGTAACGGAACTTCCTGCAGGCCGCTTTGCTTGTAGTCAGCCATGAGAGATTTGAACGCTTCCCAGTCAGCCTCGGATTCGATACCGATACATCCGGCGGTTCCCGGGACATTGCGATCAGCGTGAATGCCAAAGTCGCCACGGGTCTTGCCACGAATGGTAATATCGATCAAGGTTATCATCAGTGTGGCATCTGTGACCATAGAACAGAGATAGACCCGTCTCAAGTTGTTGAGGATGATAGACCAGAACCCATCAATGATTATTACGGAAGCATTCGGTATCAAGGCTATGACGGGGATAACTTCCCTTCTACTGATGATATGGATGTCTTTAGTTATGACT
>JBFRWO010000351.1:0-12024 GCA_051439625.1 Crocosphaera sp. | reverse complement strand
TAATAGTATTATGTCCCTACGAATGCTTCCTTGTAGGGGTTTAACACTGTTAAACCCAGAAGGCTAATTTTCTCACAACTGAAACATGATTGCTATAGGTTAACAATACAGTAGGCCAGTTTTGTCTTATTTCTATTTGAATTAACTATAAATGGGAAAAAAGAGTGATAATAATTAATGCTTTTTTCCCCAACTTTCTCAACCCTAAATTACTCCTCTGTTTTATCTTTCACCCCTCGCATAATACGAGATAATTCGCTTTTTTCATCCACAGCAATACGACTGGGAGAACCACTAATAATCCGTTCATAATTACGGAAAGAATCTTGAATAATAGGCCCATCTTGATTAATCATATATTCTCGGATACCTTTATCATGCCAGGAACCCCTCATTTTAAAGACATTAATTGCCCGTGACATTTCCCCACGAATTTCTACATATTGCAACATTAAAATGGTGTCCGTAATTGTAGAAATATGGGACTCGGTAATAGAATGGGCCCCCATAAATTGGTCGGTGGTATTAGTAAAGAAACCTGTAATTTCTTCTTGTTTAGCATACCCCGTAACTCCGATCACAAATTGACGAAAAGCATTATTAGTAACACCCCTAGCTAATGCTGATAAAGAATCAATAGCAATTCGACCAGGTTTAAATTCAGAAATTTCTGATTTAATAATTTGTAAATGGTCTTCTAAACCGGCAGATTCTGGATAGGTACATAACAGTTTTAACAGTCCTTTCTGTTCCATTTCTTCAAAGTCAATACCCCAAGAAAAAGCATTACGAGATAACTGGGCCCGAGACTCTTCGTAGGCGAATAAAATCGCCCTTTCTCCTTGACGACATCCCTCTTCTAAAAATTTACTAACCAGTAAAGTTTTACCGGTTCCAGTTGCCCCTGTGGCGAGGATAATAGAGTCTTTAAAGAACCCTCCACCACACATTTGGTCCAGAGTTTTAACACCGGAAGAAATACGCGCATTGGATGATCGTTGTGTCAATCTCATAGCCCCCAATGGGAAGATATTAATCCCGTCATTAGTAATAGTAAAAGGATATTCTCCTTTCATGTGAGTTGTACCCCGTAACTTGAGTATTTCAATGGTACGGCGACGGCGTTCTCCTTCTAAAACATTGCGGACAATAATAACATTATCAGATACAAATTCTTCTACACCAAAACGGGCAATTTGTCCATATTCTTCCACCCTTTCTGTTGTTAAAATAGAGGTTACTCCTAACAGTTTTAAACGGGCAACGAGGCGAAATATTTCCCGTCTTACCACAGAAGCTGCATCGTATTGTTGAAAAACTGCCGTAACTGAATCGATAGAAACTAACTTAGCGTTGTATTTATTAATAGCATATTGTATCCGTTCAATTAAAGCCGATAAATCAAAACTTCCCACCACTTCTTGACCTTCCGGGTCGGGGGAAGCATCTAAGATAAATAATTGACCTTCATCGATCAATTGTTGTAAGTCCCAACCAAAACTATAGGCGTTTTCAATAATATCACGGGGAGATTCTTCAAAAGTAACAAATAGCCCAGGATAATCAAAATATTTAATACCATGACAAAGAAATTGTACAGCAAAAAGTGTCTTTCCTGTTCCCGATGTACCACTAGCTAAAGTGGTTCTTCCTAGAGGTAAACCACCGTGGGTAATCTCATCTAATCCTTCGATCATTGTCCGAATTTTACGAACACCTTTAGGGGTTAATTGTTGTGGTTGATTTTCACTAGGAAGAGGTTGATTCATGATTTATTTATAATGGTTTTATAATTGTAAATTATTAAGGTTTATAAAAAATTGAAAAGAAAACTGTGAAGCAAATTTAATTCCAAACTTGTTGTTAACGACGGGATATTTAAGGATCATTCTCCCGTTCTCTAATTTCTTCATAGAGAAGATCCAAACCTATTAAAACTTTTTCCCTATCAGAAAGATCCCCAATAATTTTGCGCACAGGAGGAGGTAAAATTTTCGCAAGGGTTGGGGTTGCCAAAATTTTATCTTCTTCTGCTAATTGTGGATTTTTCAAAACATCAATAACTTTCAAAGCATAAACCCCCTTAAATTCGTCTTCGAGGATATTTTTTAGGGTTTTTAAAGCCCTAACAGAGTTAGGGGTATTACCAGCGACGTAAAGTTTGAGAACATAGGTTTTTTTGAAGTCAATCATGGCTAAATATTGATAGAGCAAGAAAAATCATTAGACAAATATCCGAGGTTTACGAGACAATAACATTGATTTTAGGAGTATTTTCTAGTCCTTAACTACTTTAATCGATTTGATTTAATAAATCAAAGAGTATATCTCCTCTAGGAATGCAACGACGATACATTTCTCCCAAATGAGCTAAAACGTCTATAATGGTTAGGCGATAGTCCAACAAAATTTCCTCACTTCGTCCTTCTAATTTCAGTTGTTGTGAGAATTCATCCATCAGTTCCATGTGCATTTCTAAGACACGAGAGACAGAAATATCCGCAAAGAAAGCTTGATTGACAAATTGATCAATTTCTTGATTAATTTCTGAACTTTCGTCAAAATAATTTAAAATTATCTCTCGATAATTAGTCATTAATTCTTGCAGTAACTCTTGTTTATCTTCTGGAGAAAGATTGCGATAAAAATACTTAGGATTTCGCTTATAATAAACCCCTAAATAACCTAATCTTTCTTTTAGTTTTTCCGCTAGACGACGCTGTTGCAATAGTAAAAAACTCTGATGGTTTTCTGTATTAATGTCTCCTTGAGAAGACAGCGATCGATCAGCAAGACAACAACTAGGCCCTAAATGCAAAAATTTGGTGATGGCACGATCAATAGTTGTCTGGATATCAGTCAACTGCCTCACCCCATGACGTACCTCGGCACTATGATACAGAAAAGTGGGTGATTCCACATTAGCCAAAGCTACCGATGGATCTCCGGCTTCCTCAACAATAATAACCGGTAAGAGGGTTCCCTGTTCATAGAGTTGGTTGAATAATGGCAGAATTGAAGTTTCCTCTCGGACAATCAAACAATCTATGGTTTCGCTTTCCTCCTTGAGGAAAGGTACTAACTCTTCTACTTGATCGATGATATGTAGACGATAGCGATCGCCACTCAGATGATTGGTCAATAACTGAGTGAGAGGTTTATCACTGCTACAAAGACAAATGGATAATCGCGTCTGCAATGGTCTGTCGATAGATAAACACAAATAGTGAGAGAAAAACTCCTCTTTAAATAACCCTACCATGTAGACGGGTAGGGATTCTTTATGCGATACCTGAATTTTTATCCTAATGTCGGGCAGAATACCGTATCCTTACTACAAGGTGGGGATGAATGACCGACTAAAATATAAACTGACCGAAGGGAATCCATAGAGAAAAATATAGCGGATTTAACTTTCTGAGATAATTAATCGAGTCCGTGAATTACTAACTCATAATAGTCTTGATGAATCGCTTCTAACCCTTGATATAATCCTTCTGAATGTATCCATCCCACAAAACCAGCATATAAACATTTTTGCTGTTCACTTGCTACGAAAACATGAAGAATGTTTAAAGGATTTTTCCACAATTTAATAGAAATTCCTCTTTCAAAATTAAGGTAAGCTTTGGATTTTTGAAAGTCTTTAGAATGACCATCGGTCATCCCTGGAATTAATTGTAGTCTTTCGATTAACACTGTAGGAAAATCTTTTTCAAATAAGGCCGGAGTAGGAGAGGTTTTCCAAAAGTTCTGAATAACATCTACTAAGATAGGATGATTTTTTAATTGACTATGGGAAATATTTGGTAAACAAACAAAATGACTATAGGTTAGCTTGGTTGATGAAATGGGAATAGTACCATCACTACCATTATCACTGTTACCGGCAATCACTAATGTCGGGACAATTTTTGTGATTCTATCTGCTTGCAAACGGCGGTTTTTTCCTAAGTCTGTAGCAACACCAACTCCAATGGATAATGGGTCAATAATTCTGGCTAAATCTGCCCCACCAACGGGAGAGGCAATTAAGACCAAAGAATGAATTTTTCCCCACCATTGGGGATTTTGATGGAGAATTTCCAGCCAAATTAAGCCCCCCATTGAGTGACCAATAATGCGCCACGGTGTTTGAGGATATTTTTGGCTAATTTCTTCAGCTTCTTCAGTAACCTTCTCAATTAATGGTTCCATGCTTAACCAAGTTTTTAACCAACCTAAATTGGGACTGATAATCAGGGTTTTCTCATTAGCTAATTTAGTGGCTAATTTCCTTATTTCTTCGTTCGTATCAGCCCATCCATGTTGAGCAAAAAGGATAAAATCTGGACGATAATTCATAGTTTTTAATCTGTTTATCTTAAGGGTATAGTTTAGCAGCTAAGGCAATAGCAAGGGGGAAAATTTTATGTTCTTGTATTTGAATTCTCTTATGTAAAGTTTCCAGGGTGTCATTAGGTAAAACGGGAACTGCTGCTTGTAGTAAAATGGCTCCACTATCAACTTCTAAACTTGCGAGATGTACGGTACAACCTGTGATTTTAACTTTTGCTTCTAACGCCTGTTCTATGGCTTTAATTCCTTTGAAACTAGGTAACAAACTGGGATGAATATTAATAACATGATTGGGAAATGCTTCCAATAATACTGGGGTAACAATTCTCATCCAACCTGCCATAATTACCCAATCAACTTGATAAGATTTAAACTGGTCTACAATCGCTTGATCTAAGTCTTCTCTACGCTCAAATTCTCGATGATTTAGTAGTTTTGATTCAATGTTTAAAGCATCTGCTTTATTTTTGACTTTAGCTTGAGGATTATTGTAAATTACTAGGGGAATTGTTGCGTTTAATTGTTGTTGATTGATCGCATTAGCGATCGCTTCAAAATTAGTCCCACTTCCTGATGCTAATACACCTAATTTTAATGGGGTTTCCAATATCAATTCTTCGCTGGATAATTGAGGAGAAATAAAACTAGGTATAACATTTTCCATCGTTAGCTATTAGATATTATCTGAAATAACGGTTATCTTTCCTGATCATACCATCTTCATTTATCTTATTTTGCTCTTGATATACATTTTGTAATGCTTTTTTCTGAAACTATGGCAAAGTTGACAATTCTTTTTTATTGATGATAGTTTATCTGATAAAATTTTCTCTATCTCTCCGTCTCGGTATCTCCCCGTTACACTCATCTTTTACTTGTTTTTTAATCATTTTTTGAACAGCAGGAATAGTAGGATTAATTTCATAGGTTGGTTTTCGTATTTTTTGTTCATAAGCTTGTTGTTCTTGTTCTATCATAATTATATCTTGTGCAACTAATCCCTCTAACATAGTTTGTGCTGTTCCATACAATTTATCTTTAATAAACTGTCGAAACCATCGCGGTAATTTATGTAAACGCCAAAAGGCATTTAAAGAGGTAAAATGGATCAAATAAGCTTTAGTATGGGTTAAACTAATAGGACAAAATAAACAATAAATTGTAAAATCTTTCCCTAAAGTAGATTGCCAATGAGGATAACAATAATTAACCATTAAAGGTTCAGGATGTAAAGAGCGAAATCTAGGAAAAAATAGTTGAAAAATTGACCAAATTTTATCAATTTTATAATAACTTTTGGCTTCGTATAGTCCCTTAACCTCTTGTTCTGTAGTGAGCAATTCTTTTAAATTTGCATCTGTCCAAGCTTGATAATCATTATGAAGATGACCATGATACATATCCATTAAATTTTCAATGAGAAAAGAAAAATGAGCTTGACAATCGATCACTGAAACTGTAGCAATATAATTAAGATGATCCCATTCAGGAATATTCATGGGTTGATTTTTTTCTGAATCTAATAGTTTTTGGTCTCCTAAAAATATCCACACAAAACCATCACACTCTTGGACAGTATAACTCTCAATTTTAACCTTTGGTAAAGCTTTATTTTTTGAATCACTGCAATGAAAATCAGGATTTAGATAAGGAATAAAAGTACAATTTCCTTCACCATTAAATTGCCAACCATGATAAGCACATTCTAAATAATTTTCCACCACTTTACCCTCACTTAGTTTAACCTGACGATGAGGACAACGATTATCTAAACCATGAATTTTTCCCATACTATCTCGATAAAGTACAATCGAGTGATACCAGAGCTTAACTTCTTTGGGTTTTGTCGTAATTTCTTTACTTTGTGCTACCACATACCAATGGTTTAAATTTATTCCGCAACTTCTAACATCCATGATTAAACTATTATTCAAAAAATTAGGATAATAAATATAAACAAATATAATCAAAAAATATCATCTATGGTAATATAACACTTAAAGATAAAATTGCACAAATCAACATGAGCTTCATGGTCAATGCTATGTTTTGAGCAAGAACTAACAGCTATGACAAAAAAATGGATAACCGTTAATGGCACTATTAGTAAAGGTCATCAAGTTGCTTCAGGGATAGCAAAAGATAGTCCTTATCCTCAAGGAAGCATTTATATGCAAACCCCTTTCTTTAAACAACTAGGATTGGACATTTCTTCTTTTTTTGCAGGAACTTTAAACATTAAGATTAGTCCCTATAAGTTTAAACTATACAACCCCCAATACACTTTTGAACTTGTAAAATGGAATCCTCACTCACCACCAGAAACTTTTTCATTTTCTTTTTGTCAGGTTATCTACAACAAAGGCAAATATACTGGACTGATTTATTATCCTCATCCTGAAACCAAACCAAACCATTTCCAAGACGATTCAACCCTAGAAATTTTAACCCAACCCCTTGATTTTATTGAATATGGTCACTCGATAGAACTCAATTTAAACCCCACCGAAGTTGATATTTTGCCTGATTTAGAGATAGAATAAATTATGATGAAACTAGCGACAAAAATAGAGGCGATTCTTTATCTTAAAGGTCAACCCCTAAGTCTGATGGATATTGCTCAATGGGCTGATTGTGAAGTCGATACAGCACAAGAAGCGATGATGGAGTTAATTTCTGATTATGCTTACCGTGACAGTGCTTTAGAGGTAGTAGAAACCGAAACCGGTTACAGTTTACAATTACGCTCAGTTTTCGACGATCTCACTGATGATATAATCCCAGCAGAACTCGGAAAAGGGGCTTTAAGAACCTTGGCAGCCATTGCGCTTAAAAATCCCATTGTTCAGACCGAATTGATCGAACTGAGGGGAAGTACAGCTTATCAGCACGTTCAGGAATTGGTTGAGATGGGTTTCGTGCGTAAACGTCGTCAAGAAAGCGGACGTTCTTATCTCCTGGAAGTTACCACCAAATTTCATCAGTATTTTGAGATTGATAAGTTTCCCGAATCTAAAGATTAACCCCTATAGTACCGATGGAGTATCAAATTTTGGGGTATATAATAGTGGAACATAAGTCAACCCCAATTTTGGAGTTCTAATGGTATTCAACTTTGATTTTTTCGCTTCTGAACCAGAAGAACAAAATGCAAACACTCTTATTCAATACCTACAACAACAACATCCTGACACACTCTCTCGCATTGCTCAATCCGCTAGTCCTGAGATTCAACAAATCATCACCCAGAACGTACAAGGGTTGGTGGGAATGCTACCCTCGGAAGATTTCAATGTTCAAGTAACCACCGATCGCGAAAACTTAGCTAACCTTCTCGCTTCAGCTATGATGACGGGATATTTTCTCAGTCAAATGGAACAACGGAAGAATCTCGAAGCGAACTTATCCAATGTCGATTCTATCTCCCCCAATCAATCCCATGACCAAGCAGAAGAAGATTGAAAGTAAGGGCTGCATCTGATCAGAGGGACAAGAGCATTCCTATTGTCCCTCTGATTCTTCCCTTGTGGGTTTAGCCACCTTTAGCGAAGCTTCCCATTACTAAAGCAGATAATAAAATTCCTGGACTTAATAAAGCAATCAGTAAGAGTAGTTGGTCAACAGTCATAATATACTCGCAAATTTTCGTAAGTTCTCTTGTCACAATAACGTATTATCAGAGAAATTTACCCTATTTAACTAATTTTTAAGACAGTTTTGGGAACTATATGATTGATATCAATAAAGTTATCAATTTGAGAATAAAAGAATTGATTACTAACAGATTCCGTAAGTAGTTGATGAATTAAGCTGAAATCGACTATGATTAGGACGGGAATATACCAGGGTGGATTAGTTTACCCATAGGTCCCCTAAACAAGCAAACAGTTGACTAAAAGGACAGTAAAAATTATCCTAAACAATGGCCAATGATACTTGTCGTGTCTTATTAATAGAAGACAAAATAGAAAATGTTAAATTATTGCAGGATTTATTGTCTAAAAGTCAATATAGTTCCCTGGCAAAAGGCTTAACTTTTCTTTTTACTTCTGCTGATACTTTAAAGGAAAGTTTAGGGTTCCTACAAGATCAGCAGTTTGATGTAATTTTACTGGATTTAGACTTACCAGATAGTCGGGGTTTGGATACCTTGATTAAACTTAGAGAAGCAGTGCCGAATACTCCGATTATTGTAGAAATGGATGGGCAAAATGAGGGAACTGTTGTAAAATCTTTTCAGTTAGGTGCTGATGGTTATTTACAAATCAAAAACCTAGATAGTAATCTCTTAGTCCATGAAATTCGTTTAGGTATTGAACGACAAAAATATCGCGCTAAAATAAATCAACAACAACAAGAAATAAGTCAGGCACAAGAGTTGGCTAATCTTGATTCTCTAATCAAATCCAGTGGAGAAACAAGTGTTACTGCCCGATTATTCGGGGCATATTCCCTGCAAGAAAGTTTACCAGATGTGTTTGATGAATTAGTAGAAACCTATGGTGAACTATTAGAATTAGTCCTAGAGCAAAGAATCTATAAAGTTGACTATAACATCTCCGAAAAACTACGAAATTTAGGGGAAAAATTGGGTTTTCTCAAAGCAAGTCCTAGAGATACCATTGAAATTCATACCAAAGTTTTAAAAGAGAAAAGTAAAGACGCTTCTGTAGCCAAAGCCCAAGCTTATGTTGTCGAAGGAAGACTAATGATATTAGAATTAATGGGGTATTTAGCTTCTTTTTATCGAAAATATTATATAGGGTTGAGTAATATTAACCTTGCGTCCAGAAAAGATTACCAATAAACTTCATGAATAAATATCGACTCAGACTCTATATTACAGGGAACACCGTCAACTCTCAACGGGCGATCGCCAACCTATTTCGTATCTGTCATGAAGAATTACGGGATCAATATACCATAGAAATTATCGATGTTCTTGAACAACCCCAAACCGCCGAACAGGAAAAAATTTTAGTCACTCCAACCCTAATTAAACAGTTACCGCCACCCTTACAACGTATTATTGGAGATATGTCCAACACCCAAAAAGTCCTTTTAGGGTTAGATTTAGTTTCAGAAAATAAAAACTAACTAATATTTCTTGGCAATAAGCAAAGAAACAGGCAAAATAAACAATGAACAATTAACCCTCTATTCCCTAAAAAAACGGATGACACCAGAAAACGAACTAGACTATATTGAGAAATTAGAAACCGCCATTCCAGGGTTTGATTTTTTGTCTGAGGGGGGACTCCCTAAAGGACGGGCCACCTTAGTTGCCGGAACCGCCGGAAGTTCTAAAACCGTTTTTGCTTGTCAGTTTTTAGCAGAAGGGATTGAACGAGGGGAAAACGGGGTTTTTGTCACCTTTGAAGAACCCCCCAAAGCTTTGCGCCGCAATATGCGAGGGTTTGGCTGGAATATTGCACAGTGGGAACTGGAGAGAAAATGGGCGTTTGTGGATGCTTCTCCCCAACCCGGAGAACGGATGATGGTGACGGGAGACTACGATCTCGGCGCGTTGATTGCCCGTATTGAGTTCGCTATTCGTAAATATAACGCCCAACGGGTTTCTATGGACTCTTTAGGGGCAATTTTTAGCCATTTAAGCGATAGCGCGCAGGTTAGAAGCGATCTTTTTCGCATGGCCTCTGCTTTACGGGAATTAGGCGTAACTGCGATTATGACGGCGGAAAGAACGGAAGAATACGGGGATATTAGTCGTTTTGGGGTGGAAGAATTTGTGGCCGATAATGTGGTCATTTTGCGGAATGTCTTAGCGGATGAAAAACGCCGTCGTACCATCGAAATTTTGAAATATAGGGGGACAAATCACCAAAAAGGGGAATATCCCTTTACCATTGTTCCGGGTCGTGGTGTGGTGATTATTCCCTTATCTGCTATTGAATTAGAACAAAAATCTTCTAATATTCGTATTACCTCCGGTAGTGAGGAGTTGGATACAATGTGTGGGGGCGGATTTTTCCGAGATTCTATTATCTTAGTCTCAGGGGCTACTGGAACGGGAAAAACTTTAATGGTGACGGAATTTATGGCCGGTGGGGTGGTTAATAACGAAAGATGTTTAATTTTTGCCTTTGAAGAAAGCAGGGAACAACTATTTCGTAATGCTACCGGTTGGGGTGTGGATTTTCAACAAATGGAAAAGGAAGGTAAGTTAAAAGTAGTCTGTCGTTATCCGGAAACTACAGGTTTAGAAAATCATTTGATTAATATGAAGGAAACTATCGAAACTTTTAAACCGAACCGGGTAGCTGTAGATAGTTTATCGGCCTTAGAACGGGTTTCTACTTTAAAAGGATTTCGCGAGTTTATTATCGGTTTAACTTCTTTTATTAAACAGCAAGAAATTGGTGGTTTATTTACTTCTACCACCCCAACTTTATTGGGAGGTTCTTCTATTACCGAGGCTCATATTTCTACCATCACAGACTCCATTATTCTCCTACGTTATGTAGAAATGTACGGGGAAATGCGTCGGGGTGTTACTGTTTTAAAAATGCGCGGTTCCATGCACGATAAAGATATTCGAGAATTTTCTATTGATAATAAAGGGATGCACATCGGCAAACCTTTCCGTAATGTAACTGGTATTTTATCCGGTTCTCCTATGTACACCGCACAAACTGAAGTAGAAAGATTAAGTAATTTATTTGACGAGTAAGAGTTTCTTCTAGAAGACTGTGTTAATGGGTCAATTAGCTGTTAACTTGCTCAAAAGGCGTTATCCTAAGTAGTAAAGATGACGGTTAATTCATTACCCTATGTCGAAAATAGAAACTAGAACCGAACCCATGGTGTTGAACATGGGACCGCATCATCCCTCAATGCACGGGGTATTACGTCTAATCGTCACTTTGGACGGAGAAGACGTGGTAGACTGTGAACCTGTGATTGGGTATCTTCATCGAGGGATGGAGAAAATTGCGGAAAATCGCACCAACGTTATGTATGTTCCTTATGTTAGTCGTTGGGACTATGCAGCAGGAATGTTCAACGAAGCGATTACTGTTAACGCCCCCGAACAATTAGCGGATATTAAAGTTCCTAAGCGGGCCCAATATATTCGGGTGATTATGTTGGAACTTAACCGCATTGCTAACCATTTACTGTGGTTAGGACCGTTTTTGGCTGACGTTGGCGCACAAACTCCCTTTTTCTACATTTTCCGTGAACGGGAAATGATTTACGATCTTTGGGAAGCAGCGTCAGGAATGCGCTTAATTAATAATAATTATTTCCGTATTGGTGGGGTAGCGGTAGATTTACCCTACGGTTGGATCGATAAATGCGAAGACTTCTGCGACGCATTTGACCCCAAAGTGGACGAATACGAGAAGTTAATCACCAATAACCCCATTTTCCGCCGTCGTGTGGAAGGGGTGGGAACCATTACCCGTGAAGAAGCTATTAACTGGGGACTGTCTGGCCCTATGTTACGGGGTTCCGGGGTTAAATGGGACCTGCGGAAGGTGGACCATTACGAATGTTACGATGACTTCGACTGGGAAGTACAATGGGAAACCGCAGGGGACTGTTTCGCCCGTTATTTAATTCGTATTCGGGAAATGCGCGAATCGGTTAAAATTATTCGTCAAGCGTTAAAAGGTATTCCCGGGGGTCCTTATGAAAACCTGGAAGCAAAACGCATGATGGAGG
>JBFRWO010000350.1:0-6661 GCA_051439625.1 Crocosphaera sp. | reverse complement strand
AGATTTGAACGTTTGGAAAGAATGCGGAGGCCGGGGAATGTGATCCACTTGCCATGATTTTGTCACAGCAGGAATGGAGAGTTTATCCCCTGTTAACCGCCGAGAAATTCGCACCATGGACGTGATTACCACTGCCAATAAATGTTCTCGCTTAGCTTGTCAAGCAAGGGTTATTGGGGAAGGAGTTGTTGTAGAAATTCCTTCGGGGATGTATGTCAGTGAAATCGACAATATCGAAGATTTAATTGGCAGTCGTGCTAAAGAAAATATCCTCCATCCTATCACCGGTGCGATCTTAGTTGAAAAGCGTAAATTGGTCACTCGAACTATGATTACACAGCTAAAAGATACCCAAATAGAAGTATCTGAATATATGGCAAAAATTCAAGATGCTTAATTATTTTCAATCCTAATTTTATTGTTGAGGAATAATAATGTTAACCCAGTTTTCAAGCCTTAGTTTAGATACTGATGGTCGTTACGCAACTGATTCTGAATTACAGTTTATCAATGATTATTTAGAATCAGTGGATATGCGCATTCAAACCTACGAAAAAATCAAAGCTCATGAAGAGGAGATTGTTCATGAAGTCGACGCAAGAATGCAGGAATTAAACAAAAATGATTGCTTGTTCAAAATGGATGAAAATAGCAGAAGAGTTTGTCTAAGAGATTGTAAACAAGTAATTAAACATACCAGTGCAGCTATGTTAGTAAATGATTTAGATCGTTTACGTGATGGTCTTTTGATTTGGTTACAAACCATTGTTAAAACTGTCGGATACAAACGTTTTGCAAGGAATCACTACCCCATGATTCAGGAGGTAATGCAACAATATTTAACTCCCGAAGAAGCTAAATATATTTTACCTGCTTTTCAACTAGATTGCACTATTTTAGGTGATTAAACTTTTTGCTCAATCATTTAATTATCAACATTTAAGGAGCTAAAAATGAGTCAAAATAATGGTTCTTTTCAAGTCACATTAGTTAACCCTAAACATAACTTAAATAAAACTATCGGGGTTTCCTCAGAAGAGTACGTTCTTGACGTTGCGGAAAGCAAAGGTATTAAACATCCTTATTCTTGTCGTGCCGCATCTTGTCTTGATTGTTTAGGTAAAGTTGTTTCTGGGAAAGTTGAACAAACAGAAAAGGCTGAATCCTTCCTTAAACGAGATGAATTAGATCAAGGATATATTTTACTTTGTGCTTGTTCTCCTACATCTGATTGCACCATTTTAACCCATCAAGAAGAAGAATATTTAAACTAAATATTCACCATTGATTAAACTTCAAACAGGATTGAATATCATGGAAAACCAAGTAGAACCACAAGAACTAGAAAATCAAGATAGTAACAGTAATTTATCTGACATTTTTGATATTTTATCAGGGGTTGGATTAGTTGGGGGTGCAGTTGGCTCTTTTTTGGGTAACGCTGCTTTTGCCGCCATTCCTATTTCTTTTTCAGTTGCTTTACAAATTGCTAACCGTCGTCAATTAAAAGTAGAATTAGCTCAAATGCAAAAAAGTTCTACAATGGAAATGACGCAACAAATGAATAGCAATCATTCTACTCTTGTAGAACAATTGCAACAATTAAAAGAACAGGGCAAAAAGAGTTTAAATCAGCAAGACCAAAAATTTCAAACCCTGGTCAATGAGTTATCGAGTGAAATTAAAAATAATCAAGAATCTTTTGCTCTTTTAAGTGTTAAAGAAAATGAACTCAATGAATTTGCTCATGGGTTAGAGTTCCAACTCAATAAAGTTCAAGATGTTGTTGAAACACTGCAAAACATCGAAAACTTCTCTCAAATGATTCGCACTAACCCAGAAGGTGCAGAAGCTTATTATCAACGGGGATTGAATCATCAAAAATTAGGTGATAAAACAGGGGCAATCAAAGACTATACAGAAGCCTTACATTTAGACTCTACCTATGCTAAAGCCTATCATAATAGAGGAGTTCTCTTAGCAGAAATTGGTAACAAAAAACAGGGAGTGGAAGACTTACGTTTAGCAGCTAAATATTACTTTGACCAAGGTGATATCGACAGCTATGAACAAGCGAGAAACCTCAGTAAAGAATTTTATGAGGTTCGCCATTCTCTGGTTAATAGTGAAAGAGCAGCAACAATAGATTCTCAAGGTGAAATGAGCCAAGAAATGACCTCCGCACCAATGGATTTAGTAACAGTTGGTGGTTTATTTGATGATGAGATTGATGGTGAACAAAACATCTCTATCTTGGGTTAAACCTGCTTAAAACATTTCATCATTTGTATCTTAATTCTTCTTGTTAGCAGTGATCTTATGGGAAAGATCACTGCTTTTTCTTAACTAAATTGACTTTGCCTAAACTACAGATGTTTATATCGTATGGTTCAACGGCCGTTGACCATTATCAGAGTGGGGAGCAAAACGTATTGACATCCTCCCCGCCGTAAAACGGGCGGGGATTCGATTCCCTAGAACAGACTTGATTGTTCGTATCTAGGAGTGGGTAAAACAGATAACTGAAATACGGATACACCCAATTGAAAAGTGCTATGAGCATAGTGAGCAGGATGTTCACACTCCTATGTCTCAGACTTGTTTAAAATTTTTTTATGAAAACACTTGACAAATTCTGCTATGCCTTGTTAGTATAGTAATCGGCTCATAAAACAAGGGACTGTAGTTCAACTGGTTAGAGCACCGCCCTGTCACGGCGGAAGTTGCGGGTTCGAATCCCGTCAGTCCCGTAAAGCTATTAAAATAGCATACAATAAACCCCTATTGGTTCGCTTATAGATAACACTACCTATTAGGGTTAAATAGATTCCTCATTCCTTGGAATGACAACTGAGGAAGGGAGGTTCATTATTACTAGAGCTTGATGTTTATTCATTATTCTCCCGAAGCAATATTTATTTTTCCAGTTGTGTTAGAGATGGCGAAGGGAGACACAATTAATTATTAAACCAAGTTTCAGTGATAGTTTTACCTCCTCGCAATGACAGTTTATCGTTGCTTAAGTTAACACTCATGAATACTATTATTTCCTCTATGTAATCACATTTCTCACATATTATTAGTGATTACTATATCAGCTTAAAATTAAGGTTTATAAGGAGTATTGGACTGGAGAAAGTGGAGATAGTTTAACTCTTAACAACTCTTAACTGAAAACTAAATCCTAACGGCTAAATGCTTAGAATTAAAGACATCTAGAAATTAATCGACTTTAGAGGACAACAAAAGTGATATAATTAAAGGCTATGCAGGTGAAACCTGTAATTAAACTAGGGATTTGAAGGAGAAATTATGGAACCTAAACGAGAATTTTTCCCCAGGTTGAAAAAAACGATAATGCCTCGTCCTTATTTTGCCACAGAAAAGGATATTTTAGGACAAAGAGGAACAGCAGCAGCAGTAGACGCAGCTATTTATGGTTCAAATTGGTATTTGGATAAAGAACAAGGATTAATTGAAGTTTACGAAGCAGGGGCGGCCATTAGTTTTTTTAATCTCCTTCCTCGCAAAAATAAATATGAAAAAGAAGGACTTTATTTACGGTTAAAAATTGCTTACCGAACCACAGAAAATGCTAATGTTAATATTCGTACTTTTTCTGGTAATCATGTTACCTTAGCTAACAGTCTTACAGGCGATATGTACGATGACCCCCAAACTTATTGGTGGGTAACTGATGATTTAACCCTTAATATTAACTCTATTTTTTCAGGGGAAAAACTCTGGGTACAAAGGGTTGACTGGGAATGGATGAGTAAGGAAATTATTTATGAAGACGAAGTTTTTGGTAAAAATACCATTCTTTATCGTTCACTAGAAGATATCCAGAAACTTTATCAAGAAAAGGAGATTACTGATGATGATGTGAAAGACTTTTTACGAGACAAAATTAAAAATGATGACTGGTTTGCTAAAAAATGTCTAGTCATGTTACGAGAAGAACAATTAATGGGAGAAAAATTAGTTAAACTTTTTGAGGATAGTGGACTAGAATTATTCTAATTTAGATTTAATGGAATGCAAGCATACTTTGTTCCTCAGCACAAGTCTTGCTTGCTATTTTTCTACTAAGATTCTACTATTTTTAACTACTATAGCAATCAGTTATCAGTTGTGAGAATTAAGTCTGAATATAAGGGAACAGGGAACAGGGAACAGATCAGAAACAGGATATCTCATGAATCATTCCTGATTGCTATAGATAGCTAAACTAACTTCTACCATTTCTCTGATTAATTGTTCTTCTGTTATCGCCGGTTCTAAACAAGATAAACCTTGACAGACTAAACCGATCGCATTTTCGGGTAAATTATCATCTAAACGATAGATATTGGTGGGATATCGAGGAATTAATTTTGGTATTAGGGTGGAATTTGTCCTCACTAAACAGCAAAAATGATACCAATCTAAGTGGGAGGGGTGGGAAGTATGGGAAGTATTTATATTTTAATGTTCAATATATGCAAATGAAAACTGCTGTTAAACGACGTATTTACAAATTAAGCAAAAACCCCCTCCTCGTCTCCGAAGTCTCCCCATCTCCCCGTCAGTAACTGCGGTTAGTAGATGGACACATAAGCATACAGTCCACTAACAAAGCAATTTTGTGTTGCGTTAAGATAACATGGGTAAGGATTGCCTTGATTTGAGTGGGGAGGTGTAGCAACCATGTTTAAATATTTTATCTCAATGACAGCGTTAATGGTATCTGTCGCAGGGATAGGGGTTTCTTTAGCTAGAGAAGAATTTAGATGTTATTTAGGTTTAGCTTCTGCTGCTTGTCAATCATCGGAAAATAAGTCAACATCACCAACGGAAGTTGATGCTATATCCGATCAAAAAGATACCCAAAATAGTGATTCTAATTATCAAGAAAAATTAGAGAAAAAACCAACTTTTAACGCTAAATATTCTGATGGTTTAAGAGAATTTTCACGAGAAGATAGAAACGCTCCCGTGAGAGAAACCTTTGACTCTGATAGTAAGTTTATTTCTGTTGAAGAACTGTCCCGTATTCCTGAGAAAAAACCTAATGTTAATTTAGATAATTTGGTTACTTCTGGAGAAGAGGGTTATGTGGGAATTCCTATTGAAGTTCAACCCTTTAATGAGGGAAATAATTAAGATATTCGGAGACAATTTATTATGAATAAACAATGTTAGTAGAAATTTTAATTTTAATTGTTAGTGGTTTGGGTTCGGGACTACTAGCAGGAATTTTAGGAATTGGGGGAGGAACGGTTTTAGTTCCTCTTTTACTTACCTTAAATTATACATCTTTACAAGCAATTGCTACCAGTAGTTTAGCGATTGTTATTACTTCTTCATCGGGAAGTATTCAAAATTGGCGCATGGGATATTTGAATTTTCAGCGAGTAATTTTATTAGGAATTCCTGCTATTATAACTGCACAACTTGGGGTGATTGTTGCTAATCGTATCCCGGAATTTGTTTTATTAACTGCTTTTGCTTGTTTGTTAGTTTTTAATATATTTTTAAGCAATTTGCGCCGTCAATTGGTAACAACATCTCATCAATCATCTGAGGCAAGATTATCGGAGAAATCAGCTTGTTTATTAACGGGAGGAATGGGGGGATTTTTAGCTGGTTTATTTGGTATTGGGGGAGGTGTAATTATGGTTCCTCTACAAATGTTATTGTTACAAGAAAAGATCAAGGTTGCAATACAAACGAGTTTAGGTGTAATTGTTATTACTTCTATTTCTTCTTGTTTTGGTCATGCTTTAAATAATAATGTTGTCTGGTTAGTAGGAATTATTTTAGGTTTTGGGGGATTAATTGGAGTGCAAATAAGTACCCGATTTTTACCAAAATTACCTGAGAAAGTGGTTCGTTTTTGTTTCTATGGAATGTTAGCTATGTTATCGGTTTATACTTTTTGGAAAGCTTGGAACGTTTACAGTGGTAATTAGTTAATTGGAATTGTTTTAGTATAATTTTATATTGTAAGAAAACTATATTTATAATTCTGATTATTAGAGATCGTCATGAGAAATACTACGGTATTTTGACTGATAAAAATACCTGAATTTAATTATTTATTTTCTGTAAATCTGAACTTTCCTTTTAAAACACTTTATAAAATTTATAACTTTTTACTGTTAACTGATGACTGATAACTGTTAACTGATATCCTCCACTTTAGCAAGTAATTGTTGTAATTCTTCTCCTTCTATAACTTCAATTGTTAATAATTGTTGAGCAATTTTTTCTAGGAGATCACGATTATGATTAAGAATAGATAAAGCTTGTTGATAGCCGGAATCAACAATTTGTTTCACCTCTTCGTCAATAGCTTTTGCTGTTTCTTCGCTGACTAAACGACGTGGGTTAAGACCATTATTCCCTAAAAAATTACCCTGTTGTCGTTTGTCGTAAGCCAAAGGACCTAATGTTTTACTCATACCATAAGTGGTGACCATGCGTTCAGCGATGTCTGTGGCACGTTGTAGATCATCGGAGGCCCCATTAGTAACGCTACCAAAGATGATCTCTTCTGCTGCCCTTCCCCCTAATAACATAGCAATTTGTTGACGAAATTCGCTGTCACTCATCAAAAAACGGTCTTCGGTGGGCATTTTCAAGGTATAACCTAACGCAGATAAGCCCCGTGGCACAA
>JBFRWO010000349.1:0-20451 GCA_051439625.1 Crocosphaera sp. | reverse complement strand
AATAATCTTGATATATTAAACAAATGAATCAAACAACTACTACTGATTATAAATTCATCCTAATTGATGAAAACAATGTTCCCTATATCAAAGGAACATCAATGAAAATTGTTGAATTAGTTACTTCTATTCAAGCTTATGGATGGAGTCCCGAAGAAATACACTTTCAATATACTCATTTAACTATGAGTCAAATTTATTCAGCATTAGATTATTATTGGGAACACAAACAACAGATTGATGAGGATGTAAAAAGGCGGTTTGAATATGCAGAAAAACAACGGCTAGAAGCAGGTATTTCACCCTTATCACAAAGACTACGTAATCAAGGTTTAATTCAATGACTATTGCATTATATATGGATGAAAATGTTCATCGAGGTATTACCAATGGTTTAAGAATGAAAGGAGTTGATGTTTTAACAGTACAAGAAGACAAAAGGATAGGATTTTCAGATATACTCATTCTGGATCGTGCTAATGAACTAAAAAGGGTGTTATTTTCGCAAGATGATGACTTTTTAGTGGAAGCAAAACGCCGCCAATTGGAAAAAATTGATTTTATTGGCATAATTTATTCTCATAAGCTAAGAATCTCAGTGGGTGATTGTATTCGAGATTTAGAAATTATTGCCAAAGCAGCATCTGGGGAAGAATTGGCCAATCGTGTTCAATATTTACCCTTATAATAAACAATATTAATGTTTTAACTATTTTCTTTTTCCGCTTCTAATTTGGGAATTAAATAAAGATTTTGTAATAAGACTCCTGCCCCAGCAACCCAAGGAGGCAAAATTAAAGCACCTAAAATTCCTAATAGTTGAACCCCACTTAAAACAGCTAATAATTGATACAAGGGAGGTACATTAACGGAGGAACCTACTAATAAAGGATCAAGGACATAAGTTTCTAGATTTTGGATAATTAAAAATAATAAAAGCACCCAAAGAAACAACCATCCTCCTTGAGCAACTGCTACACTTAAAGCAGGAATAGACCCTAAAACGGGACCAAAGAAAGGGATTAAGTTAGTAATTCCGGCAATGGTTCCCAAACCTAAAGCGAACTCACCAATTCCTAAAAATTTTAAGCCCAAACTAACTGCTAAACCGAGAATAAAAGAAACTAATAATCTTCCTTGAATATATCCCCCCATTCTTTGACTAACTGGTATTACCTGTGCTTTTAATTTCTCATTCCAAGGGTTAGGAAATAAACTGACAATACCATTAATTAGTTTTTGGGAACCTGATAACATATAACCAGATAAGAGGATGGCTAAAAAGACATTTAAAATTCCTCCAACAATACCTCTGGTTAGATCACTAACCCCAATTAATAATTTTTGACTTGATTTGAATGTCCAAGACACAACAGATTGTAAATTAAATTGTTGATTAATAAATTCTAGTATTTCTGGTTCTGTAAACCCTTTATCTGTCATAAAAAATTCAATTTGTTTGTTTAATGTTTCTATGTATCCTGGTAGTTTTTCTAATAACAGTTGAAGCTGTGCGATTATAGTTGGACCCAATAATAAGCCTATACCTGTTAATAATAATATCAACATTAAATAAACAAAAATAACGGAAAACCAGCGAGGAGTTCCAACATTTTCAACACTTTTCACTAAAGGACTTAAGGTAGATGCAATGACAATGGCGATCATGAGAATAATAATTAATCCTTTTAGTTGCCACAGTAATAATAGTAAAAATGAAGCACTACCAATGATTAGTAAATTAGATAAAGACAGGGATATTTTTTGTTTAGGAATCATAATTTAAAATAGTAATAGGTTGTAAAGTTTCAGCAGGAGTAAACTTAAAAATACGAGAATAAAAATAGAATTCGCTATCTAAAGCATACTTGATATTATCAGCTTGCCGAAACCCGTGTTGTTCCCCTTCAAAGGGAACATAAGCCACTGGAATTCCTTTCTTTGTCAGAGATTCTACCATCATTTCTGCTTGATTTGGAGGCACTACTTTATCCTCTAATCCTTGGAAAAATATAACAGGACAATTTAATTGCTCTGTAAAATTAATGGGCGATCGCTGTTCATAAATTTCTTTTTCTTCGGGGTATTTACCTATTAATCTATCTAGGTAACGAGATTCAAATTTATGGGTATCTTTGGCCAAAGATTCTAAATCACTCACCCCATAATAACTAGCTCCTGCTTTAAAAGTATCATCAAAAGTTAAGGCTGCTAAAGTAGTATAACCGCCGGCACTTCCCCCCGAAATAGCCAAGCGATCGCCGTCTACTTTGCCTTGATCAACTAAATATTTTGCTCCATTAATACAATCATTTACATCAACAATACCCCAATTTTTATCTAACCGTTGACGGTAAGCTTTTCCGAACCCGATGCTTCCCCCGTAGTTAACATCAAGATAACCAAATCCTCGGCTTGTCCAATATTGAATTTTCAAGCTGAAACTAGGATTAGCTGCTGCTGTAGGACCACCATGACTTTTTACTAATAAAGGAGGTAATTCTCCATCAGGAAAACTATAATCTTTATTCTGAGGAGGATAATACCAAGCATAAGCATTTAATCCGTCTTCTGTGGGAAATTCAATCAATTCTGGCTCCGAAAAATAGCCATAATCAAGCTTAATATTGCTAGAAGTCTTTAATATTTTAGTTTGACTTAAATTCAAATCTAAATAAACAACTGAGGTAGGTTCTATAGTCGATGAACCAAGGAATATAACCTTATTTCCATGACTATGAAGAGAAGCAATATTACTATAAGGAAGTTCTAAAATACTCAGTTGTTTATCAGGGATATTTAAAGTTCCTAAATACCAACGTCCATCCTGAGTATAAGTACAAATAATTTCCTCTTCCGATGTAAACGTATAAGTGGATAATCCAAACACCCAATGAGGATAAGAAAATTCAGCATTTAAAGGAAAAATAGGGACGTTATTAACCTGATTTTTGTAACAATAAAGATTAGACCAGCCAGATTTATCACTGACATAATATAATTGACAATCTGGCGACCACTTAGGTTCATTAATAGACTCATCTATGTCCCCTGCAATCCATTTGATCTCCTTTAATGAGCCATCACTTTCTATATTACCTAACCATAATTTTGTTCCATCCCAAGGCATATTAGGATGATTCCAACTAATCCAAGCAAGTTGTTTGCCATCGGGACTTAAACGGGGAGATGAATAAAAATTATCCCCTTCTATTAATGTGTTGATTTCTCCAGTATTGATATCAATAGCAACAATTTTATTCTCACATTCCTTATCAGGATCACCATGATCTTCACAAACACTAATTAAGCGATTATGAGAACTATCTAAGATAAAATCAGAGTAACGACATTTATTTTCAGGGGTTAAAGGTTTGGCTTCTTCATTCGGTAACTTTTCATAAAGACGTTGATCTTGAAAATTAACAAAATAAACAACCCCATTACTCACTAAAAAAGAACCACCGCCATATTCATGAACACGAGTACGAACATTAAACGGTTGGGGCGTAATCTCTGTAATTTGACCATCAGAACTATATTTAACTAAGACATTCCGTCCCTTTTCTTGGGGTCTTCCTTCTAACCAATAAACATCATTATTATCAAAAACAACACCCCCTAATCCAATACTTTGGGCAACAATTAAATCAGAAGTGATCGGCGATTTCCAAGAACCAAAAGGAGCTATTGTCGGTGATGACATAATAAGAGTTTCCAGTATTCAAAATTTACAATACTTGTAAGTATTTAGCAGTCAGTGTTCAGGTTTCAGCTAGTAAATGAAAATGCTAAGCATTCGTTTAACTATCTAAAGTCTTTCAAGATCAAATCCTCTTTCTAAGCATTAGTTTGAAGCTGATGGCTGAAGGCTGACGGCTCAATTCTTACCAATACTTTACCTTACTTTAAGGTAAATTAAGTTTAGGGAACGTCAAACCCATAATAAGGGTCAATTATAACGATAATTAACCAGAAAAGCATGGGAGTAGTGGCAATGGCTAAAATACGGGTAGGATTATTATTCGGTGGAAGATCAGGAGAACACGAGGTTTCCATCAATTCGGCACAAGCCATTGCTCAAGCCTTGCAAACAGGAGAAAATTCCAGTAAATACGATATTATTCCCGTATATATCCAAAAAAATGGTGTCTGGATCGCAGGAGAAACAGCCAATCAAGTTCTAGAAAGCAAAACCCCTCTGTCTCCTGAAGACACAAACCTCTCTCAATTATGGCAGTTTCCCCCCCAACTTCAAGATGTAGAAGTCTGGTTTCCCGTGTTACACGGCCCCAATGGGGAAGATGGCACCATTCAAGGGTTATTAACCTTAATGCAGGTTCCTTTCGTGGGCAGTGGGGTGTTAGGATCAGCCGTGGGCATGGATAAAATTGCTATGAAAATGGCCTTTGCTCAAGCTGGACTCCCTCAAGTTAAATATCAGGCCGTTGAGCGATCGCAAATTTGGTCTAACCCCTGTATTTTCCCTAAACTCTGTGACGACATCGAAGCAGCGTTAGGCTATCCTTGCTTTGTTAAACCAGCTAATCTCGGGTCATCGGTAGGTATTGCTAAAGTGCGATCGCATTCCGAGTTAGAAGCAGCTTTAGATAGTGCAGCAAGTTATGATCGACGCATTGTTATCGAAGCAGGAGTTAATGCCAGAGAGTTAGAATGTGCTGTGTTAGGCAATGATAATCCTAAAGCTTCTGTGGTGGGAGAAATTACTTTTGATAGTGATTTTTATGACTACGAAACTAAGTATACAGAGGGTCGTTCTCAGGTACATATTCCTGCTAACTTACCTGAAAAAATCGTTACTCAAATCCAAGAAATGGCCGTCCAAGCGTTTAAAACTGTTGACGCTGCTGGTTTAAGTAGAGTGGACTTTTTCTATGTAGAAGAAACCCAAGCCATTTATATCAATGAAATCAATACTTTACCAGGCTTTACTACATTTAGTATGTATCCTCAACTATGGCAAGCAACAGGTATCAGTTTTGAAGAATTAGTTGATCAATTACTACAATTAGCCTTAGAAAAATAAGCTTATACTTCAGACTTCTGACTTCTGTGCGATAGCGCCGGAACGTAGTGAGGAACTTCAGACTTCTGAGTTAACTCACCCTGCCCATGTTTTTAATAGCCATCCGATAACAACTCCTAAGCCACCAAAGCGAATAATTTGCCAAAATACTTCCCCTAATAATCCCTGACGAATTCCCTGCCAGAATAGAGTATTAAGGTCTTGATCGGTTAATAAAGTAGTTTCTAGATCAATGATTAACTCTTGCAATTGTTCATTTATCTTCTCTACTTCTGCAGTATCTTCTGGAGAAACAGTGTTTAATCTTTCTTCTAAGTCTAATTTTTGCTTTTGTGACTGTTGAACCTGTTTATGACGTTCTTTGAGTTTGAGCAGCGATCGCTCCACTTCCATCAAAGTTGTTTCAAATTCTTCGTCAGGGTTTGGGGACTGATTCGATTCCATAGAAAGACAGTTATTCGGTAAACTTAAGGTAGAGCAGTGTTTAAATTGCTCTCTTATTATTTTAAACTTAACCATGTCTTCTATGTCTCAAGTTTCTCAAAGCGAGTCACTACAGTCCGCTTCTTCCCTAGAATTAGCTCAAACTATAGCGCAACAGTTAAGTATTACCCCCAGTGATTGGCACCGTCTTAAAGGCGATCGTCAAGCACAAGCGAAACAACAACTGGCAACAGCTTTAGTATTTTTACTCAACAATCAACCGGATGAAGCGTTAGCTCACATTAATCAGGCTGCTGGATGGTTAGACCGTTCCGTTTCTCCCCTTCCTTGTCCTGGCCATGGCCCTAAAAGTTAGTTAAGTAGGTAGGTAGAAATAATAGCAGAATCAATACAAAATGTATACATTTTTGTGTTTGATAATGCTTCTTTTAAACATAATGTATCTGCTAGCTTTATCTTTTCAATCCTTCTTCTTCAATTATGTTCATTTCCAATAGATAATAATACAAGTGAAAAATGATTTGAGCAAATATATTGAGTTTTAGCCAGTGTTTCTATCAAGTTCACTGGTTTCATTTTTTCTTATAATATTTCTGGATAAGCTGTAATTTAGATTAAAAAATCTCAATAAAGCTATTCATTTCCAAGGGAATATCAGGATCAATATCAAACCATACTGTTGCGCCACAGTTTTTCTTGTGTTCTGGATCATAAATCAGGCGGCCAACCCCTGGAATTTTTACCTCATTACACAAAAAACTATGTCCCCCCATTTTCACTGTAATAACAGGGTGATCGGTCTTATTCTTGTTATTAGTCTTGATTATCCCCTGATTTACATGGATAAAGGTGTTGATTGTTTGTTTGTGTATTCGCCAGCGACCTTTTGGCCCTTTATTTTTACGGGTTATTTTCGGCATTCCATTAGAAGATACGGGGATTTGCCAGCGACCATTTTCTTTATAGGCTCCTTCAATACGACCGTCCATAGCTAGTTTTCGGACACGCTGAATGGATAAATGAAGTCGACAAGCAGCTTTAGTTGTTCCAATATAGGTTATTGTCATTTTACTATTGCGCAACAGTTAAAACCATTATATATCAACGTGAGTGACGAATAGAATGATTCATGAGATATATTTGTTTTTATCTGTTCTGGAGTTCCCTGTTCCCTTCTACTGAGACTTAATTCTCACAACTGATAACTTTTCACTGTTCACTGTTCACTGACTTTTACAGCCAATTTCCCACTAAAGTATAAGCTGACCAATAAAAGGGATGTCGATACCAACGATTTTTTAACATGGTTAATTGTGCTTTTCTTAAAGCTTCGGCTTTGGACAATTTATTAGTGGATAATTGTTTATAAAATTGTTCCATAATCACCGCAGCAGCTTGATCATTAACAGACCATAATGTAGCTAAGGTACTCCTGGCACCGGCACGGACAGCAAACCCTGCTAACCCCAAGGCAGCCCGACTATCTCCTGATGCTGTTTCGCAAGCACTTAAGATTAATAGTTCGATGGGGTTGCTTCCTCTCGGGTCATTTTCTTTAAGTAATTTTTCTAATTCTAAGACATTAATATAACTATCCCAAGCAACGATAAATGTTTGTTCAAAGTCAGAACTGAATTGACCATGAGTAGCAAAATGAACAATGGGAAAGGACTGATTTTGTAAGACACTCTTTAAATTATCTAGGGTGAATTCTTCATTAAGTAAGGCAATATTAGGTACTTTGTTCTGAATCGATTTTAATTCCTGTTCTACATAAAATAAAGGAACAAAATCATCTTGTTCAAAGGTTTCTGTTATTCCCCCAAATAGTGTCTTTAATCCTTGATTTTGTAGGGGTTTTGGAGATAATAAAGTTAAGCCAGGACTTACCACAACTTGATAGTTTTCAATCAAATATTTTTGACCATCGTATAAAGCACCCATTGGAGCATTTCTAAAGACTCCATCGGGAACAAATACTAAGGTCTTAATTTGCAATTTTTGTAGAGTTTCTTGGAAAGGTTTAATTAA
Source organism: Crocosphaera sp. (assembly GCA_051439625.1). Lineage (GTDB taxonomy): Bacteria > Cyanobacteriota > Cyanobacteriia > Cyanobacteriales > Microcystaceae > Crocosphaera. The sequence goes on along the minus strand of JBFRWO010000349.1, from coordinate 12,929 downwards.
CCATTCAAAGAGAACTTTTCCCCCGTTAAAAAATTCTCTTTGACTTCGGATGACAATATTATAGCGAAATTGTTTGACTTTTTTTTCTAATTCTTGTTGAGTAATTTTAGTGATATGAATTGCTAAAGATTGATCGGGTAAACTGACTAAAATAGCCAAGCGATCGTTTAAAATAATTGGGTATATAATAGCAGCCGTAGGATCGATTTTTGAGACATCTACTTCTTCATTTTCTACACAAATATCATTAAAAAAATTGTTGATTTGTGCTACTTGTAAGGCTTCGATTTGTTTGCGAGCTTGTTCTAAGTTTTTTTCGTCAACAATTTCTTGATTATTTCTAGGTAATAATAGATTTAGTAATTCTCGATAAACTGGCTCAACTTTTTCCTGAAAATCAAATTGATTATCTCTATTACTAGCTAAATCAACGGTTAAAATTTGCAGATTTCTTACTGCCTCTAAATAAGCTGCGATCGCTTCTTCTTTCAAATTTAAGCGGGACAAAATCCGTCCTAGTTGCCACTGCAACATATAGGTAGTATTAGGAATTTGTTTTGACTGAGCTTTTATTAATGCTTGTTCAGTAAACTCTTTAGCTTTTTGATTTAATAAATTACTGCTGAAGTTTATTTGATTACTATCAGAAAATAAATAATTGTTGCTACACTTATATACATCAGTAATTAAACTATCATTGTTTTGACAAGTTTGATTAATCGCTAGTTTTTCATAGAGTTTACCTAGATCACCAATGGCATAAATAAGTCCTTTGTCATAGTTAAGTATTTCAGCATTATTTTGAGCATTATTTAATAAGTTTTCAATAGTTTTCCAGGAAGGCAAAACATCATAAATGTTAGCTATATTACTCCATTTTAGTAAAAGATGAGCTAAATAAATTTGACTATCAACTTTAGTTTGATTCAAAGGTAATTGTAATAAACTCTTCTCTATATCAGTGAATAATTGTTGAGCTTCAGTCCAGGATTTTTCTTTGAGTAATAAATTGAGTTTAGTTAATTGACCTTTTAACCTGCTCTCAAGATTAGGAGCAGTAATAATAGCCTGTTGATAACTATCTTTTGCCCCTTCAATATCATTTTGTAACTCTAAACCTTGTCCTATATTCAAGAAAATAGATGATTTTTTTTCCTGAGAAGAAACTTGAAACAAAATGTTATCTAGTATTACTTGAGAACTTTCCAAACTACCATTCTTACGTAAAATTTGCGCTAAACTCAACCATCCTGCTTGTTGTAAAGAAGTTAAATTATTTGATAAGGAAGTGGTTATATCATCAACGGTTAAATTATCACATTCTAATCCATTGTTAATTAAATTATCCACTAATTTTTGACAAGCTTGTGTATATAATCCTAACGATTGTAAAGCCCTAGCTTGATTAATATTAGTGCGTAAAATACCAGAAATATGTTTAACCTTTTCATAATTAGCTGTAGCCTGTTCCCAACTCGACAGAGCAGCCAAAGGGTTGCCCTTACCTAAAAATAAAGTACCTTGAATATTAAAAGCTTCAGCCAAAATAGGAGTAATTTTATTATCCTGTGGTTGAGACTGTAATAACTCCAAACTTTTATTAATAGAACTATCTGCTTGTTTCCACTTTCCCAAATAACTATAAGCTAAAGCCAGATAACTTAAAACTCGACCCTGACCAAGAATATAACCTTGTTTTTCATAATCTTCAATAATGGTTAACCAAGTATCAATAGCGAGGTCGACTTCTCCTTGTTGATACCATTCTCTTCCCTGTTGTTCCTGCTGTAGCAAAATAGGAGAAACAGCCATAACTTGATTCCAAGAAATATTAGACCAAGAAAAAGTTAAAATAAAGCTCAGCAATAATAACAGCAAAAAACGAAATAATGAACCAATAATCAACAACATTTTTACCGTGCCACTCCTCTTCCCCTTTAAAATAGCACGCCTTAAAATCTAGAGATTTTCTATAAAATTTTCAGATCCTCAACAGTAGCAAGTTAGTTTAAGATTAAGAGAGGGTAAATATCTATTTTTTAGTCCGTCCTCTGCGCTCAAAACCCACTCTCTAACCGAAATAATTGTCAAAGATTGAAACAAAAACAATGAAACATACCCTTTCTGTCCTAGTTGAAGATGAAGCAGGCGTTTTAACCCGTATTGCTGGTTTATTTGCCCGTCGTGGGTTTAATATTGAGAGTCTAGCCGTCGGACCGGCCGAACAAATAGGAGTCTCCCGCATTACCATGGTGGTACCTGGAGACGATAGCTCCATTGAACAGTTAACCAAACAACTCTACAAATTGATTAACGTTCTCAAGGTTAACGATATAACCCAAACCCCTTGCGTGGAAAGGGAATTGATGTTACTAAAAGTCCATGTGAGTGCGGCTAACCGTGCCGAAGTAATAGAAGTAGCTCAAGTTTTCCGTGCCAGAATTGTCGATATTTCCGATGATACCGTTACCATAGAAGTTGTGGGTGATCCTGGAAAAATGGTGGCCATTGTGCAAATGTTAAACAAGTTTGGCATTAAGGAAGTAGCCCGCACAGGAAAAATTGCCCTAACCCGTGAATCTGGTGTTAATACAGAATATCTCAAGTCCCTAAAAGAGAAAGTCAGCTAATAATTTATCAGAGAAGAGGTTAACTCATCAGAAAATTTGGGTAGAAACCCCGTCCTTCTACGACGGCTTTGTATTAGAATGTATATGGTCAAGTACCCACCCGAGACGATGGATTCAGAAAGCCTAACGAGCGAAGTCCAGTTAGACTGGCGGCGCAGAAAAATTGGTAGACCGGGAAAAGAGGATAGGGCAATGGGTATAAGCATCCCTAGAATCAAAAAACATAAGAACTCTCCTGTTTGAGATTTCAACACATAAGAACCGCAGGGCTTGCGGGGATAGTCTGTGGAGCGAACGTAAGGCCATAAAACTCCTTGTGGGTAGAGGCAGTTGCATCATCTGCAGAAACCTAAATCGTGAGGTTTAGGAATCACCTCCGTTTTACGGCGCGTGAGGATGTCAACCTGATGAACTATAATCAATAGGAGTGTTTAAGAGACTAGCAATTATGACCGACATTAATCAAGAAATTCAAAAAGAAACAGAAAACGCCAGAAAAGTCTGTAGCACCGATGGAGCAAGCTCCGGAGACTGTGCTGCTGCTTGGGATGCAGTAGAGGAACTTCAAGCAGAAGCTTCTCATCAACGGGAAAAAGAAACCACTAAAACCAGTTTTGAACAATATTGTGATGATAATCCCGATGCTGTTGAATGTCGAGTTTACGACGATTAAGGGAAATAAGGCTTTTATTAGCCCATTATCCTTTAAAATACTCTAAAATTACCAGCAGTGGAGATTAACCATAATTTTCACTGCTTTTTTACCAAAAAACTTGTTAAATATTTGATAATTCCTTAGTTTATTATGTCAGTTTTGGCGGCGATCTCAGTTTTAGTTATATTAATTTTTGTGCATGAATTGGGCCATTTTTCAGCAGCTAGGTTACAGGGAATCCATGTAACTCGCTTTTCCATCGGTTTTGGCCCTGTTTTGGCTCGATACGAAGGCAAGGAAACCGAATACACCCTTTGCGCTATCCCGTTGGGAGGATTTGTCGCTTTTCCTGATGATGATCCCGAAAGCGATATTGCCCCTGATGACCCCGATTTACTGCGAAATCGACCCATTTTTGATCGGGCGATCGTTATCAGTGCTGGAGTCATTGCTAATCTTATTTTCGCTTATTTCCTCTTAGTTGGACAAACTGCTACTGTTGGTATCCAAGATTTACAACCCGGTTTGATGATACCTCAAGTAGATGAAAATTCCGCAGCTATGGTGGCAGGAATGGAATCAGGGGACATCGTAATCTCAGTAGATAATCAATCTTTAGGCAACTTTCCTGAAGCAACCACCGTTTTTATTGATAAGGTTAAAAACGCTGCTGAGCAACCTTTAAAGTTACAAGTTAAGCGAGAAGAACAGATTTTAAACTTAACTGTAATTCCCCAAAGTAATGAACAAGGAGAAGGAAAAATTGGGGTTGGATTATTACCCAATGTTCAATTAAACCGCGCTCAAAATTTACTCCAAGCTTTCAGTTATGGTGCAGAAGCTTATCAAAATGTTACCGTATTAACCCTACAAGGATTTTGGCAATTAATTAGTAATTTTCAAGAAAATGCTCAACAAGTCGCAGGCCCGGTTAAAATCGTTGAGTACGGTGCTAGTATTGCTCAAAATAATTTAGGTAATTTGTTTCAGTTTGGGGCTTTGATTAGTATCAATTTAGCTGTTATTAATACTCTCCCTTTACCAGCTTTGGACGGAGGACAATTAGTCTTTCTCTTAATCGAAGGATTATTCGGTAAACCTTTACCCCTAAAACTTCAAGAGGGAATCATGCAAACTGGCTTAGTCTTATTACTTAGTTTGGGAATCTTCATTATCATTCGTGATACAGTTAATTTAGCAATTGTTCAAGAGTTAATTCAACAAATTGGACTGTAAATAATGGATAATGGACAATGGATAATGGATAATTAATTAGTAAAGACGGGTTAAGGGTTTGGAAAAGAGAAAGAGATTAAAAAAAGAACTACTGGAAAAAATTGGCGAGCTAAAAACATCTACAGATGTTAAATTTGGCTCTCCAATTACTGATGTGAACTTAGAAGCTACAACTGTTCAAGAAATTGAGGGGTTAACCGGAAAATTAGAAGCCCAAAACCCTAATTTATTTCCCTTACGTTATGCGGTTGAGCTTCTAGATGGAGTTTGGCACTTGCAATATTCAACCTCTAGGGAAATTCGTTCCTTAAGCAAGTTAAAATATGGCTTAAAAGTTGGAGGAGTTTATCAAGTTATTGATCTGAAAACTCAATCCTTTTTTAATCAAGCTTTTGTTAAACATCGTTTAGGATTAATATCAGGATATGTTCTCATAACCGCAACTTTTGAAGTAGCCAAACAAAATAACGCCCCACTCCCCGACAAACGATTGAATATCGACTTCAAAAAACGTTATTTAGCCATAGATAAAATTAGTGGTGTTACAACCCCTAAATTAAATCCTTTCAAAATTGTAGCAGCCCGAAATCCTAAAGGAAGAGTCCCAGTTTTTGATATCACCTATCTAGATGAAACTTTACGCATTGGTAGGGGAGGAGATGGAGGAATCTATATTCTATCTAAATCAGATAATACAAAGTTACCTGTGGTTGTCAGTGATCAGTTAGCATTTACCAATGGATAATCGATAATTGTAACGAGGAATCTGCCTAAAATTAATTTTCTTTTAATATTAAGTTACATTAAGTTACAATAAGAAATAAGAAGTACGGACAGTGAGTCCGTGATACCTTAATGAAATTAATAAACGAGTCATGCTAAAGAAAGTTATTGCACCAATCCTTGTACTTGCCTTTGCTATTACAAATTTAACCATTTTGGGTTTAAATTTAAAAAACTTAGCCCAATCTCGTATTGAAGATCAAGATTACTTCGTTAAGGTTGATCCTCAAGCTAATATAGCCATTGTTGAACCCAACTATGGTTACTTTTTCCATCCCGATCCAGAGATAAAAGGCGATCCTACAGGAGAAGTTTTATATGAAGCTTTAAACAACATTGAGCAAGAATATGGAGTTAAAGAAACTAAAATGGTTAGTTTTGAACGAAAAGGTTATATGATACCTAATTTATATGTTATTCTCAAGTCCAATCAACCTCAAGAAACCATCGCCAACAGTCAGTCTCTTGATCAATTATCCATGTAAAGACTGCTATAGTTTGACCATAATGACAAGAGATCGCCAAAAGTAAATTTTTGGCGATCTCTTTTTAGGCATCAATAACGACTTTTCCTTCAGGATGAGCGATACAAGCTAAAATATAGCCATCTTCTGCATCACTCTCATCTAAACCATCGGTTTCACCTTCATAACGAATATTTCCTTCTAGTTTCTTAACCTTACAACTCCCACATCCTCCACTACGACAACTAGATTCAACCTCGATCATTTCTTCCTCAGCTAAGTCTAATAAGGACATTTCTTCATTGCAAACAAGCTCCTTTCCTGACTGTGCAAAAACCACTGGATAAGACGTATTATTACTCGAAACCGTAGCAGGTTTTGGTGTAGCATCATGACCATTGTTGGTGATATTGTTATTGGGTTCAACAACAGATGAATTATCATTTTTCTTTTGAGAAGATGGGGACTTTTTTTTCTTAGAACTTCCAAAACTTTCTTGATAATAGTTTTCCATGGGAAAACCTAATCTTTCTACTAAGTTTTTCACCCCTTTCATGAAACCATCGGGACCACAAACATAGATAACTCTTTCTTTATAATCAGGACAAATAGCTGGTAATAAAACCTCATTTAATCGTCCTTGAAAACCCCACCAAGGGTCTCCTTTTGTCTGACGAGTAATCGTTAAACCCAGATGAAAATTACTATGATTTGCTGCCATCGCTTCGAGTTCTTTTCGATAGATAATATCTCTCGGACTTCTAGCACTATGGACAAAAGTAATATCTCTCTCTGCTACTGTATCTAAGGCCCAACGGGACATAGACATCATTGGTGTTATTCCACTTCCTGCCGAAATAAATAACAATTTAGTTGCATTATGATCAACACAGGTAAACTTTCCTGATGGACCTGTTAGGGTTATTTCATCTCCTACTTGAAGATTATCATGTAACCAATTAGAAACTAATCCAGGAGGTGCTTCTGGAACATCTGCCGGGGCCGGTACTCGCTTAACTGTAATTTCTAAGGTATGGGGACGAGAAGGAGTAGAAGAAATTGAATAAGCTCTCTTTACTATCTTATCATTAATATTGAGATTTAGAGTAACAAATTGACCTGGTTTATAATTAAATAGGGTGGGGGAAGTGCCGGTGAAACGAAAGGTTTTAACATCCTGGGTGTCTTCAATGATATTCAGGCAGCGAACGGTTATTTTTCCCTTATTCCACCAGTTGATTCCTTCTAGCTTGGGAGGTTGGTATTCACCGATAGTCGGGGCATTTTTTTGAGGGTTTGGGGAAGTTTTATTTTCTTTTTTTGCTGTGGGTAAAGGAGGAGAAATAACGGTGCCATTAGCTCCATTTATACTAGAAGAAGCTGATTCTAGTTGATAGTTATTTAGTGTTGTTTTTGGATCAATAATAATTTGATTTGATGGTTCTGATATTTCTATTTTTTTCTCAGTCGAATGGCGTTTTTTTCTGGTTAATGCTTTAATATTTTGCAAACTTCTTTTGTTGGATGATTTATTATTCTTTCTATTTTTACTTTTTCTAGATTTCATTTTTTTCTTAATCGGTAATCCATCGACAATTAAAACAAATTCACCGATACGAATAATATCATCTGTTTCTAAGGTATAGGTTTTGCGTTTTTTGACTGTTTCATCATTATATTGAGTAATGCCTTTTTCTGTTAAATCTTGAAAGTAATACTTACCTTTATCGGTAAACAATTTACCATGAATTTCCTGAACTTTAACACTAGGAAGCATTAACCCACAACTGGGGGAATTACCAATTAAACAACCGTCATCTTTAAGACGATGATCGCTTAATTCTAGTTCTTGATGTTCTAGAGGATGTTGCGGATTAAATAACTTAATTTTTAGCATGGCATTAACTAAAATCAAAAAGGAGGGGAAGGCTGAATCTTTATGGTTTTAGAATTCCCAAAAAATTGCTAAACTCAACATACTTAAGATATCTTTAGATTAATTTAGGAAAATTAGTGCAAATTATGCTCTTTCGTCAACTCTTTGATGAAGAATCATCCACTTATACTTATTTAATCGCCGATCTCAGTCTAAAACAAGCTTTATTGGTTGATCCTGTCTTAGAACAAGTTGAACGGGATCGCCAACTGCTAGATGAGCTAGAATTAACCTTAAAATACTGTTTAGAAACCCATATCCACGCCGATCATATTACAGGAACAGGAAAATTACGGGCAATTACAGGATGTTTAGGCATTGTACCCGAAAATGCTCAAGTTAACTGTGCTGATGGTTTTCTTAAACATAGAGAAGTTTTACAGTTGGGGGATGTTATCATAGAAGCGATCGCTACCCCTGGCCACACCGATAGTCATGCTGCTTATTTAGTGAATCAGAAGGCTGTTTTAACGGGAGATGCGTTATTTATTCGAGGGTGTGGACGGACAGACTTTCAAAGCGGTGATGCAGGAATATTGTACGACTCGGTGACACAACAACTATTTACTTTACCGGATGAAACTTTAGTCTATCCCGCTCATGACTATAAGGGCCACAGTGTTTCTACCATTGGGGAAGAAAAACAATATAATCCTCGTTTTGTTGAACGCGATCGCTCTCAGTTTATCACTTTGATGAATAATCTTAATTTACCTTATCCAAAAAAGATGAGCGAAGCAGTTCCTGCTAATCAAAAATGTGGCAATATTTAAACAGTTATCAGTTATCGGTTATATATAAAAATGAGCAAGAAAGTTTTTAAGTTAATTTTTCTTTTAGGGTTGATGTGTTTATTATTCATACAACCTGCTTCTGCTGTCATTAGAGAAAGTAAAATTCCTCCTGACATTCTCCTTTATAAATCAATACAAACATGGCGAGATCAAGCTAAAAATCCTTGGCAATTAATCTTTTATAAAGAGATAAGAGGGAATAATCAACCAACAATAAATCTTCGTTTAGTAGGATTCCCTGACTTGTTTGAATTTGAACATCCTCAACCTTTAATAATAAAAGTTAATGACAATTTTACTGTTAAAGTTCCTGATATTTTTGCCAGTGATAAAGAAGCATTTTCGCCAAACACGGGGCAGTATGATTTTCAACCTATTTTAGAAAGCTTAGAAACTAATAGTTTTTGGTTGTTAGAATTACCTTTAAAAGATTGTGAATCTAGTACAATCAAAGTTCCTTATTTTATTTTAGAAGAATGGAAAGAAATCATATTAATGGATAATGAACAATGAACAATGAACAATGAACAATCGATAAGTTGATTGTTATAGAGTATTATTTAGATTAATCATATTAGTATAATGATATTAACAAGAAGAAAATTACTCAAACAAATCGAAAGCTTTAGTATAGGGTGTATAACCCCACTTTTAGCAGGAACAAAGCAAATATATGATTTAACCCCACAACAAATAGAAGGGCCTTTTTATCCTATAAATTTTCCCATAGATGATGATAATGATTTAACCTGGATAGCTGACAAGAAAAACCAAGCATTAGGAGAAAAAATTATTATTATGGGTAAAGTTTTAACCAGGGAATATCAACCCATTACCTCGGCAAAAGTAGAAATTTGGCAAGCTTGTTCTTCAGGACGTTATAATCACGAATATGATCCTAATAATGCCCCAATTGATCCTAACTTTCAAGGTTGGGGTTGGACAAATACCAGTGGGGACGGTTCCTATTTTTTTAAGACTGTTAAACCAGGGGGATATCCAGTAACCAAGTCTTGGAGAAGACCTCCTCATATTCATTTTAAAGTAACACTTCCTACTCAGAAAGAATTGATAACTCAATTGTATTTCTCAGACGAAAAAACTTTAAATGAAAGAGATAAAATTTTACAAAGAATTCCTCAAAATCAACAGCCTTTGGTGATAACAAAATTAATCAGAAGTGAAAAATCAAAGATGAGAATTGGACAATTCAATATTATAATCTAGTAACAATTAATTGAGTTCAAGAAATTGTTAATAAAGGACTTGATTTAACCTTTTCTAAATTGAGAGTAAGATTATCCTCTTGACGATAAGCTTCCCATTTTCCTTGGTTAAAAACACCTTCTTGCCATTGTCCTTTAATCAATTTTTCATCAGAAGAAACCGTACCAACATAATCAATACAATGACGAGAACCACTAAGATAACATTTACGGAAAGTAACCGTACGGCCACTAATCTCTCCCGTAACATTAGCTTCTCCGAGAGAACTATCATCCAAGATGTTACCACTAAGAGTATTTTTTCCTTGCACTAAAGTCATTTCAAAACGAGTAGGATAACCATATTGCCAATAGGTTCCAAGCCATACCCCATTAAGATCAGCCATAACTTACTAACTTACATTATATCTGTTCTTTCAATTATAAATCCAATCCTCATCCCAAGGAGATCCCCCAATTTCCAAACCACCTAAACAACTGTTAGCTTTTAAGAGTATTTTCCCCTCATTATTAGCTAATTCTAGGCTTAAGTTTCCTTGAACAGTATCCCGACAAAGAAACTGTAAACCATCAGCCGTAGGAACCCTAACATAAGTCCCGAATGCTTTAGTTTTACCCTCTATTTTAACCACCAAATCTGCATTTTTTCCCTGCATAATCCAACTTCCCCAAGGCTTAATCTGCCAAGATAAATGACTATTTTCTCTAGTAAATTGATAAAACTTTCCTTGATAATGTAACCCGACAATTCCCACAGATTCCTGCCAATTTAAAACTTGTCTTATGCCACCAGCAGCCGTTAAAGCTAAATCAGATTCTTGGTCAAAACTATTACAATTAATCCAAAACCATTTACTTGGAAAAGAATGCCCCCAGTTCTTTTCACTATATGCCGGAACATCACTAAACTCATACTTTTTTCCATTCCAATCAATATAACCAGTTGCCAATCCATGCGCCATTAAAACTTGCCATCCTGGGTCAAAAATAGGCAAAAAAGATAACCATCCTGCCGTTGCTTCTTGAGGATAAAAACGATTTCCCCAACCATCAATTGGTCTTATTTCATAACACCAACGACAATAATTTTTAGTAACAGGATCTTCAAGACAACCTTGATTTAAAGTAGCAGTTGCTTGATAACCTTGATCAACAGTTTCTGCAAAAATATTTGGTTGAATAATTTGCGGTTTTAAAGTCAAATGCCTTTGTTTCCAATGACATAAAGCCAATTCTTTATCACTAGCCCAAAATGTTTTAACATTAGGAAAAATTCGATATAAATAATCTTCATTTTGCCCTAAAACTTGTGCTGCACCACCACTATGAGGTTTTCCAGCGATGGGATCATCAATAGAATACATAAAAGCAAAACTTTGCCCCCATTGAGGCAAAGTAACTCGATAATACCAACCTTCAAAAAAACGCCTTGAACTACCATCCCAATGATAGCCAGAATGAGGCGTTTCCCAGTATCTTTCAGTGTTTGATATATTTCCGAAACAATGTTTTCTCAATTTCAAACTTTTAATTCTCAATGATTAATAGCCTTGCCTTAAAAGCCAGAAATTAAGTCAATAACTTCTCCAGAAAAACCTTCGACATAGTATCAACTTAACCCCTCCAAGTTTAGGCATTGTAATGACATTATTGTATCAGTAATAATAACTGTCAACAATCTAATTAACCCGATGATTATTGTCAAAACGAATTCTGGTTCCAGCCCATTGTAACTTTTCTCGTAGGGTTTGATAGAAAGAATAATTTTCTCGTAAAACAATAAACCTAGCCATACGATCCGCCATTTTGACCGATATCCATTGACCAGGCCAAATAGAAGTGGCTAAAGAACTATCAGTCCATAACTTAGTATTTAACTCATAATCTCCCAACGGCCAAATATTAACCACCGATCCCGGAGGAATAACAATAGGACGACTCGAGAGACTTAAAGGACAAATAGGGGTAACAGCGATCGCATCCATTCCTGGGTGAATAATTGGCCCATTAGCTGAGGCAGTGTAACAAGTCGAACCGGTAGGAGTAGCCACCAATAAGCCATCTCCCTGATATTGATCCACAATTTCTCCATCCACTTCTAGTTCTAAAATAGCGGTGGGCATTCGGTCAATACTGGCCGGTTTGATACACATTTCATTGAGACAGTAATAGCGATCGCTACTCGCTTCAGGAGAAGAGCGATCGCCTTCACATACTCGCGCCTCTAACATCATCCTTTGTGACATAGCGTAGCGATCGCTTTGCAAACGATGCCAAACTTGTGCAGTATCCTTGAATAATTCAAAGGGTTCAGTTAAAAAGCCGAGATGTCCCCCCACATTCACAGCTAAAATGGGAATACCTTCGGGGGCCAGTTGTCTTGCAGAAGCTAAAACAGTGCCATCTCCCCCTAAAACGATGGCTAAATCGATTTTTTCTGAAGCAGAGGAAAGAAATACAGGATAAGGATTATCTTTATAACCACTTGGTCCCATTAATACTTTACAGTCAAGGGCTTCTAGTTCTTTAGCGCAGCGTTGCGCCCATTGTTGACTATCGGGATCTCCTGCTTTGTAAGCAATGATAACTTGTTTCAGTTCCACGTCGGTGTACTAGATAGGGATCTTCTTTTCATTGTCAACCCAATGGTAACTGCTAACTGTTCACTGTTCACTGTTTACTGTTCAGTTTTCACTGTTTACTGTTCACCGGTCACTTTTAATACATTGCATCTTTTTGAGTTTTGATTATCTTAATAAGTAGGGCTACTTAGCCTAGTCTTGATCTTGATTGACTTATCGAATAACTTATGAACCCTTTACGACTTGTAAATTATATGTGGCCTGCTTTTATCAGTATGGTGATTTTAAGTGCGATCGTGGCCTCTTTACCCGAGGTATTAGCCAATGAACCGACGGTGAATGGTTTGGAAACCGTTAAACCCTTAGAAACCCCTACAGGAAGTTGGGAAGACTTGCAAGGGTCAGAAACCCAAGACAATCAACAATGGTCTTGGGATATTCAAGAAAGCGATGGTATTATTTCGGAAAATCTTGAATATGAGATTTCAAACGATCCGGCCAATGATTCTCCTGTTGCTGATGTTGAAAAAGAGAATGAAGACTGGGAAAATAGCAACCGAGGCGACCCTAAAAAAAGTGGAGGTTTAATTCCTTTTGCTGAATTTTAATTATCTATGCACTTG
>JBFRWO010000348.1:0-9255 GCA_051439625.1 Crocosphaera sp. | reverse complement strand
CCCACACTCCCCACACTCCCCACACTTCCCACACTTCCCACACTATTTGAATAATTTACCAACCCAAGTCACTGTATAAACTAATAGTTACGGAGTCGCTGCCTCCAGGAATGGCACTAATACAAGCACAAATAGGGGTTCCATCCTCCAATTCTACCTCACAGGCATGACAAGAACCCATTAAACAGCCTGTAGGAATGGTTATTCCTGCTCGTTTTGCCACTTCTAACATGGGTTCTCCTGCTTGGGCTTCTATGGTAATATTATCGGGTAAAAATCGCACTGTAACCGTCATAAAATCTTCCTCAAATAATTAGTTAGTTAATAATGGACTTAAATCAACAAATTCATCGACAAGATCGGCTAATTTATCTAAAATAACCTCTCGTTGTTCTCTATAATTAGCAATTCCTGTGGGTAAAGAAGACAAACCTCGACGATTTCTTAGATAATTTAACCAAGTTCTTCGCCAAGCTCCATTATCAAAAATACCATGTAAATAACACCCCCAAACCGATTTATTTTCATTAACAATTCCCAAACTACTATCTTCAAATAAAGTATGAATATTCATTTTTTTCTGTTCAGTTATATTTTCAGATAAACGAGTAATTCCTTGATGAATTTCGTACCCGTTGATGGGAAATCCAGGATAGGGATAAACGGAACAAGTTTGACGTTGACAAACAATTTTTTCTGAGGTAATAACTGTTTCAATAGGTAAAAAATTTAGTCCCGAATAAGAAGTATTATTACTTTCTAATTGGTCGGGGTCAAACACCATTTCTCCTAACATCTGAAAGCCCCCACAAATACCAAAAATAACACCCCCTGCTGCTACGTAATCTTGTAATTTCTTAACCATCCCAGTTCCATGCAAAGCGATTAAATCATTAATGGTAGTTTTTGACCCTGGAATAATAACTGCATCGGGATAACCTAAATTATCCTTTAAATCTAAATAGGTTAAAGAGACGGTCTTTTCAGCATCCAAAGGTTCAAAATCAGTAAAATTAGCAATATGGGGTAATCGTAAAACCGTTATATTAATCTCTTTTTCTCCTCTCCTCGGTCTTTCTAATAAATCTAAAGAATCCTCCGCAGAAAAGGAAATATCGCGCCAAGGAATCACCCCCAAAACAGGAATTTCTGTATAATCTTCTAACCATTCAATTCCCGAATCTAAAAGAGATCGCTGTCCTCGAAACTTATTAATAATAATTCCTTTAATTAAAGCTCGTTCTGACTCATCTAATAATTGTAACGTTCCCACCACATGAGCAAAAGATCCACCGCGATCGATATCCACAACTAATACAGTAGGTGCGTTAAGATGTTTAGCAACTCTCATATTAGTTAAATCTCGATGTTTGAGATTAATTTCTGCCGGACTTCCTGCACCTTCACAAACTACAAAATCATATTCTGTTGCCAAACGTTCTAAAGATTGAGTGATCGCATTCCAACCCTTTTCAAAATACTGTTCATAATAGTTAACTGCTGTTGTAACTCCGGCTGCTTTTCCCCCTAAAATAACCTGTGAGGTCATATTTCCTTGGGGTTTGAGGAGAATAGGGTTCATTTCCACTCTGGGATTGATTCCTGCGGCCCAAGCTTGTACCGCTTGAGCATGACCAATTTCTCCGCCAGTGGTGGTAACATAAGCATTGAGTGCCATATTTTGCCCTTTGAAGGGCGTAACGTGCCAACCCCTACGGGCTAAAATACGACATATTGCCGTGGTAATAAAGGATTTTCCGGCGTGGGAAGTGGTTCCCACTACCATCATGGCTTTCATTGAATATTGAAACCTATAGTTAGTGAACAGTGAGCAGTCATCAGTTATCAGTGACCGATAATGGTTAAAAAGGAAAGCTAAACCAACAATTTAAACGGTTTAATTGATAATCCTACCTGAATTTTACCTTAATTTTGTCTCATAAGATAATCAGGGATTTTCTCTGATTATTCTTTATGTTATGTTATTCAACTAATGAGTGAGAATGGCTTACTTAAATAATGTTTGAGAATTGCTATAATTGAGTCTCACTTTATTTTAATCGTTCTGAGGAGTCTTAGTCACATGAAAAAACTAATTTTTGCTTTACCGGTCTTATTTGCTGTCCTGGGAATACCTTCTCACAGTTTAGCTCATACTATGTTTACTAACTATTTATTGAATGATAAATTAGAATTTCAAACTACTTATAGTACCGATGAAGTTGCCGAAAATGCTGAAGTTTATGTCTATGCACCGAATAATTTTGATGAACCTTGGTTAGAGTCTAGAACTGACGAAGAAGGCCGTTTTTCTTTTCTTCCTGATAGTTCTATTCCTGGGGACTGGGAAGTACAAATTATCGATGAAGGTCACGGAGAAGTTATTATTGTTCCTGTGACTGAAGATGGGGTAGATTATGAAAATATTAGTTATGAATTGAGACAAGATTTACATTATAGTTCTACTCCTATGTCTCCTCTTCACAGTCTATTAATTACTGCTGGAGTGGCCGGTTTATGGTTGACTGTATTGCGTAAAAATTAGGGAAAATTTCAGACTATAACTTATCAAAATGTCTTATAGTCTGAATCAGAAAATTGCGGTTTTAAGACTTATTAAATTGACGAACTGCACTCATCATTTGATTGAGAAAAGGAAGTCCAACTAGCGCAGGAATAAAGTAACGAGAGGTACAGAGAATACCTAATGCAGCCCCAACACTTGCAGAAAAATAAGGTTGATAAAGGTAAACTAAAGCAGCATCTCTTGTTCCTACTCCTGCAAAGGTTAAAGGTAGTAAACCTGCTAAGATTGCTAAAGAAGAAAGGGCAAGATTAGTGATAAAAGGAACCCAAGCATTAAGGGCTAAAATAAAGAACCAGATTTGCAATAAATGTAAAAACCAGAGAAATATAGAAGTTGATGTAACTGTTATTAACTTTTTTGGATTACTCCAAAAATATTCGTGCATTTCTTGCCAAGAAGATTCAAGGGTTTGTAGTTTAAGTTTGATTGATTTCGGAGAAATTTTGGAGAATAATTTAAGTAAAAATAAAGCGAAATTTTGTGAGCAAATTAATAATAGTCCCACGATTAAACTAATACCAATACCTATAGTCATTACTAGGAAACACTCATCCTTGTTAAGATAGACAATCAAACAAAAAACACAGTAAAATAGTAAAGAGAGTAAATCAAAAATTCTTTCAAAAATAACTAAAGAAATAGATAAAGAACCACTTAAATGACCCCTATCTATGAGAAAATAGGCTTTAGCAATCTCACCTATTTTAGAAGGTAAAATCATGTTTAAAACACTAGAAACTAAAATTAAACGATTGGCTTATAGTAATCCTAAATTACTATTTTTTGGCATCAATTATTGTAATCGCCAAGCAGTTATTAATGTAATGGGAATAACCATAGATAAACTAATAATTAACCACGCTAAGTTACAATTACGAAACACCGTGATTAACTGTTGAAAATTAATTTTAGAATAGAGTACAACAAGAATTGCGGTACTAATAGCAAGGGAAATAAACCGTTTCATATTAAATATAAAGTTTAATAAACTTATTGTGTTTTAAATATAAGTTTCTGATTTTTCCTATAAATTGATACTATTGTCCAAATGAAAGCAAATGGGAAAATAATCAACGATCGTATAATTCCCAATAAATAAACGGCCAAAATTGAGTTTTTCCAGGAGAAGCAATAAAAACAATAACTAAACCTAAAATTAAAAACTTAGCAAACTTTAAATAGTTTTGGTCTGTAATGGTGATTTTCATAATTTCCATTATCGTCCTAAGATAATGGTATCAGAAGCCATCTGCTCAGGAATTATTGTTGCTCTATTGACTCTTTCTTGTTTATATCAAACGGGGTTTAAAATTGGCATTCCTGAACTGGCTTTTATATTTGAATAGTTTCGATTATCTGTTATGTTTAGATATTGAATGTCAGGATGACAATAATGAACTGTCTAAGCTTCATCCTAGACTTATTTGGCACTTTGATCCAGCTAAACTCAAATGGAGCAATTTCCGAGTTCCAGAAGCAGAGTTATTCGAGATAAATTGAAACCCGTTAAGGTTATGTTGCAAATAGTTCAAAAATATGAGACAATAGCTGTTTGTGTGTAAATCTAAATTAATCGAGTAAATTGCTAAATTAAATTATGGCCAGTAAAAAAGGGGTTCGACTAATTATTACCCTAGAATGTACAGAATGTCGGACAAACGCCAATAAAAGATCCCGGGGGGTTAGTCGCTATACCACCACGAAAAACCGTCGTAATACCACAGGAAGAGTAGAACTCAAAAAGTTCTGTACCCACTGTAATGCCCACACGGTCCACAAAGAAATTAAATAATTGCTTACCACAAGATAAGGAAAAAGTCAAGTATGAGTTACTATCGGAAACGTTTATCTCCCATTCCTCCTAAGCAACCCATCAACTATAAAGATACAGAATTGCTGAGGAAATTTATTACCGAACGGGGTAAAATTTTGCCAAGACGTATCACAGGGTTAACAGCAAAACAACAAAGAGCTTTGACCACTGCGGTAAAACGGGCTAGGTTCTTAGCTCTATTACCCTTTGTCAATAAAGAAGCTTAACCATGACTCTAATGTTGGGTATTTGGGGTTTGTATTGTCTCTTAATCCCCAAAGTCCCAATATAAGCCCCGAAACCCGAATCTAAAAAAGGGTTACTATAACAGTAGTTAGAGAAAATGTTAACAAGTAAGGCAAAAAACGGGTGGAAAAAGGTAAATTAGTTGAATTTAGAGTCAATGGGGAATATCGTCTGGCGGTAGTTGATCGTCCAGAGGGGAAAAAAGATTGGATGGTTATTGACGGTCAAGGTCATTCCCACAAACTGCGACCCCAACGAGTGGACTATGAAGTGCCAGGGGGCCCCTACAATAGCGATGATATCCCTCAATTTCTCCAAGAGATTCAACCTTACCTTGATCCCTCTAATTTAGAAGTAGCTTGGGAATTATTAGTGGAAGATGGAGAAGGGGTGACAGCAGCAGACTTGGCCAGCTTTCTCTACTCTGAACAAACGCCACAGTTCTGTTATGCAGCACATCGCCTCCTATCTGAAGATAAAATATATTTTAAGAAAAAAGGGGATAACTATGAACCTCGTTCCCCCAGCCAAGTCGAGGAAATTAAACATCAATTAGAAGTTCAACAACAACGTCAACAAGAAAAAGAACTCTTTATTGAACATATTCAACAAGGGATGGCCGGGGAAGCGGTAGAATGGACTCAGAGCGATCGCACTCGGTTAGAATTATTAGAAAAATTTGTCTTACAACCAGAGCAAAGTCATCGTAATGCTCAAGACTTACTCAAAGAACTGGAACAGGCAACAACCCCTGATGCAGCTTTTGACTTATTGGTGGCTTTGAAATGGTGGAGTCCCAATGAAAACCTATTCTTAAAGCGAAGCTCTTATCCTGTCAATTTTCCTCAAAAGGTGTTAGATGTGGCTTCTTCTCATGTACAAACTTTGCCCCCCGATGCTGATAGCGATCGCTTAGACTTGACCCATCTAAAAGTCTATACCATTGACGATGAAAGTACAGAAGAAATTGACGACGGTTTGAGTGTTGAGTATCTAGACAATGATCAAGTCAAATTATGGATACATATCGCTGACCCCACCCGTTTAGTGACTCCAGGGGATGAATTAGACTTAGAAGCGAGAAAACGCAGCACGACCCTATATTTGCCCACAGGGATGATCTCCATGTTTCCTATGGAGTTAGCCACAGGTCCCATGAGTTTACGTCAAGGTCAACTCTGCGCTGCTTTGAGTTTTGGGGTTATTTTAGATAATGAGGGGGCTGTTGTAGACTATTCTATCCATGCCAGTCTCATTAAACCAACCTATCGCCTCACCTACCACGATGTGAATGAGATGTTACAGTTAGGTATTACCGCCGAAGCAGAGTTAGCGGTATTAGCAGAAGCAGCCAAAAAACGACACCAGTGGCGACAGTCTCAAGGTTCCATCACCATCAAAATGCCAGAAGCTATTATTAAGGTGAAGTCGGAGGAAGAAATTGTCATTGAATTATTAGAAACCTCCATTTCCCGTCAATTAGTTGCAGAAATGATGATTTTAGCAGGAGAAGTGGCAGGGAGTTATTGTGGCGAACATGGTATCCCTGTTCCGTTTAGAGGACAACCTCAACCGGAGTTACCCCCAGAAGAAGAATTATTATTATTGCCCCCAGGCCCAGTGAGGGCTTGTGCTTTGCGCCGTTGTATGCCTCGCGGCGAAATGGGAACCCTACCCAGTCGTCACGCTAGTTTAGGATTAGATAGTTATACCCAAGTAACGTCTCCTATTCGTCGTTATACAGACTTATTGACCCATTTTCAAATTAAAGCCCATCTGAGGGGGGATGAGTTACCTTTTCCTTTGGATGTGATGCAGCAAATTTTATATAGTGTGACCCTTTCTGCTCAAGAAGCGTCTTTAGTTGAGCGACAAACAAACCGTTATTGGGGTTTAGAATTTTTACGCCGTAACGCTGATGAGGTTTGGCAAGGTTTGGTATTACGCTGGTTACGGGAAGATGAAGGGTTAGGGGTGATCCTTTTGGAAGAATTAGGGTTAGAATTACCCCATCGTTTTGAGCGTTCTGTATCTTTAGGCGATCGCCTCAATGTACAAGTCAGTCGCGCTGATCCTCACCGTGATGAGATTCGTTTTCGTGAAATGCTTGAATCTGAGAGCGTAATTAATCAATAAAAGTAGATTATTCAAGAATAATAATGGGTAAAAATTGCGTTTTTACTGCTCAACAAATTGTTTATTTAACTGATAACTTCCATCGTCTTTATTGTGAAGTTATTCAAGTAGTTGAATCTCGTCAATTGTGTTGGGTTCGTCCATTATGTTTAGTGGATATGTCTGAAGAAAAGGAAGTTTATGCACAATTATTCACACCAAAATTGTTGGTAGATGTACGTTCCACTTCTGATTTATTATATCCGATAAATCTATTTCAACCGGCATTAGATACAGAAGTAATCCCTTTATTAAGTCAGCTAAGTAGTCCAGATTATCCCGTTAATAATAATCCCATTGCTAGGGAAAAGTTACATCAATTTATAACTAAAATTTGGCAAGAATATTCTGAGTTATTTTAAGCACCTGCACAAAAATAAATGTTATACTTAATAAGTTGATAAAATCATAAAAAATATGAAACGATCAACTATTTTTTCTAAGATTATCTAAATAAGTTAACCATTTAGCTGCTAAATCAATCTCAGTAAAGGGAATTTTAACCACCGATTTATTTTCCTCGATAAAACTAAACTGAATTACAGGTTTTCCCTTTTTGGGTAAATTAGCTAAATCAACAGATTTATCATTAACTAATAATTCTATTTTATCAACATCATTTAACAAAAATTTAGGTAAAGTGTCAGGAATAGAACGGCCAGGTTGTCCCCAAGTAATTTCTTTGTCTTTAACACCAATGATGGCATAAATATCATATTTAGCCTGATCAAAATCTTCCGCCCATACCCGATAAGCTTCTAACTTTTGATATTCATTCCAACCACCCCAAGCTAAAAGAAAAAAGACAACTAATAACGATAACCAAAAAAGACCTCTTAGCATTGTTAAAATTCCTAGAAAATGAATAAATATACTTTTATTGTAAACATAAATAATAATTCTCCTCAAGACTTCATACAAGAGAGGGTATCAATTAGACCCCAAATTGTGGTAAATAAAAACAATGAAAATGCTCATTCATGGTAATCCTTAAAAATTGATGAAATTAAAAGAAAGTTTTTGGTTTAATATCCTATCTAATTGGGAACATTGGTGCAAAAAAACTATAGTCGCTATGATGGTAGTGACCCTATCTATTAGTTTATCTGGGGCAACCTGGAGTCAGTTTGGTACAAATTCCATGTTAATTGGCGCGCTTGCTCAAGGAAACGCCATTACTAACCCCGAAGCTATTTTAAGGTACGCTTTACCTATTGATAACGAACCGATTCGCAAAGTTCAAGATGCGATCGAAGATATTTCTAATCATCTGAGGGGAAAACGTTGGCCTCCCATCGCTAAAGATGTCAAAACCGCTTCTTTTGTACTCGCCATACGCAGCGATAAAATTATCGATGGGGTTCCTAGCGATCGCCAACCACAAGCAGAAATGCTCTTAGAAAATGTTAAAACAGGGGTCAGCGAACTGCAAGAAGCAGTAAAAAATAAGGATAGAGAACAGGTTTGGTTAACAAGAAGAGCTATTCTCGATAATATTGGTGATATTGAAGCCTTAATGGTGGAAGGTTTCCCTTTTGATGTCCCCACAGAATACGCCAACTTGCCTCAGTTAAAAGGACGGGCCACGGTTAAACTAGAAACGACCAAAGGAGACCTGACCATTGTGGTTGACGGTTACAACGCCCCTGTCAATGGCGGAAACTTCGTTGATCTGGTGCAACGAGGTTTTTATGATGGTTTACCTTTTCTTGACTCAGAAGATGGTTTTGCCATCCAAACAGGTGATCCCACAGGGAAGGAAGAAGGATTTATTGACCCAGAAACAGGAGAATATCGAGCTATTCCCATGGAAATTTTGGTCAAAGGTGAGGAAACACCTATTTATGGAGCAACTCTCGAAGAGGTAGGTATTTATTTACCAGACTTAGTTCTTCCCTTTAATTCTTATGGGGCCGTTGCTTTAGCTCGTCCTAGTTTAGATCCTAACGGTGGATCATCACAATTTTTCTTCTTTAAATTTGACAGCGAATTAACTCCCCCTGGGTTTAACTTAATGGATGGCCGTTATTCTGTTTTTGGCTATCTAGTTGATGGAAAAGAAACATTAGCAGAGTTGACCAAAAAAGATCAAATTGTCTCAGCAGAAGTGATCGATGGGTTAGATAATTTAGTTCAACCTCAGAATAGTTAATTCCAAAAGCTTAATACTTATACCAGTTTCCTAAAGTTAGGCTAAACATTTTCGTAGGGGTCAACGGCCGTTGACCCCTACAACGTTAACATCTGTAGTTTAAGTTGATGAGAATGGTACTGAGTTAAAAAGGTTCAATGGGTGGGTTAGGAGTTGGGTTAGGAGTTGGGTTAGGGTTAGGAATTCCTGGATTTGAAGAAGATCCCAAAAACTGGAAATCTGATGAACTTATTCTTGTATCCTCTACCATTGCGATGACACTTCCAGCCTCTCTGCGAGATT
>JBFRWO010000347.1:0-20725 GCA_051439625.1 Crocosphaera sp. | reverse complement strand
TTATCAGACAGTTTAACTAAAGGATTTTCTGTTCCCTTATGCTGAGACAAGTTGACTTTCTCCTCAATTTCAACTGATGGAGAAACAGGGTTTATGGAGTTAACCACTTTTGTCGATTTCCCCCTTTTCTCTTCAGTTTTAATTTTAACATCTTCAGCATAACTATTCACTCCATTTGGAGGTTTAACCTCTTTTAAAGACTCCTTAAAAATCTTTTTCAATTTCTGAGATTTTTCTTTAGCCATTGACTCAAAATTAACTGAAATAATCTCCGATTCATCTCTTAAATCAGTCACTATTACTTGTCTTAATTTATCTAAAGCCTTCTTTTTAATTTGTCTCACTCTTTCCCTACTCACCTTCATTTTTTTAGCAATTTCATTTAAGGTTAAAGAAGGGTTTTCTAAATAATATTCTCTCAACACTGTTTGCTCTTGTGGTTTTAATCCACAGAGACATTGTTCCACCAGTTCTTTATTGCCAAGGTCTTCCAGAAATTCCCCTAAATCCTCATGAGGATCTGCCAGAAAACTCAGCAGCGTTGAATTGTCTTCATCTCCTAGAACCTTTTGATCTAAAGAGATAATCGGATTCTTAATTTCTCGTAATAACCTAACTTTAGAAGGGGGAATTTCTAACCTTTCTGAAAGCTCTCCCACCGTGGCACTTCTCCCATACTTCTGTCTAATTTCTAACTGCATTTTTTTCAGCTTACTAATCTCTTCCTGAATATGAACAGGTACTCTAATCGTTCTTCCTTTGTCGAAAATTGCTCGCACTAGAGCTTGTCTAATCCAATGATACGCATAAGTTGAAAATTTGTATCCTTTATCATATTCAAACTTTTCTACCGCTCTGATTAATCCTAAATTTCCCTCTTGTACTAAATCCATAAATTCTAATCCTTTTCCCTGATATTTTTTGGACACCGCTACTACTAATCTTAAATTAGCATTAACCATTTTATCTTTGGCTCTTTTTCCTCTTTTTAGGATTAACTGAAGTTCTCTTACGCTTATTCCTAT
This sequence comes from Crocosphaera sp., assembly GCA_051439625.1. Classification (GTDB taxonomy): domain Bacteria; phylum Cyanobacteriota; class Cyanobacteriia; order Cyanobacteriales; family Microcystaceae; genus Crocosphaera. The sequence goes on along the minus strand of JBFRWO010000347.1, from coordinate 19,700 downwards.
TTCTTTTGCCCACTCTTCCTCTGTAATATAAGATTTTTCAGTGAGTAACTTTTCTCTAGTTTCCCAACAAGTCATCATCTTTTTCACTTGCTTACCTAATTCAATTTCTTCATCAGGTTTTAGGAGAGGAATTTGAGCTATTCTCTTCAGATAAGACCCAACTTCACTAAGGTTTTCTGTCATTTCATTTATCATTTATCATTTATCATTTATCATTGGTTTGGAAGTAGGCTTGAAACCTCTCCCAAACTTCTTTCTCCCTGAAGGAAGAGGCTTGAAACCAAAATGAAAGATGTTTAATGTTCAATGTTCAATGTTTGGTCATGATTTTTGAGGAACTATTTTCTCATATCACTCTTTATATTATATCAATAAAAGGCGATGTTTAACTCTTTTGCAACTTTTATTTTAGTTGATTTTTATCAATGGATAATTGATAATTGATAATTATCCATTGTCCATTGTCCATTATCCATTATTGAATTACATTATTCTAATTCCTAATAATTCTTCTAACATCATTTCTAATATTTCTTCTTCTTTAACTGAACTACCGGGGCCTTTGAGAAAGTCTGAGATAGTAATTTTTTTGTCACGAAAATCTCTGACAAAATTACGGATACTTTCGATTGGTTTTACTTGAGTTTCTAATTCTTTAGTTAGTTCAGCCATCGCATCCACTCCTCGTTTCTGACAAGCTCGATATTCTTTAACCATTGTCCCCTCTGGACTTCTTCTCACCATCCTGAGTTCTCTTTTTAAGTTTTCATATTGAGTTCTTAGAAGTTCATTATCTTGTTCTCTCATTAAACAAATTCTTTCAATTTCACTCTTTGAGGTATTATTTAGGTCGATTTCTTGTTGGAGATGATGCTGTTTTTCTATTTCTAATAATCTGGCTATATCTCCCTCTTCATAAGATCGATTTACTTCTTTCATGACTTCATTATGATAAATTTGTGTTTCTGGATCACTGGCTTTATCAGGATGAAATAGAGAGGCTAATTTCAAAAATGTTTTTCTCATTTCCCCTGATTTATTAGATTTTTTATCCCCTTGATCAAAATCATTATCTTCATCCTCTTGCTCTGTATAATCGGCTTTTTTTTGATTCTTCTTTTTAGCTGATTTAAACTCTTGCTCATCTGAGAATACATCCCCAAAATCTTCTTGCCATTGTTCATTATCTTCTTCATCTTCTTCTAATTCCTCTGATTGAGGACTTATTACTCCCATTAATTGAAGAGAATGATAAACCCCTACTATATCCTCTCTACTTTTTTTACCCAATTTTCTCTTGGTTAAAATCTCGGAGAATAATTCATGAATCTCTCTATCTAGTTCTTGGATTTGTTGTTGAATTGGGGAGACTCTTCTAAAAATCTCCATGCCAATACTACGCATCTGATCTAAAAAATTCTTTAGTTCAGTACGTTTTCGTTTGATTTGTTTGAGCAACCACTGATGTTCTTCTTCAAGACAACGACGACGTTCATGGAAAGATGATAGTCCTAATGATTCGGTTAATTCAGTTCTCTGGGAGAATTGCTCCATACTCATAAAATATATTCCAATGTCGTTGCTTGAATACTCGTCATTATATAAATTATCATCAATGACCGATGAATATCTCTGTGGGCAATCTCTTCGAGATTACGGAAAATTCTGTGCATTACAACATACAACAAAGGATAAGAATGGGAGAATCATTTAAGACTGAAGACACTCAACCATCCACCTTTGACTGAGATTTCTTTTCTTGCCCTTAATTATCATAAACTCTTGCTTCTCTGGCATCGGGAAACTCTTCACAATATTGTTCAAAATAGGTTTTTGAGGGTTTTTGAGCCCTTTGGTGTGCTAGTTCGGCTTGTATTTCTTCTACAATGTCCCAAGCTGCTCCACACTCTCGGGAGGTTATCCCTTTTTCCTGACAAATTTGATGCGCTTCATCCCTCGCTTTTTCGAGTTCTTCTGCTAACAATACTGATTTTGGTTGTTCTAGAAAATCTCCTTGATTAAGAATATCGTTAATCGTAATTATTCCTAATAATTCTCCCTTGATCACTGGGGCAGCAGATATCCCTGTTTGAGCAAATAACCTTGCTACATATTCTACTCTTAAATCAGGATTAACCACAATACAAGGTTTGGTCATAATTTCATAAACCCTAACGGTTTTGGGATCGGCTCCGTATGCAGCCACTTTATACACTATGTCAGTTTCCGTGACAATGCCGTAGGCATCTTCTGGATAACGACGATTAACGATTAGAGAATGTAATCCCTGCTCTTTCATCAATTTAACTGCTTCAGTCACTGTTGCTGAACCGCTAATAGTGACCACATTTTTACTCATGATCTCTGATGCTTTCATGGAGATTGCTCCGAGTCTTTACACATCTTCATTAATTATTATCAATTATCCATTGTCCATTGTCCATTGTCCATTGTCCATTGTCCATTATCCATTATCCATTATCCATTATCCATTGTCCATTATTAAATGACACTATCTGATTCATCCACCACTCCTGTTGGAGTATCAGAATTAGAATCCGCTCCCTGCTGAGACTGCCAAGCAATGGCATTAAGAATGAGTCTCGCATTTCCCGTGCAATTCTCTCGGTAGTCAGACACAGAGGCTACTATTTCTCCTAACTTGGTAATTACTTTGGCATATTTCTTATCTCTGGCAATTTCTCTTTCTGAGTTATTGAGAGGACGATTTCCCGAGAGAACGGCTTCAATCACAGGAACATAGGGAGCAGCAACTTCGGCTACCTCTTGTACCTCCAGTTGCAATTTGGTTAAATGGATAATCTCTTGCGCTCCCTTGACAATGGGGGGAATGGGGAGAGATTCTTTGATACTCTCTAATTTCTCTAAACGGGGACTATCAGGAGGCACGAAAAAAATATTCTCTTCAGTCAGACCATTCGGGAATAAATCTGGGTCAATTTCTCCTTTTTCCCACATAGTTAAGACTATTTCTAAAGCCTTTTCTCGATTTGAGGAATTATCACCCCCTTTATGGGGAACTTCTATGAGTAGTCCCTCTTGTTCTTCTGGGGGTTTTTCCAGGTCGTTGACAGCGACAAAGTGAGTCACAGATTTCCGTCTGGGCATAACATCAGGTTTCGACAACAGTAGCGAACTTTTGTATTATACCAGAGACGGACAATAATAAGATTAAATAAACACAAACATCCCACTCTTACCCGGTGTACCCTCTTAGAGTCTAAAGGTTGTGGGACAGCAATCGCACCAAGCAAGACCACCGACCACCAGTTTTGGCAACACCACTACCCGAAAATAGATGAAAAGTAAAAAGATTCGGATGTCTATCGAAGAGTTCGAGACTATGTCACACCCTTTCGGTTGGAAAGCCGAATACTGGGATAATCATGCTCATTTTTCTCCAAGAGAACATATCGTAAAAACGAGAGTCGTTTTGAAACCCCAAGCACTGATGGGAGCTTTTAAAGTAATGCCAGTCTCGGAATCGTTAGTCGAACAGATGATTGAAGCCTTCAAAGAGAGCTTTCGCAATTCAGTGGAGTTTTGCAATTGGCCCGAAAGTGAGATTAGGCTGCACGCTCAAAAGAATATTAACGGTTACTTCCAAGGAAGCCGAGGGAAGCCACTTCCTGCTTCTGTAATGGTTATGAAGCCAAACACAAACCAGGTTGTGGGCCTGGCACTATTCCTGGAAAACCGAGAAGGCCATGCTGAGTTGGATTTGCTCTATGTCGTGCCGTCGTATCAAAGGAAAGGCATGGCAACACAAATGGTCGCCAGTGCAGCCAACACCTTATATGATCAAGGGCTGCAAACACTTTACAGTGCCTATCATATCTGTAATGAGGGCAGTCGTAATTGGCAGCATTCCTTTGGATTTGTGGAGATTCTAGACCCGTTTTATTGTCGCTTGAAATACGCCTGGTACAGTCATGAAATCTGGCGACGGGAGAGACTAGGAATCAACGAAGATGTATCTGAACTAGAAACAGAGAAGAATAGATGGTACTCTCAGCTTACAGATGATTGGAGATATTGAGAGGAACCAAGGGAGTGTCTAATATCCCTCTTCTGTCACTTTCCGCAATTCTGACGAATTTCCGTCATTACAGACAACGACACTCAACGAAAGAATCAGGTTTTGATCCCCATTTTTCGGAGTCTGACAGAAGAGGGATATAGCAGTCGAAGTATAGTTTAGGACAGTCTATATTCTTGAAACCCCCTCAGAGAGTGGTTTTACCTCCTGCCCTCTGCCTTCTTATAGCAAAGCCACGCGAGCCGAATTCAAACAGCCAAAGATAAGTGGTTAATTGACACCTCCATCGATTTTTCAGAAGGGTTTGAACATGACCTTACTACCGCTACAAATTTATCTATTAAACGTTCAATAATCACCTTAGTTCCTCTGAATATGGCTGTTTGTCCCACTTTAAACTTGGGTTGGGCTTTGAGATCCTCCAGAAATTCTAGTAGTTGATCATCTCTTAACCTCTGACGAGATTTTTTCCCATACTTTTCAAAGATGTACTGTTGACCTTTTTGCACGTCCCATCCTAGTCGCTCCATTTCCTTATCGATGCCCTCAGTAATGTCATCCCACTCCACCATATTCACCTCCTCCTGTGGTGAGTTGGTGTTAGGTTGGTTATCCTCTGTAACCAAGGCAGGAGAACACTGTGGTGACTGTGGTGGGTTATTTTGTAATTTGTCTATTTTTGTTTGAGACTTACTTGAGGTTGATGGTTGATCTAAAAGTGCAACGGACGATGGTTGATTTTTTTGGGAAGTTTCAGAAAAGTCTCCATATTCACCACATTCAACACTGATAGGCGTTTCAGCCATCACCTCCGGCACACAACTCTTCACAGACTCTCCACTAGAGAGAGTATAAATACCTTCAATCATTGGGGGACGATCCTCATCCATAGCGTCACGAATTTTTAAACCCTCAATATAAGTTTTGACGTTATCGCGGTCTTTGATGATTGGTAGGCCCAGTTGATTGTTACACAGGTCTAATAGTAGGTTGGAAAATCGGGTTAAGGAGATGGTGTTTATGCCTGCTGATGCACAATAAGCACAATAACTCGCATACAACCAAATTTCCTCTTTCGATTCTCCCAATGGTGGTTTACACCCTACTTGGGTTTGGTATTGGGGATCATGGATGATCTTCTCGTTTAACCATGCTGCTATCGAGTTGGTATCCATTAAGTTATCTAATTTGCTTTTAAGGAGTGCCGGAGCATAGTTATAGGGATCTTTAATGATTTGCGTTGCCTCTTCTGAATCCATCTCTAAGACCCAGTTCAACAGTCCTGGGATATAGGGCGCAAATTCTCCGGTTAGATTATTTTCTCGATCATGGTCGATTAACTTCTTTTGCTCTTTATCGGCAATTCGTCGGTTCATACTTAGGGGAATCTCTCGACGATATAACCCACTGGTATAGTCCCCTGTCTTGATGGGTTCGTTGGAGGTGATAATTACTAAGGCATCGGGATAGAAGCTGGCTAATGCTTGTTTATATTTCTGCTCGAATCTTAAGCGATCTCCCCCTGTTAATGCTTTTAATTTCTTCACTCCTTTATAACTGGTTGCCTCATTGATGATTACCAGTCGTTTATCTTTGATGTTGGCTGTCTCGAATTTGTCTTTTTCCAAAATGTCTAAGTCGGTGACATGGACATTCTCGGCCCCAACAAGAGCGATCGCCAATTTTGTTAAGGTTGATTTCCCACTTCCTCCTGGCCCGCACAAGGCTAAAAATTTCTGCCAATCTGCCCGTCCAGTAACTATACCGTGTAAATATGCCCTGACTAAGTTAACAAGGCTTGCATCCCCTTCCATCATGTCTAATAACCATTGTTTGATGGGGTTACAACTAGCCAAGGGGTTGTGGTCATAAGGCAAGCACCATGTTAGATAATTCGTGGGACTATGGGGCCACAGTTCTTTTGTTTCAATGTCTAACACCCCGTTACGGAAGGGTATTAAACCTTTTTGACTATGGCTTTGCATCTGGGGGGTTAACAACTTTCTGCTTAAATGCTTTCCTGTTGATTCCACCAATCTGATGGTATAGTCAAATTCTTTGGGTATTTGTGCTTTTAATTGCCCTATTATCTCTTTTTTCTGCTTATTACTTCTACTGCTTTCTTGTACCGCTTTTATTGCTTTTCCTATCTGACTTCTAATGTCTTCTACCACTTCATCTAAATGACCTAATTCCAATAATATTCTCTGTTCTAGTTCTTCTTTAGAGATTATTTTCCATATTCCTTTTATTTCACTACTGTACAAGTACCATTCTTTCGTTTCTTTATCAAAGATTAGTCTATCTTCATATAGCCCTACTAAATATTTGACTAACCCCTTCTCACTCCATTTCGGTAAGTCATGCTCTAATTTCGTTATCTTGATTGAGGCCGGTTCAACGCTGCGGTTGTCCCATACTTCTTGGAACCATTCTTTACCATTGGCAACGATCGCATCATCTATCCCTTTCTCTGATGTGTCCCAAGAAAGAAACAAAACTTTACAACAAGCATCTCGGAAACAGGAAGCTAATCTTTCTCTGGCTGCTATGACACTAGCTTGGGTTTTCAATTTCTCGTCCTGGTCAAAGATGATGACTATCTCCCGTGCTGGTTGAGCAAAGTATTGTAGTTGTGGCAATAGTACGGGGTTTCCGTTATCGTCTTTGGGACTGCCATTCCATATTCCTGGGATGCTAATGGCTGCTATTCCTTGAGATAGTAAGGCTCCTGCTTTCTTTGTCCCCTCTACTACTGAGATCGCCACCTCCACATTCTCTTTCACCCATTTCCAGAATAACTGATCTTTCCGGCGCAAAAATTCTTTGTAAGTGATGCCTTCGGTGGCTGCCCATTGATAACGGATTCTTTCTCGGTATTCCTTTAATAGACCTGCTTTTTTGGCTACTTTTAACCCAATACGATGAGACACTTTGGGACAGATTGCTTGAACTGGTTCCTTGGGGGGACATTCGTATTTTCTTATTTTTCCATCAGGCGTTACTTTGGGGTTGTTGGGTTTTAACTGGCCCCAGAGCATATCCTCTCCTGTTTCTGGGTCAATGGCATTTACCCCATATCCCCCGTCTTCTAGGTGAGCGTTTGCTTTCAAGGTTCGGTTGTTGATTCGACCATCGTTTCGTCGGGGTACGTTGTCTGAATACAACAGGAAGTCGTAGGTATCGGGGGCTATAAGGGATCGCACATTCAATTTCACAATTTCTGGGTCTACACCGGAACCATTCACCCATTCAAGGAGATGTTTGTCATCAATTCGGTAATTATTCATAATTTCTCTAGATTTCTACAATTTACTAAGGTTAATTCGAGATTACTTGTAATAATGATTTTCGAGACTAAAAGAGGAAAAGCATTACTCTATAGTTAGATAGTGAACTTATAGATCATGGGGTAGTTATCAAGCCATGACTACTCAAGGCATTTATGGAGGCCATCTCCTCACCTCCCAATACTGCGTAGGTTAAGGATTTTGACTTTTCTATGAGGTAAGCTCTTGAGCAGGGAGACCGGAGCTTTCTAGAAGGTTTTTCGGGTTTCTCCCCTGCACCCTGCTAGAAAGCTCCCATGCAGTCACCACAAGGGATTTGAGCAAAACCTACGCAGTATTGCCTCACCTCCTCATTTCCACGCCTACGGCGTATGGCCTTTGGTTTTCAACTGTGTTTTTCAATTTAAATGGTCAAAGAAATCCTGTGACGACGTTAATCAACGTCACCATAAGAAAAACACAGCCCGAAAACAGAGGATAATTGAATTCGGCTAAAAATAATTAAAAACTGCTCAAATCAACAACGGAGTCAATCAATTGTAGGCTTGTGCTGAGGAACGAAGTATTGCATTCGCGCAGATTGTAAGCTTGTGCTGAGGAACGAAGTATTCACCCCTGCTTAAAAGACAGGTTCCCCTGTGATTAAAGGAGTGTAGATTTTAGATTTACCAATCGCAATCTCTTAGAACCTGTTTTTCCTCAATTTGCAATCTGCTTTTCGACAATCTCCAATCTTCGGTAAAATTTGCACAAAGAGATTGCGTGTCCCGCAAAATAAGATATGATAGAATCATTGCGGGTCAAAATCGTTATTAAAATTAGACCAGTTTTTAACTTCTCATCTGTCACCCCCTTTGGCTTCTAGCCAACTTACTTGACAAGGTAGAGAAACCCAGCACATAAGCCCTTCTAGAAACGTCCGTCAAACTTCCCCAAGCCGACGGCGTTTCGCCATTTATAGGGCTTCTGTAACAAGTTGTTCTCTGTGTGAACATAACTAATCCTAATTTTCAACTAGGGATGTTCTCAATTATACTGGAAAATCTCACCAAGGGAAAAAGATTATGACAGTATTAAGATTTGTCACTTATGTACCAAATTATCCCTTGTTCGTATGTTATTGATAGTTTGACCTAAAAAGGGATAGACAAAGATTGAACAGCTTTTTGTTTAGCTTCTTCACCCCGTCTATCATATTTAGCAGTGACATCAGGAGAAGAATGGCCAGCCAACTTCTGCACCGTCACCAAATCAACCCCATTACTCAACAAATCACTACAAAAAGTACGACGAAAATCATGGGGAGAAAAAGAATCTATTGCAGCTTGAGATGCGCGTTTAGCCAAAATTTTATAGACAGCATCACTATGAAGATGACGAAAACAAATAGTTCCCCCTTTCCGAATGGGACACAACAAAGCCCCAGGAGTGCGACTTCTCAAATCTAACCATTGATTAACAATCTCCACAGCAGATAATGGTAAATAAACAGTCCGTTCCTTATCCCCCTTACCCTGACGAATCTGTAAAATCCCCCCATCCGGCGTAAAGTCATTAACCGATAGAGCCACCAATTCAGCCCGTCGTAAACCAGCCCCCCGTAAAATAGCCAACAGAGCCAAATCTCGAATCCCTTGACGAGAAGGATCATCACGACAAACCTGAAACAAAGCCGTAATTTCCGACTCACTTAAAGCACGGCCTCGTAATTTTCGTTGCCCAGTAATAGAAGGAAAATCCACCGCCTTAGCGTAATCACTAGCATCCATCAAATCCAAGCGTAGAGCCTCCTTAAGAACACGACGTAACCCACAGAGCATTTTCGACGCAGTTGTGGGGGAATAACGCTTTTTCAGAGCCGTGCGAATGGCCGCAGTGTGAGGATAACGTAACTTAGCCCAATCGAGAGTCATAGCATCGCATTGCCCATTGGTCAGCAGACGAGCGATGGCATTAAGAGACACCAACATAGTGGACTGAGAAGAGGAACTAAGGGAGTCAAGATAAACCGCCGCCGGATGAAGAACCAAAGGAATAGGAGTTAGTAACGATAGGTCATCACTGCTCGCCAGTAGGGGGGACATAAATTACTCTCAAGAAGCTCAGTATCTAAGAGTAATTATCCCTCAACTCAACATTGGCCTGACATTAAGAATTTTGTAGCGATTACTTGGATTGACACTATCTATGAAAATATGACAACGAATCGTTGTCATATTTTACTAACAACGATTAGGTTTAGGGATAAATAAAATGATGTTTCTTCTTGATTACTTTAAAATCCCAAACTTCTTACTCCACCACTGGTTATCTTTAGTCTTAAAAAAAGCCACATCTTTATGACGAGTATCTTTGATACCTTTACACTTGGAACATCGGAGCATAACCTTGTTTTCACCGTCTTTTGTGTAAGGATATTCAGCGAGAGGTTGGGAGCAAACAGGACAAGAGAACTTGGTTAATTTCCCCTGAGCAGTAGGTTTCGACTCCCCAGGTTGCACCCATTTATCAAGTTTTTTATTAAAGAACATAACCAAATCACAGCCGTTTTCACACTTAAGAAAATAAGGAACCGCTAACTTTTTAGACTGAGATGGAATCTTACTGAGGGGTTTCTGACATTGAGGACAACAGATATTGGATTTTTCTCGCTTGACTGAAGTTTTGCCATGATTAGTATTAGCTGGTTTCCCCCCCAATGCTTCCCACGCTTTACTTAAAGTGGGGTCAAAATAATCTCGATTCCAACTGGTTAAATATTGTTGCCAATCTTGTTTTCCTGTAGCAATCAGATCCAAAGTAGACTCCATCTGTGCCGTAAATTCCGCTTGCAACAATTCAGGCAGCATTTTAGCTAAAAATTCATCAACTTCTAATCCAAGGGGTGTAGGAAATAACTTACCTTTACTCAACTTGACATATTCCCGTTGCTTGAGGGTTTTGACTGTGGGAGCATAGGTAGAAGGACGGCCAATCCCTTTTTTTTCCATTGCTTGTACTAATTTCGGTTCCGTATAACGGGGTGGGGGTTGGGTTTGTTTCTTATCATGTCCGGCTTTATCAAGAGTCAAAGATTGTCCCTGTTGTACGGTGGGTAACACTGTATCATTGCTAATATTATTCCAGTATTTTGTATAGCCTTTAAACTGAACAACTTGTCCTTTTGCTAACCATTTAACGTCTCCAGATTGGCTAATAATTTTAGTTTGTAGAAGTTGTGCCGATTTACATAAAGAAGCAACGGCTCTCATCCATATAATTAGATAGAGTTGAAACTGTTGCTCATCCAATTCCTGTTTAAGTTGAGCAGAAGGACGAGTAATATCCGTGGGACGAATGGCTTCGTGTGCTTCTTGAGCATTCTTAGATTTTCGGTGTTTAACTTGTTTCGTGGGAAGGTTTTGGGGATCTTTAGCTTGTAACCATGCTCTAACTGACTGGCAAAACTCGTCACTCAAAGCGGTAGAATCTGTTCGCATATAGGTAATTAAACCCTGTTCGTACAAGTGTTGTGCCACTTTCATAGTGGTTTCGGGGTTCATTTTGAGACGAGAACCGGCTGCTTGTTGTAGGGTAGAAGTGGTAAAGGGTGCAGGAGGTTTTCGGTTTACTGTTTTGCCTTCGACTTGCAACACTTTATGGGGGTTAGAGCGGGCGATCGCCACTAAACGATCTGCTTCAGCTTCAGACAGCACTCGACTCGATTCAACGGTTGCTTTTTCTCCACCTGCATCATCGTCGGTTTGATCTTCAGTGGCTTTGGTCGAAGTTTTATCTTTTAGGTAAAAAGCCCGAAAACCCTCTTTGTAATCAACCCAAACTGACCAATAATCGACCGGTTTAAAGTTAAGAATTTCTCGTTCTCTATGACATAAAATATGTAAAGCAGCCGATTGAACACGCCCCACACTTTTACCACCTTTACCTTGTTTCCACAACAAAGGAGAACCCCGAAACCCAACTAATTTATCAAGACAGGCTCTAGCCAATCCTGCATCGACTAATTGTTGGTCTAAAGGACGGGGATTTTTAACCGCAGCTAAAACTGCTTTTTCGGTTATTTCTTGATAGACGACTCGTTGAGGATTTTTAACTCCTAATTCTTGAGCTAAATGCCAAGCAATGGTTTCTCCTTCACGGTCGGGATCTGAGGCAAAATAAATAGCATTACTGTTTTTTGCTACGGTTTTTAATTCTTTGATGATTTTAGCTGCTTTGCTATTACGGGGAACAAAGCGACAACTAACCCCATCCTTATTGAGGGAGAAACCGAGATTATCTTCCCCATCACGGGCGAGTTCCCTAACATGGCCGAGACTGGCTTTAATTAACCAACCAGAGCCTAAAATTTGACGAAGTTTTTTGATTTTGTTGGGAGATTCTACGATTAATAATGGCATCTTTGGACAATGGATAATGGACAATGGATAATTGATAATTGATAAGGGATAATGGATAATTACATCTTCTTAAAAGAAGAGGATATCTGAATCGATTTTGGGTCTGATTTTTTTCCCTTAAAAACTTCCACGCTCCCCTTGTCGGAGTGGGAAGGAGCCTCAAACCGAATTATTCAATTGTCTGTCTTGAGTGTCCGTATGGTTCCCTCAGTGCAAGCAAAGCTTGCATTCATCAGATATAGCAGTCGAACTAAAGGTTAGGACGTTTTACTCTTCGCTGTTTGGCAGTTGCCTATTGCGTTCATCTCAAAACATGATGTCTTAATCTATGCTTCGACTGCTATACCTTAGAAAAGCGACACTCGCAATTATCAATTATCTATTGGTAACTGAGCGGTTCGGCTGATCTCACCGTTGAAGCCTTGATTAGGGGTCGAAAAGGTAGTCACCTACCTCTCCTCCCAGTCCGAACCGTGCGTGAGACTTTCACCTCACACGGCTCTCGGCAATTAGTCCCTTGTCTTGGGTACTGTTTGAACCGTCATATCTGGATTTAATATCGTGACAGTGACGATGCAGAGCTTGTAGATTATTGTATGTATCCTTTCCACCTTTCGATTTAGGGATAATATGGTCAACTTCTATCAAGTCTTCAGGTGTAAAGTGTTGTCTGCAAACGGGGCATATACCTTTCTGTTTCTTCAAGAGTTTTGCAACGCTTGTTGGTGTTCCTGTGTATGTTCCCCTTCTTTTACTCCAGTAAGTCCAGTTTCCATCGTAAGGTGATGCTTTAGGCTTAACCAGTTGATGTCTCTTTATTTCCGTTTCGGAGTGGTTGTATAGGCTCATTTCTTTTGTTTGAAATGTCCATTTTCCGTGTTTTCCGTGTGAGAAATATTTTCTGAGAGCTTTAATCAGTGGTGTCCTTTTCTTTTTCCTGCTGACTGTCCATGCTCTAAGCATTCTCCATACTATACTATCTTCGGATGAGAATATTTCCTTACTAGCAACAGTTCGGTAATAATTACACCATCCTCGGATTATGGGGTTTAATCTACTGATTAATGCTTCTTGAGGGGCTGTTCTGTGAGATTTTATAATCTCTTTGATTGCCTCATGATGAGCTTGTATTTTATTCTTGCTTGGTTTGATTAGAGTCTTGAACCCTATTATTCTGGACAAACTTACGTTGTTGACTTTGCCCCCTGTTTTACCAGAGTGGTGTTTACCAACGGGGTATGACCTTATATTGAATCCAAGGAAATCAAAGCCAGGTTTAACGGTTTTTCCATCTTGTTTGATACTTTTTAGGGTATGTCTGATGGAGGTCTTTTCTGGTTTTAATTCCAATCCGACCTTTTTTAACCATTGTACAATTAGTTCTTTACACTGTAGAATAACGTCGTAGTCTTCGTGGAGGACTACGAAGTCATCAGCATACCGGATGATTTTGGGTTTGTACCCTTGATTTACACTTCCATCTTCCCCACGTTTTGTACGAGGGAAGTGATTTTCTGTGTTATCTATCATACCGTGTAGTGCAACGTTAGCCAGTAACGGACTTATTACACCGCCTTGAGGTGTTCCTGAGTCAGTTTCCTCAAATATGCCGTTATCCATTACACCGCATTCTAACCATTGTTTAATGATTCTTTTGATGCTGTGTGGACAATCTACTTTGGACAGTAGGTAATCATGGTTAATCTTGTCAAAACACTTGGCGATATCGGCATCGAGTACATATCTGGCTGTTTTATTGACGGCTTGATATATTCTGGCGATAGCGTCGTGTGCGCTTCTGCCTGGACGGAAACCATAGGATGTTCCCTCGAATTGGGCTTCCCAGTATGGTTCTAGGGCTGATTTAACCAAGGCTTGCATCGCTCTGTCTTTCATGGTGGGTATTCCCAGTCCACGTTTTTCATTTCTTCCAGGCTTGGGTATCCAAACCCTTCTGAGTGCCTTTGCTTTGTAACCTTGTAACCTTAGTTCGTTGACTAGCTGTAATCTCTGGTTAGGGCATAGTGCCTTTTTCCCGTCTATCCCTGCTGTTTTCTTACCTTGGTTGTCTTGGGTCACTTTGCGTATGGCTAAGAGCTTTGCGTAGTGTGACTTTAACAGTAACTTCTGAAGCTTTTTAGCTTTAACTTTATCACCTGATTTAACAGCTTGAAATATTCGCTTTTGAAGCTTGAACACTTTTCTTTGGACTTTTGCCCAGTTTATAGTATCCCATTCTGGCGTAGGCTTGATTATCCTCGCATTCGACATATTTACCTCTAGTTGAGACTATTCCTTACTAATAAACCAGCAATACGTCAGCATATCTACATCCATTACAGATGAGCATTAGCTTCTTATTGCTTCTCACCCCCATGACCCATGCGGGAATCGTTTGTACCTACTTATCTACTCGACCAGTGATAAGAGCAGTCATGGGGTTACTTCGTTCCGTTGGTTTGGGTTTTATCGGTGTTAGGTCTTTTAAGGATGTCAATTACTATCTATCCCATCTCTCCCCCAGGTTACTTTTAGGAATCTTTGTGGATATGTAACGAAGCATTCCACTTTTCACCTTGTTCTTTTGAACGCAGCCTATCAAACAGGTTTGGCTACTTCATTCTGTTGAGGGTTCAAGTCGATGATTCAACGTAATGTTTAACCATAACCGATTGACTTGAGGATTTCTTGTGCTGTTTCACAGTGGTTATCCCCTTTTAACCCCGCTTCCATCCTGGGTTTACTAAGTCCAAAACGGAGGTTTATGTCGTTACTCTCAGGATTTTACTCCTTTGATTCCGAGTCTGGCTCCTTTAGCCAACAAATCAACAGTTATTCTGTTTTAATGGTACAGAACGAGCTACACGCTTATACTTTGTACAAGCTTTCTAGCCCAACGAATCGCACTCGAAATTCAATGCTAACATAAGCGCGAAGTCGAGAGGTTGGGGAAGTTTCTCCATTTTAGGAGGGCTTTTGATGAAGTTAGAAGTTCTGAGCTACACAAGGATCGCTATCGCTAAGAAGTTGTTTTTGAGGAGAATTAAGAGATAGCAAACCTCCTCGAAAAACAATACAAAGAAGATGGCTATTGTCTTTAGCATTAAATTTGTCTCGCAGGAGAAAAAAATACTTTTTAATGGTATTGATAGATAAATTCATTTGTTCAGAAATTTCTATATAAGAGTAACCAAAACTCAACCATTGTAATAATTCTTGTTCTCGTTTAGTGAGGTGAGTTTCTTGACATAATTGATAGTAAAGAGAAGTTCTGACAGAAATCTGTGTTTGAGGAGGATATTGAAGAGAAGAAGGATTCAGTTTAGATGTCATCTGTAAATTGGTTAGACAAATTATCAACAATAATTATCGAGCGTGAGATTTTCAAGTCTTTTTAGTCTCGAATATTTGATTAGGGATGTCAATGGAAAAAAATGTAGATATTTTGATGATTTTTAAGGAGCCATCTGACTTAATAAGTAGAAAAAAGTGGAAATAAGTAGAAAATTGTCGAAAAAGATCACCCATATCTTCCACTTTATGAAACATCATCTTTAACAGTCATCATTCACACGCTTCGCTCAGTCACTCCTTACCAGTTATTTTTTTGCATCCGGTTCCGCGTCCCCCACGCTCCGCCATGTTAATTGAAGGGGGCAGGAGTTGAAACCCAAAAAGAGCCAAAAAGAGCTTCGCTCAAAATTGATGATAATTTTAGAAAAATTGGAGTCAAACATGGCTACTCTCAATCTCAATCAAATTAATTTAGTTGGTCGTATTGGTCAAGAGCCTGAAATTAAGTATTTCACTTCTGGGTCAGTTTTAGCTAAAGTTAATTTAGCAGTTAATCGTCGAAGTAAAGATGAAGCTCCAGATTGGTTTCCCCTGGAGTTTTGGGGTAAACAAGCTGAAATTGTTGGGAATTATGTACAAAAGGGTTCTCTGATTGGAATTGAAGGTGAACTTAAATTAGACGAATGGAACGACAAATCAACAGGAATGCTACGCAGTAAACCTGTGGTTCGTGTCAATCGTTTAGAACTGCTGAAGAGTGCTAATAATTCTACCAATTCTAATAACCATTCTCAACCTACATCATCAGAAACTCATTCTCAAGATTATCACCAAGAAGATGAGTTTTAAATAACTGAAAACCTCTAGAAACTATTAATCTAGAGGTTATTTTTTTCATTTAATCACTTTAATAAGAGTGATTAACAGTAGTTTCATCTTGTCCTTCGGACATAATTTATGAAAAAAAAATAGGAGTCAATAATGAACAATATCCAATTAAAAGTCAAATTAGTTTCTGTTAACACCGAATATGTTGGACAAGATGCTAAGATTGTTGTCTCTGGAATTGCCAAGTTTCAGTTTTACGATAAAGGCAACACCAACACCAGAACAATTTCCTACAGAAGCTATGGACAATCAGCACTCTTCTTACAAAATGCAGGTACTGATAGTGTTCATGTAATCTCCGGTTATCTGAATGTCTATCCTCCCAATGAGCATAATTCTAGTCACTCTATGTTATTAACTATTAATAATGCTCTACCTGTTGTTGTTACTAAAACACAACCTCAACCTACTGCTCAATCTCAACAATTAGATAAACATATAGTAGATCAACCATCACAACCTAACCCATCTAATCAGGTTAATTCCAGTGACAACATTCCCTTTTAAGTAAATCAAAATCTCTAAGTCCTATTATTAATAGGGCTTTTTTTGCTTAAAATTCTTCTCAACTACTTTCAATAATGGACAATGGACAATGGATAATGGATTAATTAATTATCAATTGTCAATTATCAATTATCCATTGATAAGTGCTGCCTTACAACGTTTACGGAACTTCTGAGGAAGTTAACTACGAGGCTGAGAACTAATTTTTACTTCTGTCGTTAACATCATCTCTTGGATTAATCTACAATTAAAGATGTTTGATGAAGATATTTTAGGTTTCTGGTTCATCACCTAAGAGTTGCTCTATACTCTCAAGCCTCCGCCCTCGAACCACGACGAACACGATGAATCCGCACAATTCCATCCTGTTGCTCCACTGCGTCACTCACAGTAAATAAAATATGGAATTGCTTTTTATAGAGGAGTTGACGAATCTCAATTTCCATGTACTCACTTTCGGGTGCTAGAGAGCAACGCCTTGGGAAATTGAAGAGCGTCAACATAATTTCATAACATCCTCTTACCCAACTATAAGCTCGTTCTGGAGAATTTTCTTTTAACCAAAGAAAAATACTTTCAATATCAGCCACCGCAGTAGGGGAAATTTCAATCTGGTAAGCCATATTTTTCCTTTAGCTCCTTCCAAGCTTCCTTTAAAGGCATACCTTCTCCTTGCTCAAACTCTTCAATACTCTTTCGTATTCCTGCGATCGATTCCAGCAACTCCAAGTGATCGAGAAGTTGCTGGTAACTTTCTGCATCTTGAACAACCGCCGCAGCCTTGCCATTAACTGTAAGAACCATTGGTGCTTTCGTTTCTTTCAGCTTGGCTAGAATTGCCTTTGCAC
Source organism: Crocosphaera sp. (assembly GCA_051439625.1). GTDB lineage: Bacteria > Cyanobacteriota > Cyanobacteriia > Cyanobacteriales > Microcystaceae > Crocosphaera. The sequence continues at coordinate 2,413 of JBFRWO010000347.1, read as the reverse complement.
TCCTCTGAAATTCCGAGAGAGGATGAATATCACTAAGACTGAGCATTATATTTTCAATTAATTATTTGATAATTTCATGTTAACAGCTTAAAACGTCTTTGTCTAGTGCGATCGCTTCTGTCCTAAAAATCATCACTTGAGTTCATCTACAATTAAAGAGAATTATCTTAGCAGGAGGAACAGAATTTTATTCTTATCTTCGAGGCCCAAACCTAATATTTCATAATAATTGAAACCTCTCTATCAAGTGAGCAAGGATTCTCATTAAAGACTGAGTAGAGGTCACTTCAATAATTACCCAATTTTCTTCTAATAATCTATCTCTCACTGAAGTATCTTCTAATAATCTAAGATAATAATCTTTGTTTTCATTCTCAAAGAAGACCCCTAAAAAGACTTGGGTTCTCTCAGAAATAATCACCCATTCGATTTTCACCCACTCCTTTTTAATTAAACATTTTACTCGATTCTTTACCTTCAAAAAAGGAAAGGTCTTTTTCAGGAGTTTTTTAAACTGTTTTTCTTCTGATGTTGCCGTTAATTGAGTGAACAATTTAGGGATATGTCCTGATAGTAATTGTCTCAGTTTTCTGTGTTGTTGTCTCTCTAATAATTTCTGAGCTTGAGAATACTGACGATAAGAATATTGATAGTTTTTTATAACAAAAGAACTGTCAGTTAGTCCTTTGTTTTCTCTTGGCCGAACAACTGATTTTAACCACCACCATCCTCCTATTCCCCCTAACCCAATCATCAATAAACTTAATCCCACCACATACCAATTATTAAAACTATTACCGAATGAGATGATAATCGTTACTTGAAAAACAACGAGAGCGATCGCCCCCCAGATTAACCAGTATAGTTTTGGCCATGAAAAATGTGACTTTATAGGAACTGGTTTATGGTATTGGGGTTGGCTAATCGCTTGCTGTTGGAGAAAATTAACGATGATGGGAGGAAGATAAACTTGGTTCACTGCTGATATTTACGTTCATTAGGAGGAACAACCCACAAAGCACAGATCCCTTCTGTCGCCGTTTGAGTCCCGAAGGTTAATTTAACCCCTAGTTGCTGCATATCCTTCAAACAATTACCACTTTGTAGATAGGGTTTGTTCCACTCCCAGAGATTCTTAGCATATTTTCCCTCTGCACTATTAGCCCAATCTAAAGTAGCAGCTTCAGAGACACTTAAAACTCGTCCTGATGATGCTAATTGATTAACAGAAACAGTTAAACCAACACCACTTAACAATCCTAATCCAAAAACAATGGCAAATAAAGATAATCCTGGGATTAATACTTTTGAAGGACGAGATAATTGTAAAGCTTCCGTTTTAGTGATTAATTCTCTGGTGGCTTTAGCAATTTCTGATTGGGTAATCTGGGTGGCATCATGAGCAATTTTTTCTTGAGTTTTACGGGCTTTTTCAAGAGATAAATGCAAAGCTGAAGGAGCCTCTTCTAACATTACTTGAAGGGAACTTGTTGCAAACAGTAAGAGAAACAAAGGATCATTACTGGGTAATCCGTGTTTAACAACAATATTCAACACTTTGGCTTTGAATATATCATCTTTATCCTCAAGAAACTCTGATAATAAAGATTCTGTATTCTTGATATCTTCCGATGATAAAATTGTTGACTCTAAATTGGGTGAATCTGAACTTTCATCAAGTTCAAAGACAGGGATCATTTCTTCATCTTCTTCAAACATAAAACCTCTTTGACAGTATTTAATTTGAACTCATTTAACAGTTACCAGTCACCGAATAATTAATAATTATTCGGTGAGGAGGTGAGGAGTTTAATTAGTTTTGGTTGAACTTTGTGGTTGAGGCTGCTTCAAAATATTGAGAGTATCTAATTGTTGATGACATTGACGGAGAAATTGAGTAATTCGCTGTTTAGCAATTATGGTTAATCCTTCCTTTTTAGTTCTATTAGCTGCCTCCTTTAAGGGAATCTTTTTCTCTTTTATGAGTTTCTTCTCTTGAGGAGATAAAAATAACAGAGGCATTTTTATTGTAGCTAAGATTTGATTTTCCACAACTTGACCAATCGAAGAATTATTAATATTCTCCATCGCTTTTTTAGAAAGTCCCTCATTAACCACTAATATAGTTGAAACTCGCTCTTTATAAGTTGATAAAGATTGAGAGAGAAGATTAATTGATTCTGGGGAACCATCAGTGACAAACCAGAAAACAATCTCAACATTTTCTTCTTTAGCTAAATCTAAGATTCCTCGCTGTAACCAAGCATCTACCATCACTGATACTTGCCAGGGCTATTTCATGCTAGATGATAGGATATCTATGGTAAAATAAGAGCAAAGAAAATAAATGTCTGAAATAGCCATTCTTCAAACGTTTGAGGGAATGCCCGACTATCGCCGTGGACAAGGGAAA
>JBFRWO010000346.1:0-11380 GCA_051439625.1 Crocosphaera sp. | reverse complement strand
GAGAACTTGCTGACCATTCAAAAGGTGGAAGAAATGTCTATTTAGCGAAAAATATTAAATCTCAACAAAAAGTTGTTATTAAAGAGTTTTCTTTTATACAAAAAAATGCACTTTGGGATGGTTATGAAATTCATGAAAAAGAGATCAATATTCTGCAACAACTTAATCATCCGAGAATTCCTCGTTATTTAAAGTCTTTTACTACTGATAATAGTTTTTGTTTAGTACAACAATATAAAAATGCTCCTTCTTTAGCAGATTATTTAGCACAAAATAGACACTTTAAACCAGAAGAAATTAAAGAAATTGCTCTTTCAGTATTAGAAATTTTAGTATATTTACAACAAAAACAAGAACCTGTATATCATCGAGATATTAAACCAGAAAACATTTTAGTAGATGACAATCTTAACGCTTATTTGATTGATTTTGGTTTTGCGAGAATTGATAAGAATAATGGTTCAGTTTCTAGTGTCCTTCTCGGTGGAACTCTTGACTTTATGCCCCATGAACAAACGTTTGAAAATAAGGTTAATAAGGTTAATAAGTCTTCTGATTTATATAGTTTAGGAATAACTTTAATTTGTCTATTAACAAAAACCCCATCTTCAAAAATTGGAGAATCTATTTCACCTAAAGGTATTGACTTTAAGGCAAAGATTACCACCCTTCATCCTAAATTTATCAAGTGGTTAGAAAAGATGGTAGCTTATGATAGTAAAGATCGTTTTCCTGATGCAAAATCTGCTCTTAATAAATTAAAATCAACTCCTGTTCAGGGACTTTCTTTTTCTAAAAAATTAGGGAATGGTATTAAAAGTACCTTCACCTTAATAAAGAACAATAAGATTCCTTCTTCTGTTATTCTTTTGGGGATAGTTGGTGTTACAGCCATTACTTATAGCGTCATAGAAAATAAATTAGAAGAGCAACGTATTGCTGAAGAAAAAAGGTTAGAAGAGCAACGTATTGCTGAAGAAAAAAGATTAGAGAAGCAACGAAGAGATAATAAAGAAACACTATTATCTGTGACTAACAAATGTCCTAAATGTGATTTATCAGGGGCTGATTTATCAGGGGCTAATTTATCAGGGGCTGATTTATCAGGGGCTGATTTATCCGGAGCTAATTTATCAGGGGCTAATTTGGAAGATGCTAATTTGGAATTTGCTAATTTGGAAGATGCTAATTTATCACGTGGTGACTCAAATCGTTGGTCATCAAGGGCTAAATTATCAGGTGCTAATTTAGAAGATGCTAATTTAGAGGATGCTGAATTATCAGGTGCTAATTTATCAGGTGCTAATTTATCAGTTGCCAATTTAAAAGATGCTTGGTTAGGACACGCTAATTTATCAGGGGCTAATTTATCAGGGGCTTTATTAGATGCTAATTTATCAGGTGCTAATTTATCAGGTGCTAATTTAGAAGATGCTAAATTATCAGGTGCTAATTTAGAAGATGCTAATTTATCAGGTGCTAATTTGTCAGGTGCTAATTTGCCAGTTATTAAGGGTCAAAATATCGATTTAACTAATGCCATCATGCCTAATGGCACTATATATCAAGAGTAAGTTAAAAATCAATAAATTTTAGTGTTTTGAGATTATAAACTGTTTTGTCTTTAAAACTCATATTATAAAATAATGCTTTAATGGCTCGTTTATGATTAATTCCAGGAAGATTAGGCATGATTTAATTAAACTTCTACATAACAAGATTCAATTCCAGTATTGAGTTCTTTGGCAACTTCTAAATAAGAAATAATTGCATCTTGAATATTCTCAAGAGCTTCCTCTTTTGTTATTCCCTGAGAAGCACATCCAGGTAAACTAGGACACCAAACAGCATATCCTTCCTCTGTTTTTTTAAGACTAACCTGATATTGCATATTCTTTTAAGGCTAAATCATTCTACAACTTTAATTGTAGTATATAATCTTATGTAGGTTTTATTCATTCAAAATCTTCTCCCCTGTTCTCTCATTTATCGAATGTTATTTTGATCTATTGCAATGTTTTTTCGTAACGCTTTCATTTCATTAATCGTATTTTCAATAGACTCTTTAGTTACAGCTTTGTCCCAAGCATTATAACGAATATCAGTTCTATTTTCTGCAACTTCATTGGTTAAAATAAACTTGATTTCTTCTATTAAAGTTCTACCATGATAAGCAGCTTGATTTTGTAACCTTTCTAAGATTTCAGGTTTTATATCATCTAGAATAATTGTCATTGTTTTACTTTATAAAGTATTATCTGACCTCAATTATAGAATATTTACACTATTCGGTTTTTTCCTAATCATGAAGTCTACAGCACTACGCATTATTGTTAGGACGTTACAGTAATAGAACAAGATGAAGATAAAAAAGGCAACCAGCATCGTATAATAATGATCAATGGAAGATATAACGAATTCTCAATCAAAGACTTAAGTAAAGCTTAACCGTGTCCATAGAAACAGTCAGACTATGGTTGTAATTGTCTCTTAAATTAAACAACCCTATGGACTCCCACGGAAGCATGATGAGAAGTACGTCACGAACATAAGGAGATTTAAGTTGGTTACCACAACATCATTGAAAACCACAAAATCAGAAGAAATTTTCGCTGCGGCACAAAAATTAATGCCAGGGGGCGTAAGTTCCCCCGTGAGGGCTTTTAAGTCCGTTGGAGGGCAACCCATCGTCTTTGACCACGTCAAAGGGGCTTATATTTGGGACGTAGACGGCAACCAATACATTGATTATGTCGGAACCTGGGGACCTGCTATTTGTGGCCACGCACATCCCGACGTTATCGCCGCCCTTCACGACGCTTTAGACAAAGGAACCAGTTTCGGCGCACCTTGTTCCTTAGAGAATACCTTAGCAGAAATGGTCATCGATGCCGTTCCTAGCATTGAAATGGTCCGCTTTGTCAACTCAGGAACAGAAGCTTGTATGTCCGTATTGCGCTTAATGCGGGCCTTTACTGGCCGAGACAAAATCATTAAATTTGAAGGGTGTTACCACGGCCACGCAGATATGTTCTTGGTGAAAGCCGGTTCTGGAGTCGCTACCCTTGGTTTACCGGACTCTCCTGGGGTTCCCAAAACCACCACTGCTAACACTTTAACTGCCCCTTACAACGATTTAGAAGCAGTTAAAGCACTATTTGCCGAAAATCCAGATCAGATTGCAGGGGTCATTTTAGAGCCTTTGGTGGGTAATTCTGGTTTTGTTGTACCAGATGCCGGCTTTTTAGCAGGATTACGGGAATTAACTAAAGATAACGGTGCTTTATTAGTGTTTGATGAAGTAATGACCGGTTTCCGTATTTCCTACGGTGGGGCCCAAGCAAAATTTGGCGTAACTCCCGACTTAACCACATTGGGTAAAGTTATCGGTGGTGGTTTACCCGTTGGGGCTTACGGTGGCCGTCAAGATATCATGTCTATGGTAGCTCCAGCCGGTCCCATGTATCAAGCAGGAACCTTATCCGGTAATCCTTTAGCCATGACAGCAGGGATAAAAACTCTAGAATTGCTGCAAAAACAGGGAACTTACGACCAATTAGAGCAAATTACCCAACAGTTAAGCGAAGGCTTGATTAAAATAGCTAAAGATGCTGGTCACAGCGTTTGTGGTGGTTATATTGGGGCAATGTTCGGCTTATTCTTCACAGAAGGCCCCGTCAGAAGCTATGACGATGCGAAAAAGTCTGATACTGCTAAATTTGGACGTTTTCACCGAGGAATGCTGGAAAAAGGGATTTATCTCGCTCCTTCTCAGTTTGAAGCCGGGTTTACTTCCTTAGCCCATACCTCAGATGATATTGACAAGACTTTGGCCGCAGCCAAACAAGTTCTTGCTGACCTATAAACAAGTAGGGTGGGCAATGCCCACCTTACATTTGTGGATATTCTGATGAATTATCCATCATCCATTATCCATTGTCCATTATCCATTATTCAGCTAAATTAATACCAACAATACGCCGGTTATCATCGAATATGAACAAAAATTGTCTAATTCCCTTCTGGAATTTGGCCTCTACAACCACTAGGTCTACTTCATCAACCCCAGAACCGGGCCGTACTGTTATGTCCTCAATACGCTCATACAGTCCGCTTTCCCTTTGAATAGCTTGCCAAGAACTTTGTAGACGAGTGGGCAGAATTTCTGTTTTCAAAGCCGGGTGTAAATAGCCTCTAGCTCTGGCAAAATCATTAATAGCAACAGAATTAACCATAATTTCGGCAATTTCTTCGATTGACTCTACATTAGGGAAGTCAATGCCGACAATCTCACCTTTCTTGTTGAATGTTACCACAAATTGATCGCTGGTTCCATCCTCAAATTCAGTGTCTACCACGACTAAATCAGCGTTAATAGTAGGAATAACCTTATAACTGACAATTTTACTCAGTGGACCCGTGAATTCAATTAAATTAGCCCAAATGTCACCAATTTGATCGGTGGTTAATTCAATGGCTAATTCCCGATTTAACATGGTTCTAACGCGACCATATTCTTCTTCGCTTAACAGTTGAATCACTTCTCCTGCTTTCTTTTTTAACCCTTCCTCATCCACCTTATCAGCAGCTTGAACTAACTTAATAGGAGGGGGAGGACTCAACTTGACTTGTGCGTTAGCTACTAAGGGACTAACGCCGGTGACTAAGGTTAGAACCAAGAAAGAAAGTCCTTTTTGTTTTAGGGATGTTAAAGACCCGTTCATATAACGTTTATACTCCTCAACCATTTAATTAATCGTTATTTTAAACCCAGTTGATTGCTGGTGTAGAAACCTGCTGTTTATTGTACGGCGGTTTCTCCCTAAGTTCTAGAACGAAAAAAGATTTCTCCAGGTTCCTCATAGCAGTTGTCAATTGAGTGTATCAAAATCTCGGTTAAGTAAGGGTGGGGAGTGTGGGGAGTATTTTTCTTGTGGTGTGTAATCTATCTTTCCTTGTCAACTGCATAAGATTTTAGAACTAACAACTATCACTAAGTGAACAGTTCAATCAAAAAACTAACTGCATAAGGTTTTAGAACTGAACACTATCCCTAAATAACCATCCACAAAAGAGGTAAATTCCCATGTCTTTCATCAAAAAAACTGCTGCTGCTACTGTTCTTGTTTTGTCTTCTGTAATGACTTTTTCCCCTGCTGTAAAAACAGAAGACAATAGACTAAGTGTCAGACCAGTAACATTGTTTAATAATGACATTTTGCAACTCCTTAAATTTTGTGTTTTTTCTCTACACTCATTAAGTAGTTGCCATCATGGTTAGCTTATGCACTTTTAGGAAGAAATTTTTTCAGGTTCTTTAGTAACTTGATCTTCCATACCTTCGACGGGAATTTTCACCTCATGGTTGGTTTCCGGGTTGCGTTTAGAAAAACCCCAAGCAAAGACTAAAGCGATCGCACTAATCATTAACCATTGGGGGGGAACCAACCCAGGATTGATCACCCTGAGTAATAATCTTAACCCCACAAAACCAACGGTGATAAACCCAGCATCTTCAAGATAAGTATATTCTTTTAACCAACGGATAAATAATTCCGCTAAAAACCGTAGGGTAATTACTCCAATGGTTCCCCCTGCCAAAATTAACCAAATTTCATCCGCTAAAGCAATGGCAGTCGTCACACTATCCAAAGAAAAAGCTAAGTCTGTCACGGCAATTAAGGGAATAGCTTGCCAAAGGGAGGCAAACTCTAGACCATGATGATTATTTTCTTGATCTTCTTCGGAGGTAAAATAATCAAATACTAACCACAAAAGATATAAGGCCCCCAACAGTTCAAATTGCCAAAATCTGACCACCCAGGTGGCGGTTAGAATTAAAGTCATTCGTAGCACATAAGCCGCCACTAAACCGATATTCAGAGCCGATCGTTGTAATTCTGGCTTTTTTAAACCTTGGGCGATCGCCGCCAAAGCAATGGCATTATCTGCTGATAATACCGCTTCTAAAGCGATTAAAATTAGTAGTAAAATGGGGGTTTTTAAACTAACGGCTATAGAGGAGTCAAGAATCTGGTCTAACATTCAAAAAATTTAGATATAATAAGTGAAATCAGTCAGGAAGGGAGAGTGAAAACAAATTTAATTGTCTTCTGATCCCAATGATTCCTTAATTCAATGATAATGTATTTAACAAACTCTGGTCAGATTTCTCATCTTTTTCTTCTTATTCTAACTTCAACGGCGATCGCAGTCTCAAATCCCTCTTACCTCTTAGATTTCATGGGTTATCAGGATATTGAGCATTTTCTCCCCCAATAATTCGGTTTGTTCTACCATAGAAAAATGACCACAATTAGCCAGTTCAATGACATTTTGCCCTTGATACTGAAAAAGTTCGTGAAAACTAGCCAGATAACGAACATATTGAGGTTCCATTACTGTATCCTGATCCCCCGCAAAAAAATAAACCGGTTGTCTGAGACGAGAGACAATTTGAGGTAAGAGATGAACTTCTGTTTCTGTGGTAGAGTCTAGGAGTGAGCCTAAAGCAGCTTCTGAGTCTGCCCTTATTAAGTCTATTACCCTTTGTTTGCCCCATTGTCGAGCAATAGGACTAGCCACCATCATCCTGGAAAATAAGATATCCATCAAAGGGACATTGGGTAACCAAGGGAGACGATACTTAATCAGTTGCCGTCCTGCTAGACGAAATCTCTCGAATTCCTCTTTTAAATAGATGCCCCCTCCTGCATTTAAACAAACAACCCCTTGTATTTTTTCGGGGCAAAGATCAGCACCCCATAAGGCAATACTGCCACCCAATGAATGACCAATCAACCAAGCTTTTTTTATGTTTAATTTTTCTAGTAAAATGATTAAATCTTGAGCGTAAGCTTCTAAAGTGTAAGGGGAAGAACTAGAGCAAGTTTCTGGCATGGAATCAGTCAAGGGTTGAGAATCGCCAAAACCTCTGATATCATAGATAAGACAGGGATACTCAACAGATAACTGTTTAATTAAAGGATGCCAGTATCGACGGCTCAAGAGCCAGCCATGAATAAAAATTAACACAGGGTTTGAGTTTTTAGAAGATGGCGAAGTTAACTCATAAGCATGAGGAACCCCCAAGATATCAACGGTTGGCATATATTGTCTTACCCTTTGAGGTTTTACTTACTACAAGCAAGCAGATTGATTAATCTTGCCCCTTTCTATTATAAATTAAAAGGGAACTGATCATTTTCATTTTTGCCAGGATCTATGAAAAACATTCTGATTTTACTGATTAAAGGCTATCGTAAGTTTATTTCTCCTTTAATGCCTCCTAGTTGTCGTTTTCGTCCAACTTGTTCTGAATACACCTTAGAAGCTATTGAAAAATTTGGTCCGCTGCAAGGAAGTTGGTTGGGTATAAAAAGAATTTTACGCTGCCATCCCTTTTATCCTGGGGGTTATGATCCCGTGCCTCCTGTAATTAAAAAATGAGAACTGCTATAAACAAATTATTGGCTATTTATTATATAGTTTTTCTTTTTGTGCCGATTCAAGAAAAGATGCTTGAAAAGAATTGTCAAACATTTTTTTATGTCATTTTATTATCTTAGGTAAGATAACAATAGGAAAAGGAGGACTTTTACCATACTTTATTAGTCGTTAAGTAAAGCGAAAGAATCTTGAACTAAGGGTGCGTTTCGCTATTTTGGATAACCAGGGTTCTTCCTGTTTAGACTCAGCGATCGCCCAAATATTTAACCCAATACATACCGTTGCTAAAGCTAATAAAATAAAGGTGGGTGCTTGAACAACTCCCACTATCCACCAACTAGCAACATGGAGTGATAGAATAATAGCAAATAGTGTCGCAATAGTGACTGAAGTTAATAGCTTAATACGAGATGGTTTAGTAACAATAAATATTAAACTTAATAAGGTTGCTAATAAATTGGCAGGAACTAAAAAAGCACAAATGCCAATACAGTTATTGCGAGAAAATTCGGTAATTGAGATAATATTAAACATTAATTTTACCTAATGGATAATTAAGCAGCTTGTTTTTATACGATTGGGATTATATCATATTTTTGCTCATCATACTGTCAAGAATAACCCAAAATACTTCTTTTTTTCTGTTTACCCCTAAGATTTTCAATCATTACCATAACCTTTTAAAAGACCCCGTTGTTAACGACGGCGTTTAAGATAATAAGGTTTAAGATAAATTGTAGCTGTTTACACCATCATAGGAGGTGATAGGCAAAGGAACTGTCAGTTATGATTCATTTATTAAAAATGTGAACAATTTTCAAAATTATATATACACTAGGGGCAGGATAAATAACTGGTATCAGCATAATATCTCTCATTTTGCTATGATCTATACAACACAACAATTGATTAAGATTCTCGATCAAGAATTAAAGGCTACTTGGAGAGGAGAAAGAGTCGTCCTGTCTTCCCATGATCGCATTAATAATCCCGTGATTGCCAAAGCATTAAATACTGATAAAATGAATCAGGTCTTTGCTTATCAAGATTTTCGCCGTCAAATCCATAAATATCAAATACAACATCGGGTGTCTGGACTGATATGGCGTACCTGTACCTATCAAGGCCAATCTGTCAGCTATCCTGAATTACATAACCAACTAATTGCCGTACCAGGGGACAAAGAAAAGTTAATAAAATATAAAGAATCCGTCCTCAAATTTTGGTGGAAAATGACTCAAGGGATGAAATTTTGGTTGTCGGCCCATCATCGTCGTCCGATTTCTTCTGATTCTATTCAAGAGTTTATTGATGATGTGGAATGGGCCGAAATTGATGCAGCTAGAACTGAATTATACTTAGGATTATGTTGGGGAAGTCCTCAGGATTATCAATATCAATGGGCTAAACCTGACTCTGGTTGTCATCGTATCATTGCAGCCGTAGATCAACCTAGTTCAATTAAGGTTTAGTCGGGTCTTTTCTCGGAAAATAGGAGTTTCGTGAGCATTTTAACCAAAATACTCAGTCTAATCTCACTTTGTTTTTCTCCTCTCAGATGAGAAAGGTTATAATATCTTATGTTATCGGGCTTGCTTACCTAACAGTCCCTATCATCGCTGTCACGACGGAACCTATGGCAACTATTCAATGTTCTAATCCTGAATGCCAAACCATCAACTCCCTAGAAAATTTAGTATGTGAGAAATGTGGAACTCCTCTAGTCAAACGATATTTACGACCTTTGGGGGAACCGATAAAATCATGGGAAGTGGGACAATTACTGGATGAACGCTATTGCTTGATTAGCGATCAGGTAGTTTTGGATACTAAGCCAGGAATTCCTCCTCAGTTTAGGGAAGATATACCCGAAAAAATTAGAAAATATTTAAGATTATTTCCTTATCGTCTCCATTTACCTCAAATATATACCTACTACGATCTTTCTCAAGAAACAGAATCACCATCTGACTCATTTTTGACAATTGGTTTACTTGAATATGGAACCATTCCCTTGGATGAATCAGGAAAACCTCGCCATCCTCAATTATTACCCAAACTCACAGAAGTTTGGCCTCAAGCCAAGGAAAATCCTTTACAACAGTTAAACTGGTTATGGCAGATCGCTAAACTGTGGCAACCCCTCGAAGGACAGCAGATGGTATCAAGTCTCCTCAACCCCTCTTTAGTCCGAGTCAATGCAGGGATGATTCAATTATTAGACTTTCATCAGGACGAACATAATTTTCACAAGATCAAAGAATTGGGACAAGTCTGGTTACCTTTACTAGAAGAAACTTCCCCTCTCATTGTTGATTGTCTGCGATCGCTATTTGATTATTTAAAACGGGACAAAATACCCTACCCTGAATTACTTTTAACCTACTTGAACTCGGCCTTAACTCAGTGTGGACAATGGTATGAAAGAAAATATCAAATTTTCACCTTAACCGATGCTGGACCAACTCGTGATCATAACGAGGATGCTTGTTATCCTCTATCTGGAGAATTGAGTGAACCCTCCAGTGAAGAACCGACTTTTACCTTTGTTTGTGACGGGGTTGGGGGACAAGATGGAGGAGAAATTGCTTCAGAATTAGCGATCGAGACCCTGGCCGCAGAAATTCCTAAACTTCAGATGTTTAGTGAAACCCGTGATAGTCAACAAGAGTTAGAAGACTTGGTAGAAGTTATTAATTTCACTAATAATCGTATCAGCGAACGTAACGACGCTGAAAATCGTCAAGATAGACAACGCATGGGAACCACTTTGGTTCTCAGTTTAATCCATGATCATCAGGTTTATTTAGCTAATGTCGGAGATTCTCGTATCTACCGCATCACCCCTGATAGTTGTCATCAAGTAACCACTGATGATGATTTGGCTTCCAGGGAAGTCCGTTTAGGGTATTTATTTTATCGAGATGCCATTAAATATCCTAATGCCGGGGCTTTGGTACAAGCATTAGGCATGAGTAACGCTAATTCTCTCCATCCTAGTGTTAACCCTTTAATCCTCGATGATGATTGTGTTTTCTTGTTATGTTCTGATGGTTTAAGCGATTATGATCGGGTTGATCAATATTGGTATACCAATATTGCCCCGATTTTAACTCAAAAACAAGATTTATCCGAGACGGGCAAAGAATTAATTAATATCGCTAATAATAAAAATGGCCACGATAATGTAACTATTTCTCTTCTATACTGTCAAATTACTTTATCCTCTGTCGAACCTACTCCTTTATCTATTGCCTCGATTAAAGGAGAAATTGAAAATGCCAAAGAAGAAATTGAACCTACCATAGACACCCCCGATGATCTTCCGTCTGACTTACAACCAACGGAACCCCTACCCACTACTGAGGAAATACAGGTTAAAAAACCCAACTCCCTGCTTATTCTCGGTATTTTGGGGATAATCGTTGTTGGTGTCGGGGTTTATGGTCTGTGGAAATTGCTACAACCCCCTCCAACTCCGACTCCTCTTCCTTCTCCTTCCCCTTCCATTACGCCACCATCCCCAGCTTCTCCTCAATCTTTTTTACCTAAACCAGGAGAAATCATTCAACTCACAGCAACTCTTTCTCTCTGGGAAACCCCTGAAGGGAATGAACTTGTTGAGGAATTTCCGAGTGAAAGTGTGATCCAGATTTTGCCCCAAGAAGACAGTGAAACGGAGCATAAATATCTGTTTCTTTCAACAACTTCTGTTCGCTAGAGCCGGAGCGCAGCGAGGAACTTCTGACTTCTGACTTCGTTAAGCCTTAGTCTTCTAGAAAAATCTCCCACTAATTTTAAAAATTTTTCTCAAGATTGATTAGAAAATGGGATCAATTTAAACAATGTCTCTTTTCTGGGTTTGAGTCTCACTAACCTTCTGAGACTAACAAGCACTAAGTTCCAAAGATATCCATACTGAGGATATAGT
>JBFRWO010000345.1:0-5522 GCA_051439625.1 Crocosphaera sp. | reverse complement strand
GGTTCTTGTTGCGATCCATCGAAGTTATCGGCAAAGTCGACGGTATCTGCTTCAATATCCCTAAGTAGGGCGTTGGTTGATAAAGCTTGCAGCCGACATTCTGTGTAACGCATAGCTGCGGGGGGGTCGTTATCCACCGAACCAAAGTTACCGTGGCCTTCGATGAGGGGACTACGCATGGAAAAGTCTTGGGCCATGCGCACTAAGGCATCATATACTGCTGTGTCACCGTGGGGGTGATATTTCCCTAATACTTCTCCGACAACACGGGCGCATTTTCTAAAGGGGCGATCTGGAGTTAAACCCAGTTCATACATAGCGTAGAGGATGCGACGATGAACCGGTTTTAAACCATCCCTGGCATCGGGTAATGCTCGTCCCACAATAACGCTCATGGCGTATTCTAAATAAGAACGGGACATTTCATTACTCAAGTCTGTGGGGATAATTCTATCTTGAGGGATGGTCATAAGTGTATTAACTCCGTTAACAAGGATAGTTTAGAGGATGATTTTCTTATATTTTTGACAAAAAAGCCCAATATTAATTTTAATTAGCCTATTTTATCGCTCACCATCCCACATTTTAACATAAAAGTAAGGACAAATGGATCTATACAATCCCTCTATAACTCTTGACCTAATCAGTTTTTTCTAGAAACCATCACTTTATCTTTTGTAAACTTTTTGAGATAGATCCCTTAACAATTAATAATTATCTATTATCCGTTGTTCATTATTAACTCTTTTTATGACTCACTTCAATAACAGTATGAACATTACCTCTGGGATTAAAATCACCTTTTAAGGTTGCTTCTAATGGGTCACAAGCTGCCACAAAATCATCTAAAATTTGGTTGACGGACTCTTCATGAGAAATATAGCGATCGCGATAACTATTAATGTACAATTTAATGGCTTTTAATTCCACAACTTTCTCATTAGGAACATAAGTTAAATATAAGGTTGCAAAGTCAGGATAACCAGAAAAAGGGCATTTACAAGTAAACTCTGGTAAAGTAACATTAATTTTATAATAACGACCCATACGAGGATTAGGAAAAGTAACTAATTTTCCTGCTTCAATTTCTCTTTCCCCGTATTTCATTGATGAAGTTTCAGTATTTTGAGCTTGAGTCATGGTAATAACTTAAAATAGTTTTCTAACTTCTAATATAACATTTATTAGGGAGCATTTAGAAATTAAAAACTTAATTACTAACCAGCCAAATAATAAACCTTGTGCCTCTATTATTTTTTAAAATTGGACTAGACAACTCAATTAATCCTCCCATTTGGGTAATTAGTTCTTTAACAATAGCCAACCCTAAACCGCTTCCTGCAATATCACCATTGGTTTGAATTCCTCTATAATGCCTTTCAAAAATATGCTTTTGATCCTCACGAGGAATACCATAACCTGTATCTTCAATTAAAATTCCTTGATATTTTTTATCATTAATTATCTTATCTAAACCTAATTTAATTGTTACTTGTCCCGATGCAGGTGTATATTTAATACTATTATCAATTAGATTACTCAAAACTTCTCTTAATGCCGAGTTATTTCCTAACACAGATTCTAAATTTTCAGGTTTTTCAACTCGTAAATCAATACCTTTATTCTCAGCAATAGACTCCGCAGATATCAGAACTGTTTCTAAGACTTCCCAAACATAAACTTGAGTCAAAGTTAAAGATTTTCCAGGAAGCAAAGATAAAGATTTCTGTTCAGAAACGGACACAGATTCCGTGTTTAAGGTAATCACTTCTTCCTCATTACTGAGGTGGTTTTCATAGCTCTCAAACTCTTTAATCAAGTCTTGCAAATGCTCCCCTTCTCGTACTATATTAGTAGCAATGGAACGACTCTGTTCATCAGCCTCCAAACGCTTTAATAATAGTTTACCGAACACTTTTAAAGCAGTTAAAGGGTTCCTTAACTGATGAAATAAATCGTCAAGACGATCCCGTTGTTGCTGTTGTTGTAACTGTTGTCGTTGTAGTTGTTTTTCGTACCACTCCCGACGCTGATCCAATAAACAGGCAATGGCTAAAGTATCGGCTATTTGCTGAACTTGACTAAATTCTTCTGGTTGCCAGGGATAGGCTTCTCTGTACGTCACCAGAACCCCTAAAACAACTTCTTGATGCACTAAAGGTAACACAATCTGATAATCTTTTGCCTCAATGTTCTCATTTTCTGGGACAATCAAAGAGCGATCGAGATTACTAGGCAAACCCTTAGATAAGTTGGATAGGGTTATCTCCTGTTTATTTTCCCTCAATTGCGTGGGTTGCTCTATGGTCTCTCTCAAAGGATAAATCAACACAGGAATTAAATTAACTGCCTTCCCCTCTTCTTCTGAGGTTAAATAAACTGCACTCCAGTCTGCTTGCAAAGCTTTCGCTAACAATGTCACTTGAGAGTGACATAAAGCGATAAAGTCTTGACTGGGATCAGGAATACTAGCACTAGCAGAAAACATAAGAAAAAAAACTTTATATTAATCTTTGTGACAAAATATTAAGTTTTGTAACAATTAATCAGGATACTAACCGAGAATAAACTACTCAATAGCACTACTGGCATGGGATACAAAGGATTATAAAAACTTAACATTTATGTAACCAATGCTTGATTTTTGGAAATGAAAGGGATATAATGACCTCGGATTTTGTAACTATGACTACAAATAAATGTAGTCCAAACAGGAGGTAATGAGGTTGGCAAGAAAGCGCAAACGGAAGAGTCGTCGTCGCCAGGAAGGCCGAAAAATTCTCGAACTTGTACCCCAGTACAATATTGAAAGCGGCGAGGATAAACCAGTTACAGCCGCTAGAAAGTACATTCACGCCATTGGGATACAACCCCCGGCCTTACTTATTGTAAGACGAAACGAACACACCACTGATAGATATTTCTGGGCAGAGAAAGGTTTATTCGGCGCGCAGTACGTTGAAGAAAACCATTTTCTCTTTCCCAGTCTCAAAGAATACCAGCCGCAAGTTCCTAAAGCGCAAACAAAGACTCCTGCTGTCACTGGTTAAGACGACTAAACCAAGAAAAGAAGCCAATCCCCCACTGCCATTCAGGGGGATTTTTGTTCGCTAGATCATTATATCTTAATTGGCCGATTTGAGGGGGAAAGTTTGTTTTAATTGGATCACTTCATCACGATGGGCTGTTAAAGTTAAAAGACTACCAGTCTGTGATCCTTGTTGATTGAGACTTTCCAGGGCAAAAGAAACAGTTTCCACTCTTTCGGCTTTTTTCCAGTAAAAAACACCAGCAATGGGTGAAAGAAGTTCTAGAGCAATAAATAAGGGGGTTAGAGCAGGATAAACAAAGGATAGAACTAATATTAAGCAAAAAAGTCCTGATGCTGCTAAAATACTCAGAAAAATTGCTAAAAACCAACTCGGGCGTACTAAGCCTTCAAAAGTTATGGTATCTTGACTGGCATCAGAGGCGGTGATGTTGTATGCCCGTTGTGTAAAATAGTCCTTGAGTTGTTCTAATAGAGAGGTTTTGGGGACTTCTGAGATCAGTTTAACTTGTTCTGTACGATCTTTAACCGAAGCGCGAATAAAGAAAAATAACCCTACCATAAACAGAAGGGTGAGGAAAAAGGTGGAACTTAAAACAGGAGTATTCACAATCTTGAAATGTTAAATTATTTACGTTAATCCTACCATTGCCTTGTCCTCTGAGTTAGGTTAACAGTCAACATAGCAATTTTCAACTGGACTCCCCACACTCCCCACACTCCCCCTCTTTCTGTCTCCCCACACTGCCGACAGTAGATTATTAAGACAGAGTTCATATTATGTCCCCCCCCAGGGGAAGGTATTTTATACTATAGAATAGGGGTCATTTAGGGAATATCCACCCCATAATTGCTTTCGTTTTAAATTATCATTGAGGTAACAAATATGGTTGCAACGCCAGATAAACAACACATTCATCCTGTTGAGGGAACCAATAAAAGTGATCGCGTAGCGGTTTTGTTGATGGGTTATGGTGAAGTTGAAAGTTATGAAGATTTTGCGAATTATAATGAACAAGCTTTAAATTTATTGACGGCAAAATTTGCCCCGGTTCCCACATGGATTTATCCTCCTTTAGCTAAATTATTGGCTGTTTTTGACCTCCATGAATGGCAACATCAACACGATCATTTTGTTTCTCCTCATAATCATATTTTTGAGCATCAACGGGCTTCTATTGAAAAGAGTTTACAAGAAAAATGGGGCGATAAGATTCAAGTTTTTAAGGCATTTAACTTCTGTAAACCGTTTTTACCTGAGCAAGTTTTAACAGAAATTAAATCCCAAGGATTTGAGAAAATATTAATCTATCCTTTGTTAGTAGTGGACTCTATTTTTACCAGTGGTATTGCTGTTGAACAGGTTAATAAGGCTTTAGAATCTTTATCAGAAGGTGATGCTCATTGGTTAAAAGGTTTACGTTATATTCCCTCTTTTTATAACGAACCTGCTTACTTAGATTTAATGGCTAAATTAGTAGAAGAAAAAATCAAGAAAGATTTAGTCGATAAATACCTTCCTTCTCAAATTGGGATTATTTTATTAAATCATGGTTGTCCCCACGAAGCGAAAGGATTTACATCAGGAATTGATGAAAGTCAGATATTATATGAATTAGTCAGAGAAAGATTGATTCATCGTTATCCTTTGATTTCTGTGGGTTGGTTAAATCATCAAACTCCTTTGATTAAATGGACACAACCTAACGCAGAATTAGCTGCTAAAAATCTCATGGAATTAGGGGCAAAAGCAATTATATTTATGCCTATTGGTTTTGCAACAGAAAATCATGAAACTCTCTTGGATGTAGAACACATTATTCATGGTTTACATAAGAAATATTCCGATGTTACTTATGTACAAATGCCTTGTGTTAATGATGAACCAGAATTTTGCGAAATGGCTGCACAATGGGCAGATAAACACATTACAGAGTTATTATCAGCAGAAGCTTTAACAGTTAATCCTACTTTAGCAGTGGGTAATTTAGATGTTAACCATCATCATCATGATCACGGTAATGGACATCATCATCATCATTAATTGAACTTAAAAATAGGGGTAGAATTGAATAGTTTACTCCTATTTTTTTTGTAATTAAGTTGTTAAGCATTAAAATAGTCAGTTTAGGCCAGGGAATAGGGAACAGGGAACGGTTAACAGATAAAGTTTTAAAGATTATCTAATTAATTTTAGAGTATGTCGTTTAAATGCTTGTTTTAACTGGAAAAATAACGAACAGGATTCTTGCACTCCATTAGACGTTTTTTATGTTATAATACTCAGTTAATTTTGCTAAATTCATAATTATAATGAAAAAAAGATCAAATTGGTGGCGATTATTGCCTTATTTATTAACAGAATGGCCGTCATTATTAAAAGGGTTTTTATGTATTTTAGGCTTTGTTTTAGTGACATTAGCTTTACCTTATTTAGCAGGACAAGTTTCTTTAAATATTGGACAAGGTAATC
>JBFRWO010000344.1:0-20710 GCA_051439625.1 Crocosphaera sp. | reverse complement strand
GCACTAAACTAGAAGTTTGCAAAATAATTGTTGATGTAGATTATTGAAAATGGCTGTAGGAAAAATTATCATTGCAGGTAACTGGAAAATGCACAAAACTCAGGCCGAGGCCCTGGAGTTTTTAACGGTATTAAAATCAAAAGTAGAAGAGACAGACGAAACCAGAGAGATCGTTCTCTGTGTCCCCTTTACTGCCCTTAGTATCATTTCCAAAAGCTTGCATGGGGGAAAAGTTCGTTTAGGGGCCCAAAACGTCCACTGGGAGGATAAAGGGGCTTACACCGGCGAAATCTCTGGCCCTATGCTAACAGAATTGAGTGTGGACTATGTTGTAATTGGTCATAGTGAACGCCGTCAATATTTCTCAGAAACCGACGAAACCGCTAATTTACGAGTGATTACCGCCCAACGTCACGGCTTAACCCCTATTCTCTGTGTGGGGGAAACCAAGCGACAACGAGACGCAGGAGAAGCGGAAAGCGTTATTATTAATCAATTACAAAAAGGGTTGGTGGATGTGGATCAAAGCAACTTGGTGATTGCTTATGAACCTATTTGGGCCATCGGCACAGGAGATACTTGTGAGTCAACAGAAGCTAACCGTATTATTCGTGTAATTCGTGATCAATTATCTAATAAAAATGTCACTATTCAATATGGGGGTTCGGTGAAACCTAATAATATTGATGAAATTATGGCACAGTCGGATATTGATGGGGCTTTGGTTGGGGGTGCAAGTTTAGATCCGGTTAATTTTGCCCGTATTATTAATTATCAGTAAAGTTTCGATTTGTAGGGGTTAACGGCGGTTAACTCCTACTATTTTTATTATTCATAATTATGAACAATTTAATTATTCGAGAACATAGTTTTGATTGGGGAAAACGCACTTATTTAATGGGAATATTAAATGTTACTCCCGATAGTTTTAGTGATGGGGGAGAATTTAATAGTATCGGAACTGCATTAGAACAAGCACAAAAGATGATTGAAAGCGGTGCAGATATCATTGATATCGGCGGTCAATCTACTCGTCCTGGGGCTGAAGAAATTACTCTAGAAGAAGAGTTAAAACGAGTTATTCCTATTATTAAAAAGTTACGTCAAAATAGTTATATTCCTATTTCTATTGATACAACAAGAGCAGAAGTTG
Source organism: Crocosphaera sp. (assembly GCA_051439625.1). Lineage (GTDB taxonomy): Bacteria > Cyanobacteriota > Cyanobacteriia > Cyanobacteriales > Microcystaceae > Crocosphaera. The sequence goes on along the minus strand of JBFRWO010000344.1, from coordinate 19,557 downwards.
CTCAAGCAGCTATTAAGGCAGGAGCAGATATTGTTAATGATATTTCTGGGGGAACTTTTGATAAAAAAATGTTTTCAACTGTGGCTAGTTTAGAGGTTCCTATTATTATTATGCACATTCGAGGAACTCCTAAAACTATGCAACAAAAAACGGATTATCAAGACTTAATTAATGAAATCATAGAATGGTTAAAATGTCAAATTAATCAAGCTATTGAAGCAGGTATTGAGCAACATAAAATAATTATTGATCCTGGTATTGGCTTTGCAAAAAATTATCAGCAAAATATAGACTTATTAAAGAATTTATCTCGTTTTCATACTTTAGAATGCCCTATGTTAGTCGGGGTTTCTCGTAAGAGTTTTATTGGACATATTTTAGAGGAAAAAGATCCTAAAAAAAGAGTTTGGGGAACCGCAGCAGCTTGTTGTCATGCGATCGCTTCTAAAAGTGATATTTTACGGGTTCATGATGTCCCAGAAATGAAAGATATTATTACAGTTTCTGATGCTTTATGGCGTTAATCACAAAGGTAATAGGAGATAGAAAAGGAAGGGATTAAATTTACAGATGAGGAATTTGCTAATTTAAGAGATAGAACTTTATAGTAATCTTTTAATATTTATTCATCTAAGTAATAAGTTTCGTTCATATCTTCATTTGGTTTTAAGTCTGGGTAAATCACTCTAATTTCATAAGGATCTTTATATTTAATTTTTTCATCAATTTTTTTTCTAAGTTTATTAATTTGCTCACATTCTGATGATGATAGATAAAATTTCATTTCTCTAAAAAAGTTGACCAGCTTATTAAAATTTTTTCTATTGATTTCATCTTCTTCACTTAATGCTTGTAAATTATCAATTTTTTTGGTTATTTCAGAATGTTTAATTTGAGGCTTTAAGTTAGGAATTATATCAATCATTCCATCTTCTGAAATGATAACCAGGACAGTCGACTTATTTTTGCCATATTGTTCATAATAACGAATTGCTGAGTTATATCTTGCACCTCTAGAAGCGTCTCCCTTATTGGTTGCATTCCCGTCTAAAATAACACCAACAGCATAACAAACAGCATTGCGATCAATTAAAACTGAACCATCAATAGATGTAATTTGTTGAACAATACTGGTATTTAATCTTAAAGGGGTTAAAGGAAAACATTGTTGACCTAATCTTTCTGATTCTTCTTTAGCTTTATCTGTGATGACAAGCATTGTCCCATGTTTTTGTTTAGTTGCTTCTATAGTAATGTCCCATAAATCACTTAACTGAGTGTCTTCTATTCGTTCAAATATTCTTCTTAAGTCTGAGTAAAATTTATCTTGAACAATTGATGATTTTGGTAAGCGTGGTTGTTGATATTCCACAATCATCATTGACTGATTATTATGTAAAACTTCCCATTTATAATGACTAACAAAGTTGATAATAAATAAGGATTCATCTCTAGGATTATAATTGCCTCTAAGTTCGCCAATTCCATAAATTAAAGCTGCATCTGAAATAATTAAAGAATCTTCTTTTGCCAGTTGTAAGAATTTTCTAACTTTTCTAAATTGTTGTATATGTATTGGTTCTTTAAGTTGTAAGGTATATTTTATATTAGGATGATTTTCTTCTGCAATTACTATTTTTCCTAACCCTTCTTCTCCCTCATATTTTAAAGAAGAAATCATATTACAAGCATCATATAAACGATAAAATTCACCATATTTATGATTTTTTCCTGCATATCCAACTGTGTACATAAATTTTTCTCCTGCTTCTCTAATTAATTCATTAGAATTTCTTTGAATAACGTCCATATCTTGCTCAGGATCTTTCAATGCTTTGGAACATTCTTTAAGGTAAACATTAATTAAACTTTCAATCAAAGAACGATCTATTTTAACTCTTCTAAATAATTTTTCTTTTTCACTTACAAGACTATAGTATTTGTTCAAAGTATCTTGTCGTAATGTTAGAACAACAAAAACTAAAAAACTATCAACTAGGATTGGATATGAAATATAGATTTCAATATTATCAATGAATGGAAGCTTTTTGCTACTTAAATGTTTCTTGAGAGATTCTCTATATGCTTTAATTTTTAATTTCTTATCGTGGTTGACTTGAGCAAATGGATGAGAATGTAAAAGTTGTTTTTCTGGATCGAGTTTTTCTAATTTAATTGCTAAATCATGCAAACTTGTAAAATCACTAACTTTATAGCCACAATCTTCTGGTTCTAAATATATGGGATGTTTATCTTCTCTTTCATTAATCAAAACACCTAATAAAAAGACTTTAGGTTGTAAGTCAGGGTCGATTTTGTCAAATAATTTTTCAGCTTTATAATTGATTGATCTTTGAAAACCCTCTTGATATTCCCACATAAAAGGATCAATAATATTGTCTTCCATGATATCCTTTGCTTTATCTATACTCCGATCAATGATTATAACTTAAAAGATTTCATCAACAATGTATAATTGATATTGTAGGGGTCAACGGCCGTTGACCCCTACGGGTATGTATAGCCGTACTTTAGTAAATTATTAATTGTTAATTGATAAAGATTCCGAGGTATTAGCTGATTCTTCAGGATCAGGATATTTTAAAGAATTGGGATAAGGAGATTCTAAATTAGTTTCTCTCAACTCATCTACTTTTAAGAGGATTAGATATTCATAAAAAGCTTGTAAAGTACACCAAGCAAATCCAGCTTTTCCGTCTAAAATTCCACCTAAAATAAAATACATATAGAACCAACGAACAACGGGACGCAAAGGTATTCTTAAAGATAAATCTTTTAAAGCGCGTCTGCGTTCAACTTCAGTGGAACCAAAGAGTAATTTTTTCCAATTCACTCCCCCTTGTTCTAATTGATAAAGGGTTTCTTTAGCTTCATCGGTTGAATAACGATTATGTTTTTCTATCCAACGACTTAACCCTTTACCAGAGGTATAGTGAGGATAGGTTTCTTTGAGAAAATCCACCGGTCCACTGTAAATTTCCCGTTCTGTGTGTCCATAATCTCCAAACCACACTTGACCCTTTTCAAACAAACGCATCTGATAACGGGGATATTGGGTACTGCGACGAATCCATTTACCCATAAAAATGACCCGTTCTGCCACATAGTAACCGATCGCTTCTTTCTTTTCACTAGCGGCCACACATTCAGCAAATAATTCTGGGGTCATGCGTTCGTCTGCTTCCAAAATATAGACCCATTCATTTTTCGTGGGGATGTTTTTCAGCATCCAAGTCCGTTGTTTACCGTGACTTTCAAATTCGTTTTGAACAACTTTCACAGGGTAACGGGAAGCGAGCTCGATAGTGCGATCGCTACTATAGGAGTCAACCACAATCACTTCATCGGATAAATTAATTACGGACTCGATACATTCGGCAATATCGACTTCTTCGTTATAGGTAAGGATATAGATAGAGATCATTAGTCTTTTAAGATAATTTTAAGGTTATGGTCTAAATTTAAACGTTTTTCTTCTATATGTTAGTTTATCAAGGGAATTCAAGTTTGTCTTTCCTGACTCCTAATTTGTAACATTCTCTTCCTAAATCGCTATAAAATAAATCTTAAGATACAGCACCAGGAGGTTTTTGTGGCACTATACGCGGACTTACATCGTCATTTAGGGGGATCTGTGGTTCCTCGCATTCTCTGGCGATATTTTAAGCGTCATAACCCTGATATGGCGCAACGATTTCCAGAATACCCTAATTTTGAGGAATTTTACACCCGCAAACGAAACACCCTGGATGAATATTTAGAACTGCATACTTTAGTGGAAAGTGTGCAAAGGGAAGATACTCTTCCCTATTTCATTTATCGTTTAATTCGTGGGGCTTATATTTTTGAGAATTTAGCCTATTTGGAGTTACGTTATACTCCTTATCTTCGCACTCCAGAACATCTTAATCAGTCTCAAAGAATTGAGGCCATGACTAATATTGTGGAGATAGTGGGTAAAGCTAGTCAAGTCAAAGAATATCCCATTATTATTAGTCAAATTCTCTGTATGCACTCCCGTTTACCCTACGAGGTAAATAAGGCAATTGTTGATTTAGCTGCACAAATGCGAGACTATGTTTGTGCTATTGATGTAGCTGGGGGTGACTCCCATTATCGGGAACGGTTGGATGAGTTTACTGATCTCTATAAATATGCGCGATCCCTTGGTCTAAAAACCACTGGCCATGTTTATGAAACCCCTGAAGGTTGTTACCCTGAATTATTGCCTTATTTAATGAGAATTGGCCATGGTATCCAAATTCCTTTAAAATATCCTGAATTATTACCCCAACTGGCCGCAGCGAATCAATGTTTAGAAGTTTGCCCTACTACTTATTTAAAGACAGGAACTTTAGAGAACTTATACGAGTTAAAAGTAGTTTTTGATCGCTGTTTTGAAGCAGGGGTCGATATTGTCATTTGTACAGACAATGCTGGACTTCATAATGTTCGTTTACCCTTTGAATTTGAAAATCTTTTGACTCAAGATGTGATCGATTTTCATCAGTTACAAGCTTGTCAAGATGCAGCGTTTCGTCATGCTTTTGCTTGGCCTTATAAAGAACCTCCAGCTTCTTTATTAATTGGCTTACTTAAAGATAATTCTTCAGAAGAAGAACAGGAATTATTATCGGTTTAATTCCTTCTGTAGAGATGTTTAATTAAACGTCTCTACTTTTTAAATCCGTAAAATTAATATTTATTTAATGGCAAGATAATTAATTGATTTTAGAATTAAAAGTATCAAGTTAATTATATGTCTATAAAATGAATCAAAAATTACTAATTAAAATTGGATTAAATTCTGCTATTATTACTACTCTTTTAACGCAATCTTCTCTAAGTTATGGGTTAACCTTTATTGACGAACGTAGTGAATTAGGAGCTAATGATCAATTAGATTGGTCTAGTTTACCATTTCCTCCTTTTGTTCCTCCTTCTGGTCCTCCAGTTACTCCTCCTTCTTTTCTTCCTTCTTCTTTTTCTATTAATTCTGATAGAGGTTTAGGGGTGACATTTTCTTTTCCTAATCCAGAACCAGGGATTAGTCAACCTTTGTATTTTCAAACTAGAAGTGATAGTATTCCCACTAATTATGCACCTAATGATTTTATACTTTTTTCTGGGTTAATGTTTCCTCCAATGACACCTCCCACTCCAGGAAACCCTGGTCCGTTGACCCTTACTTTTGATACTCCAATTTTAGGAGTTGGTTCTCAATTAACAGTAGATGATATCTTGTCATTTGTAGGAACAATAGAAGCATTTGATAGCAATGATGTGTCGTTAGGTGAGTTTAGTTTACCAGGAACTTCTTCAACAGAATTAGATAATTCTGCTCAATTTTATGGAGTAATTAATGATGTTCCTAATATTTCAAAAATTACTTTTAGTACAGATAGCGATAATAGCGGAATTGGCATAAATTTTTTAAGTCTTGTTACTGTTTCTGTTCCTGAACCTTCTTTATCGATGGGATTAATTTTTCTGATCGGTTATGGATTAATTTCCAAAAATCAACGAAAATCTCTCTAATTTGAAGTTATATATAGCACTACGCATTTTGATTAGGAGGTTAAGGAGATTCCTCGTACCTCACCAATGACAGTTAAGGGGATAGAAAATGTCATAACTAATTTTTGTATTGCTATAAGTTATAATATTAAGTGACCCTTGAAATAACAATAACTTTTGAACTTAGAGAAAAATACCTCAATCTTATGAAATTTCCTTTACAATTTATTTATGATTGGTATCGCAACGCAATTCGTCACCCCCAATATCGTTGGTGGGTAATTTTGGGGACATTCGTTTATTTTGTTAGTCCTTTTGATATTTCTCCCGATTTCTTTCCCCTTGCTGGACAAATTGATGATTTTGTGCTACTCACTCTACTAATAACCGAATTATTTCAAATGATAGTTGAAAAAGTACAAAACCCCGATCAAGTGATTGTAGAAGATGCTCCAGAAGGTGAGACAATAGAAGTTAATGCAGTTTCTGTAGATGACAATTCAAATTACAATAAATAAATCAAAATTATGAGTGATTCTGCAACAATATTATTAGTAGATGATGAACCGAGTGTTAGAGAATCGGTGCAAGCTTATTTAGAGTATAGTGGAGATTTAACAGTTAAAGTTGCCACTGATGCAACTAACGCTTGGGAAATATTACAAAAAACAATTCCTGATGTCATTGTTTCTGATATTATGATGCCAGAAGTTGATGGTTATCAGTTCTTAGAACAACTACGAGATGACCCCCGTTTTCAAAGCATTCCTGTTATTTTTTTAACCGCTAGAGGAATGACCTCAGATCGAATTAAAGGTCATAAGGCCGGTTGTGATGCTTATTTACCTAAACCCTTTGATCCCGAAGAATTAGAAGCAATTGTTAAGAATTTATTAGAAAGGAGAAAAGTTAATGAAAAAGCAGGTAGTGACTCAGCAAAACTAGAAGAAATAGCCCAAGAAATTCGAGAATTAAAAGAACAATTAGGACAACAACAAAATAATTTAACCACCACACCACCCCCAATAAAAATTGATTTAACCCCTAGAGAACAAAGTGTATTAGACTTAGTTGCAGAAGGATTAATGAACAAAGAAATTGCAGCGCGCTTAGAAACAAGTGTGAGAAATGTGGAAAAATATGTTAGTCGTTTGTTTAGCAAAACGGGTACGAATAGTCGTACTGAATTAGTTCGTTTTGCTTTAAAACATGGGTTAACTGAATAGTTTATTTAGTATGCTTGAAAATGAATAAATTAAAATATTATCGTCCCTACACAGGTTATGGTATTGCTTGAACAAAATAATTATTAATTCACAAATTAAAAATAAATATATTGTGTTTTATTATACATTTCTTTTTGCACTTAGTTACAAGAAACTAACTAAATAAAAAAGAGTCAGGAACTTGATGCTGCTCATGACTCTTTCTGAATTTTATATAATTTAATCTTGTGGTTAATATCCGTTCTGGTATTTTTTCAATGCGGTGAATAATGTGTTGTTTTTTAGTCATAATCAATGTCCTAACTCTTTAATTACTACAATTATCACTATCAGGGTTTTTGAGATCCTGTTTTAATTGTTTATTGCGTTTTTTAAGCTGTCTTAATCTAGCGGATGCTAGACGACCCTTATCATTACGCCGATTCATTTTACGGGGAGATTCCCATGATTTAATGCGCATAATTTTTCTGTTCTTGATGTATATACTACATTCCACTATAACATACTACATATAATTTTCCATTGTCCATTATTAAACTTACATATTGCGTTTTAATTGATCTAATTCATCATCCAATTCCCACTTTTGAAACTCGGCTTCTAGGGGGTCAGTAGCCTTATTGTAGGTATTATAATTAATTTTCTCATTCCATCCCCTTGTATCATAATCAGTTTTAGCTTGATTTGCTTGAGCTTGCCTTGCTTGAGCTTGTAATTCTTCCTTTCTCTTCCTAATTTGAGTTAATAAGGTTTTTCCATTGGCAAGTTGTTGTTTAGCTCCTTCCATTTGACCCCATAATTGATTACCTTGACGCAAGAGAGTTACCTCTCTTTCTTGGGCCCTTTGAGCTAAATCTAAACGTCCAGCAGCCTTAGCTTTAGCCACTCGTTTATGCCAACCTTGAATATCTTCGGCTAAAGATAAAATCTCAGCTTCTAGACGTTTTTTTTGACCTTCCTTTTCAACAATTAATTTTAGGGCTTCTTCTTCCTGTTCTCTTAATTGTTCCAAAAGAGCTTGTAATTCTAAATGGGGATTATTTTTCAGAAATTCTTCTAAGCGTGTTTCTAGAAAACGACTGAAATCATCAAAAATACTCATAACACCAATAATAAATTCTAATATTTCAATTAAAAACCTTGTCCAACTTCCACATATTTAGTCTGACCATTGTGGTAAATAATGGCTTGTTGGTTTTGCACTCCCATCAGAATACCACCACTACTACCCACAACTTCCCCAATCTCAAAGCGTCGACTGATTCCATTGAAGGTAAAAATAGCAGTTGATTCTTCTCCCGACTCCAAAACCCCTACCAACTGATGGCCAGTATTTTGGGGTAGTTGGTTATTAATAGCAATTTCTGGGGGAACAGAAACGGTATTTTGCTCAGGGGTTAAGACTGCAGTAGGGGGAGTTAAAGGAGGGGCAGGAGGAATGTTATTGCTAGGGGGAGTAAGAGGTTGTAGAGAAGGGGGAGTCAAATTTGACTGGTTGGGGGGATACATTGGCACATAAATCCGTTCTATCACCTTTTCTGGGGTAGGAGGTAAAGGGGGTTGGATAGGCAGGGTTGAGGGTTTTTTATTTTCAGGGTTGACTAAAGTTTTTGCTGTTGAGGCTTGGTTAATAACGTTCAACGACTGTTGTAAATAAGCGATGAACTCAGCATCACCAGGATTAGGGGTAGATTGTTCCGTTTTTTGTTCTTTTTGCTCAGATAAATAATAGAATGCCCACATTAAAGCCAATAAAAAGTAAACACCGGCAGCCCCGAAAAAGACTTTATCAAGATGTTTGGGTATTTTGCGATCGCTTTGAGTTGGATGCACAGGATTTTCTCCCCACCGATATAGCTTAATTATTATTATTATCTTAACTTTAGCAGCCTTAAAAATTGCCAAACTAAGGCAACCAACAAAAAGACGCTGAAGGATGATGTTAGTTTCAGTCAGGTTTTCGGGAATGTTATGACTACAGGTCCTTGCTCTCGATAAACCGTGATGAGTAATGTTTCAGAAGTCCGACATTTGTTAGTAATCGCCGATCAACAATCTCGACGTATTGTCCCTTTAACGGATAATACTTATTCCATTGGTCGCGATCCCAATAGTAATATTTTGTTATACGATCGCCAAGTTTCTCGTCATCATGCGACTTTATTAAAGATTGATGATAACACTACCAAGAATGATCAACCCTGTTATCGGATTATTGACGGTAATTTAGAGGGAAAAAAAAGTACCAATGGCATAGCTGTCAATGGGAAAAATTGTCTATCTCATGATTTAGCTCCAGGAGATTTAATTCGTTTTGGCAGTCAATGTCAAGCCAACTATCATATAATTGCTGATTCTTCTGAACTAGCTTTATTACAAGATTCAGATCCTAGTAAAGAGGTTAATAGTTCTTTACCTTTAGAAGATTTACTGTCTGAAAATCCAGTTGCTTCTCTTGATGAAATTTTCTTAGAAGATGAGGAAGATGAGCAACATGAGCAAGATGAGCAAGAAGATGAAGAACAACCTGAAACAATGGCATTGAAGAATAAGGAGAAAAAAAAAGCTTCAGAACATTTTAAAAATCAAGTATCTTTAGCTGATTCTAATCCCAATCCCATTATAGAAGTTGATTTTAAAGGGCAGATTGTCTATGTTAATGCGGCTGCAAAGATAAAGTTTCCTGACTTGAATAAATTACAAGCATTACATCCGATTTTACGAAATCTTATTGGTAATAGAACTCCAACAGAAGGAACTTCTTTTGTTCGAGAAATACAAATTGAGCAAAGTTTTTTTGAACAGCATATTCATTATTTAAAAGAGAGTGAATGTTTAAGAAGTTATTTATTTGAAATTACAAAGTATCGTAAAAGAGAACTTCAGTTAGCCACCGGAAAAGACCGCTATCGTTTCTTTTTTGAGCAAAGTACAGAAGGAATTTTAGTGATTAATCCAGATACAAAGCATATTATTGAAGCAAATCAAGCTTATTGTAAATTATTAGGCTATAGTAGTGCTGAAATTATTGGTTGTAATCTTTATCAATTATTAGAAACAAAAAAAGATACCTTTAACAAAATATTAGAACAAATAACTCCAGAAAATCCTTACATAATTAGAGAAGCTTTTCACCGTCATCAAAATGGTTCATTGTTAGCAGTTGCTGGCAAAATTAACCTAACTAACTATCAAGGACAAGAGATTTTATGTTTAATTGTGCGTGATATTCGTGACCGAAAACAAGCAGAAGAAGAATTACAATATCAACTTCTCCATGACCCTCTAACCAATTTACCCAATCGACAACTATTTAAGGAACAATTAGAAACCGCTTTAGCCCATGCCCAACGCCATGAACATTTACTAGCGGTTATGTTTATTGATATTGATTCTTTTATCCATATTAATAATACTTTAGGTCATTCTTTGGGGGATAAAGTATTAAAAAGTTTTGCAGAAAGATTAAGTTCTTGTATTCGTGCAGGAGATATGGTGAGTCGTTGGGGAAGTGATGAATTTGTTTTATTATTACCTCAAATTAAAAACACAGAAGACACCGTTAAATTAGCCCAACGTATTTTTGATACCCTACAACTTCCCTTTGTTTTGGATGAACATCGTCTGCAAATTAAATGTAGTATTGGTATTGCTATTTATCCCCAAGATGGAGACAATGCAGAGGGGTTATTAAAAAATGCAGATACAGCTTTATATCAGACAAAAGAACAAGGAAAAAATCACTATCAGTTTTATAGTCCTCATCTCACCGCAGAAGCAGAAATGTTATTGCGTTTAGAGAGTCTTCTGCATCAAGCTTTAGAGAAGAAACAATTCTTCCTTGAGTATCAACCCCAACTACAATATAAAACTGGGAAAATTGTTGGGATGGAAGCATTATTGCGCTGGGAAAACCCTGCTTTTGGGATCATTATGCCTCAAAAATTCTTACCATTAGCGGCTAAAACCAACCTAATTTTACATTTGAGTAAATGGGTTTTAAAAACAGCTTGTGAACAAAATTTGTCTTGGCAAAAAGATAATTTACCCCCAGTTCCTGTAACAGTCAATTTATCGGCAAAGGAATTTCAACAACCCCATTTAGCCACAGTGGTAGCCAGTATTCTCGATAAAACTGGTCTAGATCCTCAATGGTTAGAATTAGAAATCACCGAGTCAACCTTACGACAAAATTTACAATTGGCCCGTAAAACAATACAGGATCTACAAAATTTAGGAGTTCGTATTGCCTTGGATGATTTTGGACGCGGTTTTTCTTCTTTAGGATACCTCAAACAATTTTCATTCCGTACTTTAAAACTTCATCAAAACTTTATCCGAGACTTACGAGGAACCTCCGAAGAATTAGGGTTAATTGCTGCGGTTTTAGCAATTGGAAAAGGTTTTAATATGCGTGTTGTTGCGGAAGGAGTGGAAACTTCTGAACAATTAAAAATATTAGAAAATCTCGATTGTAGCGAGATTCAAGGCTATTGGTTTAGTCGTCCTTTAGTCACCAAAGAAGCCACAGAACTACTAAGTAAAATTGCGAGAAACGATTATATAGATTCTGCAAACTTTATGTCTTTACCGATGATAGATAGTTAGTTTCTAGACGGTTCTGGGAACAATATGAATAGCCTTTGTTTGTGATCTATGATGGACAATCTATCATCCTTTCGTCATATTCTCGTTATTGAGGATCAAAAAGCCCGACGTATCGTTGCTTTAGAGGAGGCCACCTATAGTGTTGGCCGAGAATCAAGTAATGATATTGTTATCTATGAAGAAGTTGTTTCCCGTCGCCATGCCACTATTGTCCGAGTTAGACTCAGTCCCCGATTAGATAGTTATTCTTATCGGATTATTGATGGAGATTTAGAAGGTAATCGCAGTACCAATGGTTTATTAATTAATGGGAAGCGAAAACTATCTCATAATTTAAAACATGGTGATGTGGTTATTTTTGGTCTGAAGGCTAAGGTCAGTTATTATATTATTTCTACGGCTTTAGATATTGATTTATTTAATCCTCTTGATCCCAAACAATTAGAAGTAGAGGAAGAAACAGTCATGGAAACCATGATTGCTGATGACAATCATCAGCCAACTTTAATTAATGAGGAGAGTTTACAGGGACGAGATCGGAATGATTTGATTCGACTGGCTTCTTTTCCTGAATTAAGTCCTAATCCTATTGTTGAAATTGATTTTACAGGGAATTTAACTTATCTTAATCCTGCCGCTAAGATCAAGTTTCAAAGTATTGAACAAGAAAAGTTAAAACATCCTGTTTTAGCCGGTTTACTTTCAGAAGTTAATAACATACAAGGGAATTTATTGTTAAGAGAGGTTATGATTGGGTCAGAGGTTTTTGAACAGTATGTCCATTATTTATCAGAACATCAACTGATTAGGAGTTATTTATTTGATATTACTGCTAGAAAACAGGCGGAGAAAAACTTAGAATATCGGGCTTTTTATGATACGTTAACTGATTTACCTAATCGTAATTATTTTGATAAAAAATTGGAAATTGCGTTGGTTAAAGCCAAGAATAATAAGGACTTAATGGCTTTGCTTTTTCTTGATTTAGATTGTTTTAAAAATATTAATGATACTCTAGGTCATAAAGTTGGAGATCAATTACTAAAAAGTTTTGCTCAAAGGTTAAGTTCTTGTGTAAGAACTAATGATATTGTATCCCGTTGGGGAGGGGATGAATTTACTTTATTATTACCTAAAATTAATACGCCAGAAGATACTATTAATTTAGCACAACGTATTCTAGATGATCTCAAGCAGCCTTTTGAAATTGCAGGTCATCAACTACATATTAAAACCAGTATCGGTATTGCTATTTATCCTCAAGATGGTCATGATGCAGAAACCCTCTTAAAAAATGCAGATGCTGCACTATATAGGGCTAAAGAAAGAGGGAGAAATCATTATCGTTTTTATAGTTCTAGGATGACCTCTAAAGCCTCTTTATTATTAAAATTAGAAAACCTTTTATATCAAGCCTTGGAAGAAGAAAGCTTATCTTTACATTACCAACCTCAATTAAATTTGAGCAACAATAAAGTTAGTGGAATGGAGGCACTTTTACGGTGGGATCATCCAGAACTAGGTCATGTATCTCCTCTTAAGCTAATTCCTTTAGCAGAAAAAACAGACCTAATTATTCCTATTAGTATCTGGGTTCTAAAAACAGCTTGTCTGCAAAATAAAGCTTGGCAAAAACAAGGTTTTTCTCCTATTCCTATCGCTGTTAATTTATCTCCAATACAATTTCAACAGCCAAATTTAGTTGATATTGTCGCTCAGATTTTAGAAGAGACTGGTTTAGAACCTCATCTTTTAAATTTAGAAATTACTGAAACAGCAATAATAAAAAATATAGATTTTTCTTGCAAAACTTTAGAGAAACTAAGGGAATTAGGTGTACAAATTTCCTTAGATGATTTTGGGACAGGTTATTCTTCTTTGGGGTATTTACAAAAGTTTCCTATTACCACTCTGAAAATTGCTCAATCTTTCATCCAAACTTTATCAGACAAGCCTCAAAATACGGCGATTGTTTCTGCTATAATTGCTTTAGGACAAAGCTTTGATCTTAGGGTCATCGCTGAAGGAGTAGAAACTTTAAAACAGTTAGAACTTTTACAAGGACTCAACTGTAGAGAGATTCAAGGATTTTGGTTTAGTCGTCCCCTCAAACCTAACGATGTGACGACACTTTTAAGTCAGGTGTGAAAATCAAGATGAATCAAAACAAAAAAAATGCCGAGAATCGCTATATCTTGGTTCTTGAAGATAGTAACTGTCGTCGAAGTATTTCCTTGGAAGAGTCGCAATATTCTCTGGGCCGACATTCAAGTAATTCTATTATTATTTATTCTAAACAAGTTTCTCGAAAACACGCTACTTTAATTAAAAAATTTAACCGCAAAACAAATGAAGACTGTTTTTGGATTTTAGATGGAGATTTAGAGGGGGTAAAAAGCAGAAATGGGATTTTTGTCAATGGAGAAAAATGTTCATTTCATGAACTCAAAGATGGGGATTTAATTAATTTTGGTTGTGAAGTAAATGCGAGTTACCACACAGTTTCTCTTTCTACAGTTTCCCCTGGTTTTACTGATAAGCATACAGCGAAGCAATTAGATAAATCGGTACTTAGACCTATTAAACAAGCAGCAAAACCAAATTTAGAAGATACTGCTGAACAATCGACTTTTATCTTAGCAGATTCCAATTCTTCCCTTAAAGAGTTCAGTAATGATGATACTTTTCAAGAGGAATCTTATCTTGATCCTGTCACTGAATTACCTAACCGTATTCTCTTCAATGAATATGTATCTATCGCAGTCACTAATGCTAAGCGGAATAAAAATTTTATAGCAATTTTTTTGATAGATATTAAAGGTTTTAGTAAAATTAATGATGATTTTGGTTATACCATTGGAGACTATTTTTTACAAGCAATTGCTAAACGATTAAAAGATTGTGTAAGAACTGGGGATATCGTCTCTCGTTGGGGAGGGGATGAGTTTGCTATTTTATTACCTCATATTAAAGAAGAGGATAATTTATATAAAATTACTCAACGGATTATTAAAGAACTAAAATATCCTTTTACTGTTGAAAATAATACTCAATCTTTGGTAACTCATTTGGGAATGGCTATTTATCCTAAAAATGGACAAGTTTCTCAAGACCTTTTTAATTATGCAGAAACTCAACTAAGTTATCATAAAAAAACAGGTGATTGTAACCTTATTAAAGAGAATTCAAGGAAAAAGAATGCCTCATTATCACAGATTGAAAAGCGACTTTATGAAGCATTAAACCAAGAAGAATTATGTTTATATTACCAACCTCAATTAAATACCTATAGCAAAACAACGGAAGCAGTGGAAGCTTTTATCCGTTGGCAACATCCAAAATATGGTTTAGTTCCTCCTAAACAATTTTTGCCTTGGGTGGATAAAACAGAATTAGTTGTCCCCTTAAGTCGCTGGATTTTAGAAAAGGCCTGTACACAAAATAAAGCATGGCAAACTAATCAGTTACCGTCTATTTTAGTCTCGGTTAATTTGTCTATGGCCCAATTTTATCATCCCCAATTAGTGGATATCATTGATGGAATATTAAATTCTACAGGTCTCGATCCCCAATTGTTAGAATTGGAAATTACCGAGGCAGTTATTTTAAAAGATATCAAACTAACTTATCAAGTTTTAAGAGAATTAAAAAGCTTAGGGGTTAGGGTTTGCTTAGATGATTTTGGCATTGGTTATGCTGCGGTTAGTCATCTGCATCGACTACCCTTTGATACGATTAAAATTGATGTTTCTTTAATCAGAGAAATGGATGATAACTCTAATAACACCACCTTAGTTTCTGCCTTGATTTCTTTGGGAGAAAGTTTTAATATGAGGGTTGTTGCTGAAGGGGTAGAAACCCAACAACAACTGAATACTTTACATAATTTACAATGTCAAACCATGCAAGGTTATTATTTTAGTAAACCCCTTTCGGTTGAAGAAACTAACCAATTTTTAATCCTTAATCATGCAGAATTTTTTGACAATTTAGGGTAAAATTTCTCTACCTACTGCTTCGTAAGCAGACCAAGCAGCTTTAGAAGTAGGACTGGAATAATCTCTAGTAATAACACCCTTTTGGGAAGCCTTTTCAAAGACAACTAAAAGAGGAATAGAGGTCTTAAAGCGAGGTAAGTCCGCTTCTTTTAATCTTTTTTTCGCTTCCTGTCCGCTTTTGGTACGGGCATCTACTTTGGTTAATAATACTTTAAAATTAGCATTAAGGGCCTCTAACTGTTCTACGGCTTTAAAGGTTGCGTCTAAATCTAAATGATTGGGGGTTGTGGGGATAATTAATAAGTCACTGCCATCAGCGAGATCCTTAAATTCTTCTGGTTCCGGTCTAGCCCTCGTATCAACGATAATATGGGGATATTTACGGATAATACTGGTTGATCCTGCCTGGGATGCCACATGAAATGGCAGTTTATCCTCCCTAGACCAAATTAGAGCGGAACGGTTGCGATCGGCATCGATCAGCAAGGTAGGTGCCTTTCCTTGTAAATAAGCGGCAAGATGGATCGAAGTGGTGGTTTTGCCGACACCCCCTTTTAAAGCAGTGATAGAAATGATCATGATCTAGTTTACTGATTGACCGAATTTATATATTTCTTCCCGTTCCTAGATTACACCACCTTGACCCCCTTTTTTCTAATGACAGTTAAAAAAGGGTCACCCCTAAGAAACTTATTTTGTTGGCCTCGCGTCTCAACTAGAGTGTGTGTGAGGAGTAAGAACGAAAGACAGAAGCCTTTGAGGTCGAAACATGGCCAGACTCTTAAAGGCTTTTTTTCTTGCTTAGATTTCGGTTTCTCCCACATTTACTCCTTCATAAACATCTCTGACATTTATTTTTATAGGAACAGTTTTTAACTGATAATTTTCAGTCTATTATTTCTGATTCTTTTTCATTTGGCTACTAATGCCAATAAATAGTAAGGTTAATCCTTGAATTACTGTTACAATAGTCACAGGAACTTCCGCACTTCTTTGCATAATATTCGCCCCACTTAATAAAGCACCAAAAAATAACGAAGTCAGCAACACACCAAAGACATTACCCCGACTTAGAAAAGCGATCGCCACGGCATTAAATCCATAACCTGGAGAAAAGTTGTCAAATAAACGGTATTTTAATCCCATAACTTCTGTTCCTCCTGCTAATCCACATAATCCCCCTGATAATGCCATAACTAAAATAATTATTTTGCTAACAGAAATCCCTCCATAAGTAGCTGCTTTAGGGTTGATTCCAACCACTTCTATTTCATAGCCAATAATTGTTTTTTGTAGCAAAATACCAACAATAATCATGGCAATAATGCCCACAAAAATTCCAGCATGAGCTAAAGTTTTAGGTAATATAATTGGTAATTTAGCAGACTCAGTAATCAGGGGAGAATAAGCACTGGGGGCATTGGGTTCGGATAAAGGATGATTGACTAAATAACTAATAAAATTAATGGCAATATAGTTAAGTAATAAAGTAGTAATAACTTCATTTATTCCTCGATAAGCTTTCAAAAAACCAGGAATAAGTCCCCATAATGCACCGAAAACAAATCCAAATATTAAGGTTAAAATAATATGTAAAACACTAGGTATATCTTTTATAAATAATCCAACTAAAGTGCTACCCAATGCCCCTAAATAAATTTGTCCTTCTCCACCAATATTAAACTGTCCCCCTTTCAAAGCAATTAAAATTCCTAAACTTGCTAAAAGTAAGGGACTTGTTTTTGTTAAAGTATTAGCAAAACCATAATAGTTAAATAAAGATTCCTGAAACAAAATTCTGTATGCTTCTATGGGATTTTTGCCGATTAGGCTAATTAATATAGCTCCCATTAGTAGAGAAAAAAATATTGCAAATAATGGACTTGAAAGAATTTTAAAATTAATAATAAATGATTTTATGAATCTCATATAAAGTAATTAAGTAGTCGTACATTGGTTAATTAGAGAAAAAAAAATTAATTTTTTGCAAAAGATTAGATTCACTTGAATGGACAAAAAAGTGATCCCCTTGAAGCATATTAAGGGAAAAGGATTTTTGAGTTTGTTGAGACCATGCTTGTAATTCTTCTTCAGTTATTCTTTCATCTTCTAGTCCACCAAAAACAGTAATAGGACAATTTAACGGCTGAAAATCTTGATAAATATAGGTTTCTAAAATAGAAAAATCAGCCCTTAAAATAGGAATCAAGAGTTTCATTAATTCTTCTTCTTCAAAGATAGCTTTAGGAGTCCCATTGAGACGACGAATTTCCTCAATAAAAATAGGTTCAGGCAAATTGTAAATCGTATTTTTTTCCTTTTTTACTTGGGGTAATACATAAGCCGAAACAAATAAATGAAAAGGCTGTAAACCATAATATTCAAATAAATTACGGGCTAATTCAAAACTAATTAATGCTCCCATACTATGACAAAAAAAAGCAAAGGGTTTATCTAAATAAGGAAGTAAATAAGGTATCATCGTTTCTAGCAGACAATCAAGTTTTGTTATCAAAGTTTCTCTAATTCTCTGTTCTCTTCCAGGCAGTCTAATACTACATACTTCAACCTTTTTCGATAACTTATCTGGCCAACGACGAAAAATTCTTGTTCCCCCTCCAGCATAGGGAAAACAGAATAAACGGTACTGGGCGCGATCATTTGGTTGTGGAAAGTTGAGCCAAGGGTTGTTATCTAGCTGCATGAATACTTATTAAGGATAAGTTGAATTATACAGAACATAGTATGGCAAAAAATACGGAGAAATTAATCCCGACTATTTTAGTCGGGTATGTTTGACTGAGATTTTTCCCCGTGTTAATATCCAAAAAGATTGACAAAGTGTTACTCAGTACCCAACTATGACCCAGGCAACTCAAACCGAAACAAGATCAGGCTTTGCCCCTACTTTCACCCACCTAGTTTCCAAAGAAGGTGGAGTTAAATACCCTCTCGAAGCCCTTCATGTTTGTGAAGAAACCTTTTCTCCGTTAGAAGTCGCCTACGATTATGAGGCCATTCGCAATCAAGTGAGTCGCGCGACCATCGAAGCTGGTCCCAACTCTATCTGGCGTTATAAAGCGTTTTTGCCTGTAGAAAGCCAAAATCCCATCGATGTTGGCACAGGTATGACTCCTCTCGTTAAATCTCACCGTCTCGCTCGTCGCCTGGGTCTAAAAAATCTTTACATCAAAAACGATGCGGTGAATATGCCCACCCTTAGCTTTAAAGATCGGGTGGTTTCTGTGGCGTTAACTCGTGCCAAAGAATTAGGTTTTACGACCGTTTCTTGTGCTAGTACAGGAAATTTAGCCAATTCTACCGCAGCGATCGCGGCTCATGCAGGATTAGATTGTTGTGTGTTCATTCCCTCCGACTTAGAAGCAGGGAAAGTGTTAGGAACCCTCATCTATAATCCTACCGTAATGGCAGTTAAGGGTAACTACGACCAAGTTAACCGCCTTTGTTGCGAAGTCGGTAACACCTACGGTTGGGGCTTTGTCAATATTAATTTACGTCCCTACTATTCCGAAGGGTCCAAAACATTAGGCTTTGAAGTGGCTGAACAGTTGGGCTGGAAATTACCAGATCATGTGGTTGCACCCTTAGCCTCTGGTTCCCTTTATACGAAGATTTACAAAGGTTTCCAAGAATTCATCAAAACCGGCTTAGTAGAGGATAAAGCCGTACGTTTCAGTGGCGCACAAGCGGAAGGATGTTCCCCTATTGCCTCTGCATTTAAGGAAGGACGGGACTTTGTGACCCCCGTTAAACCCAATACCATCGCTAAGTCTATTGCGATCGGCAACCCAGCAGACGGTTACTACGCTTTAGATATTGCCCGTAAGACCAACGGTAATATTGAAAGTGTCACCGATCCTGAGATTGTCGAAGGTATTAAATTATTAGCGGAAACTGAAGGTATCTTCACCGAAACCGCCGGCGGAACTACTGTTGCAGTTCTCAAGAAGTTGGTAGAAGCAGGAAAAATTGATCCTGAAGAAACCACCGTCATTTACATCACTGGTAACGGACTGAAAACCCAAGAAGCGGTACAAGAGTATATTGGTGAACCCTTAACCATTGAGCCAAAATTAGACAGTTTTGAGCGTGCATTGGAACGTTCTCGCACCTTAGAGCGTCTAGATTGGCAACAAGTCCTCGTTTAGTTCCCTTTATAGCCGTCA
>JBFRWO010000343.1:0-9798 GCA_051439625.1 Crocosphaera sp. | reverse complement strand
TCTTAATCGTGATTACTTATTTAAAGGTCGCCGCAAGTTCGCTGATGATATTGTACGCCGTATTCTGAACCGCGATCGCCCCACTCTCATTCTTTATGGGCCCCGTCGTTGTGGCAAAACCTCTTTTTTATATAACCTTCCCCGTATGTTTCCCAGTGACGTATTGCCTGTATTCCTTGATATGCAAAGCGCAGCCATTACCAGCAGTGAAGCTGATTTTTGTCAGGGTTTAGTCCGGGCTATTCATAAAGATAGCAAAAGTCAAGGGGTTGTGTTGCCTAAACCGCCAAAGCGTAACGAGTTTAAAGAAAGTCCTTATACTGTATTAGAAGACTGGTTAGATGAAGCATTGGAGAAACTAGAAGATAGACAACTATTACTTAATTTAGATGAGTTTGAAAAGATTGGCACAGCTATTAATGAAGGACAAATAAGCTTAAAATTGTTTGATGAATTGCGTCATCTGATTCAACATTACGATCAATTAGGGTTTCTTTTTTCTGGTGTCAAAACCCTAGATGAAATAGGACCCCACTGGACTAATTATTTTATCAATGTGGTTCCCATTGAAATGCTTTATCTTGAACCAGAAGAAGCAAGAGAATTACTACTTAATCCTGATCCAGAATTTACTTTGCGTTACGATCAAGGTATTGTTGAGGAAGTCTTGAAACTGACCCGTTGTCAACCCTATTTATTGCAACTGTTGGGGGCAGCAATGGTAACTCAAGCTAATCTTAATCACACCGATACTATTACCCCAGAACTATTAAAAGCTGCTATTGAAGAGGGTTTTATTAATGGTGAACCCTATTTTACTAATATTTGGACAGAGTTTACTGGTGAGTCAGAACCTGAAATATTAGCAGGCCAAAATTTACTATTGAATTTAGCTAAAGGAGAACAACCGAATAACAATAGAGATGAAATCAGCGAAAAAGCTTTACAATATATGTTACGACATCACATTATTGAACAAATAGATAGTCAATATGATTTTGAAATTCTCTTGGTTAAAATGTGGGTCAAACAAAGAGCGATCGCTTAGTTTATATATTCTCGAAGGTGGGAAAGTTACAGATTTGTTGAAAGCTATTAAAAAGCCTAAAATTCTTGTACATTCTACAAATTGAACTTATAGGCTTTTTGATTGTTTAGCAAGCTTTTAATACGTGACAAGAGGGTATATTCTTTGCGTTAGCTTGTGGTGTTGCTTCAATCACTTTAGTTTCTACAATATAGCAGGAAATATTGATTTCTTTTATCATTCTCTCGGCTTTTTCTTTTGATAAACAAATATATAAAGGGTAATTTCCTAATTCATTCATAATTACATATCCTTTCATGAGTAATAATCCTTTTAATTTTCAAGTTTGGAGTTAACTGTCAGGGAAGGAAATGAACAACAGGGCAGTGTTTTGATGTGGTTAAGATTGCTGAAAAAAATATATGTTAAAACACTATATATTGATTAAGTCACAAATTTTAAAAAAAGACAACCTAAGTTTAAGGAGTTAAGTAATAATTTAATTAGTAATCAGAGGTGAGCAAGTTAGGAGTTGATTAAAAGCTATCATAAACCCTAAATTCTTGCCCACACTACAAATTAAGCTTGTTCGGCAGCTACAGGATAAACGCTGACTTTTCTGCGACTTTTGGTTTTATACTCAAAAGTGACAATGCCATCAATTAAAGAGAAGAGGGTATCATCTTTACCCCGTCCCACGTTATTTCCTGGGTGAACTCTGGTTCCTCGTTGACGAATGAGGATGTTACCGGCTTTGACTACTTCTCCACCGTAACGTTTAACCCCGAGTCGTTGGGCCCGAGAGTCACGTCCGTTTCTGGTACTTCCTGTTCCTTTCTTGTGAGCCATAATCAGTTATCTCTATTGTAATATAGGTCTATTGTAGAGTTATTCTCCCTCTGTGGTATCTGGAGTCGTTTCTGGGGTGGTATCTGGAGTTGTGTCTGGGGTGGTAGCTGCAATAACAGAACCGTTAACACTAATGGAATTAATCATTAAACGACTTAATTCTTGACGATGACCCCGTTTTTTACGGGTTTTCTTCTTGGGACGCATTTTATAAACGATAACTTTCCGTCCCCGTCGTTCTTCCATCACGGTTCCTTCTACCGTTGCGCCTTCAATAAAAGGCTGTCCAATGGTAATTTCATCGTCATTGTTGATCAATAATACTTTATCAATCACATAGGAACCGTCTTCGTTGGCAGTAAGACGATTGATGTCATAAAAACGGCCAGGTTCAACACGGAGTTGCGTTCCTCCAGCCTCAATAATAGCGTAGCTCATAATTTTATCCTTGTTGTAGTTGCCGTACAGGTAGCCCAAAGTTTCAATCTTTGATAATGCTTACTTTGTGCTTTTTAGCGATGTCATCACCTGATCCGAGCAGGGAATCAGACACACAATCTCTTATTTTAAAATATTTTAGTTAATTATGTCAATTTTGATGTTGATGGCCAAAATTAATAAAGACTAATAAGAGTGTTAGTTCGTTTTAGCTTATTTTTTCCGCTTTTTTCTCATGAACAATTGTCTTCGGAAATTTGTTTAAGAATCTGTTAATCTGTACTTAAATGTACTCACTCTTAAAATAGGCAATGAATCAATTTGAATCCCTTCCCGTCATTAGTGTTGAGGAACTAGCTGAACGGTTAAAAGACCCTGATGGGTTACAATTAATCGATGTTAGAGAACCAGAAGAGGTGGCGATCGCTTTTATCCAAGGTTTTGAAGTGTTATCTTTAAGTCAATCTCAACAATGGTCTTCAGACATTTCTCAGCGTTTTGATCCCCATAAGGAAACCTTTGTCCTCTGTCATCATGGAATGAGATCGGCGCAAATGTGTCTTTGGTTACTTAACAACGGTTTTACCAATGTTAAAAATATAACGGGAGGTATTGCTGCATACTCTACTAAAGTTGATAGTACAATTCCTCAATATTAATCAAAATATTAACGTCCATTTTATCAAGTCTTAGAATGAAAGTGAACACTGTATTAAGTCAACGTCATCAAGACATTTTAAGGGCTACAGTACAACATTATATCGCTACTGCTGAACCAGTTGGCTCAAAAACTTTAGTAACAGAATACGATTTTAGTGTTAGTTCTGCCACCATTCGTAACACTTTAGGAAAACTGGAAAAGGCGGGTTTTTTGTATCAACCTCATACCTCAGCAGGTCGTATTCCTTCTGATTTTGGTTATCGAATTTATGTCGATAATTTAATAACGCTTAATCAAACAAGTGCTAAACAAATCAAACAAAATCTTAGTCAAAAATTAACACAAAAAACCTACAATTTTGAAAACGCTTTACAACGAGCAACGCAAATTTTAGCAAACTTGAGTGGTTATATTGCATTAATTACTTTACCCCAAACTTCTCCTAATCAATTACGTCATCTTCAATTAATACCCATTTCAGCCAAACAAGCGATGTTATTGGTTGTCACTGATAGCTATCAAACTCAATCTATCGTTGTTGATATTCCGGCTACTTTAGTGATAGATAATGAAGAAAATAAAGATTGGTTAGAAGAAGAATTACATATTTTATCCAATTTTTTAAACAGTGAATTAAAAGGCAAATCTTTATTAGAATTAAATAATTTGGACTGGGAAAAAATAGACCAAAATTTTATCAATTATGCAGACTTTTTGAAAGGTTTACTTAAGCAATTACAAACCTATTTAAAATCATCTATTTCTACTCAAATGATGATTCATGGTGTGTCAGAAGTCTTACGACAACCTGAATTTTCCCAATTACAACAGGTTCAAATGTTGTTACATTTATTAGAAGAAGAACAAGATAAACTCCTACCTTTAATTTTAGATATTCCTGAATCTGAATTATCAAATGGACGAGTTACCCTAAAAATTGGTACAGAAAACCCTTTAGAATCTATGCGTCCCTGTAGCTTAATTTCCGCTACTTATGGTCAAGGAAATATCCCCATAGGGAGTGTTGGGTTAATTGGACCAACTAGAATGTTATACGAAAATACCATCCCTTTAGTAGAGTCAACCGCCGATTATTTATCAGAAGCTTTAGCTGCCATCAATCAAGACTAAGTTAACATAAAATTGTTTCAAAACCATTAAAATGATATAAACTTGTCACGGTTTCCCTTATGCTGTTATATTAAAATACTCATGAGTTGAAATCGAGGTAAAACCTTGCAGAAACTACTAAGTATTGCCAAAATTATCGATACAATCAACGAATGGATCGGAAAATTAACTTATTGGTTAGTTCTTCTTATGATTTTGGTTGGAGTTTGGAACGTTATCGGACGATATTTGGGGAGATTTATTGGACAGAATTTAACTTCTAATGCTTTCATTGAAGTGCAATGGTATTTGTTTGATATTGTTTTTCTTTTGGGTGCCGCTTATACTCTGAAACACGATGAACACGTTAGAGTTGATTTACTTTATAAAGATTGGTCACCAAAACGCAAAGCTTTGGCTAATTTTATCGGTGTTTTTATCTTTTTAATCCCTTTTTGTTTAATGATAATTTATTATTCTTGGGGCAATATTATTAATCCTTGGAAAATTTTAGAAATGTCTCCTGATCCCGGAGGACTTCCTCGTTATCCTATTAAGTCGATGATTATAGTTAGTTATATTTTACTTATTTTTCAAGGAATTGCTGAAGCTATTAAAAATTGGGCTATTTTTACAGGTAAATTAAATACCCAGGAGGAACATCATGATCCTAGCGTATGATTGGTTAGGCCCTTTAATGTTTGTGGCAGCATTAATTTTACTTTCTTTTGGTTATCCTGTTGCCTTTTCTTTGGGTGGTGTTTCTATTATTTTTGCCTTTATTGGAGTAATTTTAGGAGCGTTTGATCCCATTTTTTTGAGTGCGTTACCTAGTCGAATTTTTGGCATAATGGGGAATTATACTCTCCTAGCAATTCCCTATTTTATATTTTTGGGTTCGATGCTAGAAAAGACAGGTATTGCCGAAAAATTACTGTTAACAATGGGTATTTTATTCGGTCGGTTGCGCGGTGGACTTGCTTTAGCAGTGGTTATTGTGGGGGCTTTATTAGCAGCAACTACAGGAGTTGTTGCCGCAACTGTTGTAGCTATGGGATTAATTTCTTTGCCAATTATGTTACGTTATGGTTATAACAAAGAATTGGCAGCAGGAGCGATCGTTGCTTCAGGAACTTTAGGACAATTAATACCTCCAAGTATTGTTTTAGTGGTATTAGCAGATCAATTAGGAATTCCTGTGGGTAGCTTATTTATTGGCTCAATTATTCCAGGGTTAATGATGGCTAGTGCCTTCGCTCTTCATGTTATTATTGTTTCTTTAATTCGCCCAGATGTTGCCCCAGCTTTGCCTCCAGAAGAAAGAAATATTAGTAAGACAGCATTAATAAAACAGGTAATTCAAGCGATGCTTCCGCCTTTATTATTAATTTTATTGGTGTTAGGAAGTATCTTTTTTGGGGTTGCAACTCCCACCGAAGCAGGTGCAGTGGGTGCTTTGGGAACCATGATTTTAGCTGCTTTTAATAAGGAATTAAATTGGCTGACATTAAAGCAGGTTTGTGATGCAACTTTACGCATCAGTACAATGGTTATTTTTATTCTCTTTGGATCAACTGCTTTTAGTTTAGTTTTCCGAGGAGTTAATGGGGATAACTTTATGTTAGAAATTTTAACAAATTTACCAGGGGGACAATATGGATTTTTAGCGGTTAGTATGGTCACTGTATTTATTTTGGGATTTTTTATTGACTTCTTTGAAATCGCCTTTATTGTCATTCCTATTTTTAAACCTGTTGCCGAAACTTTAGGGGTAGATTTGATGTGGTATGGTGTTATATTGGCTGCTAATTTACAAACTTCTTTCTTGACTCCTCCCTTTGGGTTTGCATTATTCTACCTGAGAGGAGTTGCACCACCAGAGTTAAAAACAGAAGATATTTATCGGGGTGCTATTCCTTTTATCTTGCTACAACTTTTAGTGTTGATCTTAATCATTATTTTCCCCTCTATTGTTAGTTTCTTACCTTCCTTAAGTTCGGCAAGAGGTTAAATTTATCTTATTCTAATGTTAGAAACAGAATAAGTTATTAATTGCTGAAAAATATTCTCTGAATGTTGATCACTTGAAGTTGACAAATGAGGAAAAATATGCTCAAGATTAATAATACATTAAGATTTGTAAGCATTAAGCAAATTTCTCTAAGAAAGCGATCGCATTTTGATATAAGTAGAAACATGGGACAGTCTTGATTGCAGCTAGGACGCTACAAAGGCTCGAAACTGGAACCGGCTAGTTGCTGTTTATTTAGTAGGAGAAATATTAAATGATTAACCCATTAGTTTACGAAATTGGTCCGTTAGTGATTGTGTCAGGTATTTTTGGTGTCACCTATGTACAGATGCGTAACAGTCGTTTAAAAAAAGAAGAAACTTTATTGGATAAACAAAAACAGTTAACCCAAGAAAAAGAAAATCTCAAAGAAAAATTAGAGCATCTTGATAGCATTAATCAACAGTTGACCGAAAAGAATGAGAATTTACAAAAAAATTATAATTATACAAAGGAAAAAGTAACAGTATTAGAAAATAATATCAACGAACTAAGTAAAGAAAAAAGTGATTTATCAAAAATACTTAAACAGCAACAAGATAAAGTAACTGTATCTGACAAAAAAAATCAATCTTTATACCAAGAAAAAGAAAATTTGCAACTAACCTATAAAAAGGAGTTGACTGAGATTTATACACAATTAGAAACTATTAAAGAAGAAAAAGATAAAACTAATAGTGATTTAGAAGAAGCAACTAAAAAGAATACTTCTGTCAACCAAGAATTAAAAATAGTTATAGCTAAACGAGAAGAATTAGAAAATAGTTTAACTCAACAACAAGACACTGTAACCTCTTTAGAGAAGCAACTAGAAACCGCATCTCAGGAGAAAAATAGTTTAGAAAAAGAACTGCAACAGCAAATAAAAACTATTAGTGAAGAAAAACTATCTTTAGAAAATAGTTTAACTCAACAACAAGAAACTATAGCATCATTAGAAAAGCAACTAGAAACTGCGTCTCAGGAGAAAAATAGTTTAGAAAAAGAACTGCAACAGCAAATAAAAACTATTAGTGAAGAAAAACAATCTTTAGAAAATAGTTTAACCCAACGACAAGACACTGTAACCTCTTTAGAGAAGCAACTAGAAATCGCATCTCAGGAGAAAAATAGTTTAGAAAAAGAACTACAGCAACAGATAAAAACTATTAGTGAAGAAAAACAATCTTTAGAAAATAGTTTAACCCAACAACAAGAAAATATAGCATCCTTAGAAAAACAGGTCAATAGTATATCCCAGGAGAAAAATAATTTAGAAAAAGAACAATTAACTAAAAAAGAAGATAGTGAAACAATTTCAGAAGTTAAAATAGAAACTGAAAAAGAAAAAGAAAATGAAAATGAAGAACAAGTAAAAAATGAACTTATTTTAAAGTCTAAAAAACTGGTAATTGTTGGCAGTTTAGATAGTATGAACCGAGAAAAAGCTAAAACTTTAGTGCAACAAGTAGGAGGAACATTAACAAGTTCTCCAAGTTCTAAAACAAACTATGTGATTGTTGGGAAAAACCCTGGAGATAAGCTAAAAAAAGCCAAAAAATTCGGCATTGCTCAACTATCAGAAACCCAGTTTCTAGAAGCATTAGCAGCAGCAGGAATCACAGAAATTAATTAAGGATAAACACATTACTTGTTATCAAAACAGTAAAAATGATAGGCTAAAAAACAAAGCCTATCATTGAAAATATCTTAACAATAAGCTATGAGTGCTTGGCGCGATCGCCTGAACAAATTTACTGGAAAAACCCGTTATGTGGTTTGTCGCATCTTTGTGCATCTTGCAGGAGATGATATTGCTCCCTTATTAGGAGTCCTCAACCGCGCAGGAAGAAACGCCATCGACGCAGAAGGGGACTTAGAAGTGATTGGAGAAGGTTTAGTTGAAATTTGTCAAAATCTTCTACAAACGAGCCTCTACTGGCAATCTGCTGGGAATGAGGGGGACTTTTTTTGGCAGGAGGGAGAAGCAGGGGACTATGTTAACGAACTGTTCACCGACTCGGCCCAACGTTATCTAAGTGAAGTTCCCGACTCAGAAGAAGATGAAAACACCCCTTTATCTTTGCCAGTGACTCGTAACCTGGTAGTGATGATAACCGTAGCTTTTACGGGGGAAGAACCAGACCTAGAAACTAATTTAGCCGATAGAGAAGCGTTAGAATATGGATTAAAAGCCTTAATTAACCTTCACTATAACCAACGACTAGAAGCCATACAAGTTCACTATTCCCCGGCACAGTTTGGCGATCAACTCACCAACGATCAACTATTAATCAATTTTTCTGAACTCATACCCTTATAATGCGTAAATTACTAGCTATTTTCTTATCCATAACCCTGTGTTGCACTACAGTTGCTTGTGGTTCTTCACCCTCTGTTCAATCTTCTGCTCCTCGTAACAATAACGCTACTGTAACCCCTCCCAACCAGGTGAGTGAGGGGCGTTATCCCGTCCAACAAGCAGAATATGACGATGCTGACGGAACCTACAGTTTAATGCTGTTGAACACTCCAGCAGGAAAACCCCCCATTTATAAAACTCAAAACTTACAGATGGCCAGGTTAACCCCCGAAGACATCGAAAAAGGGGAAACCACCTATTTAGAGGTGACAGGAGATCAAGCAGTGATGCACCTCACCGAAGATTTTAAAATAGAATACGTTCACAACGTCACCGAAACCCAAACTAACCCCCAAACAGGACAACCACAAACCGTTGTGGTGCGTCGTGAGTCAAATTTTTGGACACCCTTTGCCGGTGCATTAGCTGGTCAAGCGTTGGGTAGTTTATTATTTAGCCCTCGATACTATGTTCCTCCTATGTACCAACCCGGAGGTGTGATGACCGGTTATGGTGGTTATGGCAATACTTTCACCCAAGCGAATCAAAGCTATCAAAGTAAGTATAATGCACCACCTCCAGCCGTAAAAAATCGTCAAACCTTACGCACCACAGGAAACCTTAACCGTTCCTCTTCTGGTTCCACTAGCACCCGTAACAGAAAGTCTCCTAATGCGAGTAAGTCCAGTGGTTCCGGGTTTGGTTCCAGTCGCTTACAAAATAGCGGTAAGTCCCGATCTAACGTTCAAAGACGGTCAGGGTTTGGTAGTAGCAGTCGTTCCCGTTCCCGTAGTGTGAGACGTAGACGTTAAAAAAGCTTATCAATGAAGATAAAACCTGTGGTTAATCACGGGTTTATCTTCATTATCCATTGTTAATTATTCAAAATCCGTTAGAACGAGGAATTATCCGATGACTGCAACTCTGCTGATGCCGATCACTGAAATCATTCACCTATCAGGTATTAGCTGGCAGACCTACGAAACCTTGCTTGAGGAATTGAGCGATCGCCGTCTTCGACTCACTTACAATCGTGGCAATTTAGAAATTATGGCTCCTTCCCCAGAACATGAACGATTCAAGAAAGTTGTAGGTCGCTTTGTTGAGACAATGGCTGAAGAACTGGAACTTCGGATCGAACCATTAGGTTCAACTACTTTCAAGCACCCTAAACTGAGTGGTGCAGAACCAGATGAATGTTTTTACATTGACAACATCGATGCAGTTCAAGGCAAAAAACGTCTTGACTTAACAGAAGATCCTGCACCAGATTTAGTAGTAGAAATTGATGTAACCAGCAG
>JBFRWO010000342.1:0-6275 GCA_051439625.1 Crocosphaera sp. | reverse complement strand
GGTTCAATTTCCTCTGGTCTTTCCACTCTCACCGCTTCAACCCCCATAGCTTTAGCCATTTCATGAAACTTAAGATTAGGTTTGGAGAGGTCGAAACTGAGGGGATACTCATGAACGGGTATTCCTCGTTCTTCCCAGTAAGCTAAGACATTAATCTGTAGTAGTTTGTAGGAACGATTGTTACAGATGATAAACTTCGCATCAACATTATGCCTTGCTGCTGACCATAGGGCCTGTATTGTGTACATAGAACCCCCATCCCCGGCTAAACCAATCACAGTCTTATCTGGATTAGCCAATTTAACGCCAATTGTTCCGGGTAATCCCACACCGAGAGAACCTCCTCTAGTGAGAAAGTAATGATCCGGTAGGGTAGGTGGAAAATAGCGAGTAAAGTCGGGGGTAGATGTTAACCCTTCATCGAAGACCATAGCATCTTTGGGCAAATGTTCGGCTAATACTTGGGCAAAGGCGGAAAATTTCAAGGGAAATGACTCCCGAACCCCTTGATCAGCCGCTACTGCTTCCTTATGTGCCGCTTCTTTGGCCTGACCTATTTCGTCGGTTCTGCCTTGGGCCGCGGCTTTTTGCTCAGCAGTCATCATCCCTTCTAAGGCTGCGGCCAGCTTAGCTAGGGTAAGTTTTGGATCGCTGACTAAACCTAAATCAACGGGGTGATTTTTGGCGATTTCGTAGGCATCTAGGTCAATATGGACTACTTTTGCTCCTGGTTTGAAGATATCCCCTAATTCGGGAAATACTTCCGGTAACATATAAGTTCCACAAACTAGATTGACATCTCCTTTGCTGGTGGTGGGCAAACTGGAATAACCAAACATATGTCCGGTTGAGCCTTGATACAAGGGATGGGTGTGACTCATGTTTAATTCCCCGGCATCGGCTTCCCAAACTTCAGCCCCCAATAGTTCAGCAACACGGGTTAACTCTGCTTGGGCCCCAGAATAGGCAATACCATCACCTACAAAAATCATGGGTTTGCTACCCGATGCCAAAAGAGAGGCTGCTTGTTGTATCAGTTCCTCATCAGGAATCACTCGGGTAGAAGGCAAGGAAGTGGGACGAACTTCTTCCACTACTGGGGCATCTAAAATATCAACCGGAACGCAAACATAGACCGGACCCATAGGGGGTGTGGTAGCGATTTTGATGGCACGACGAATTACCCGCAATAAGGATGATGGTTCCATGACTAGGGTGGACCATTTGGTTACGGGTTCGGCAAGGGCCACTAAATCTCCAGCCATTTGTGCATCCATAGCCATATATTTAATCCCGGCGTCTCCCCCAATCACTACTAAGGGAGAATGGCCCCGCTTAGCTTGATATAAGGCTCCGATCGCATTTCCTAATCCTGGTGTGCTATGAATTTGCACCAGGGCTGGTTTTTTGGTGGCTCTGGCGTAGCCATCGGCGGCCATAACGGCTACGGATTCTTGCAGGGTTAGAATATATTTAAGCTCAGGATAGTCCCAAAGGGCATCTAAAAATCCTTCTTCGGAAGTCCCTGGGTTGCCGAACATATAATTAATTCCATCGGCAAGGAACTGTTCAAGTATCTTAAAGCGTCCTGTATTTTTATCTGTCATGAGTTTTCCTATTTTTGGGGGAGCGCATTGCTTATCAATGGACAATTGATAATGGATAATTGATAATAACTTTACCTAGCTTTTTTAGGTTATTTGCTGCGTTTAAATCTCTATCTATTTGATATAACAAATTTTGGCAACAAGATCCCTTTTGTGATAACAGTAATTAGTCCTTTGTATCCACAGTTAGAACAAGTTTTAGGTTTCCTTCACCTCTTCTATCTTCTATAAAACTAGCTATTTTAGAAATTTGATAGGGAAGTATGAACAGGCAACAGTTTTAATTACAACTGTAACTAAAGTATAAAACCTATCTACTATTATTATTTTTGACTGTAAACAAACTGACTTTTACAATCTAACCATATTATTCACCTAATCCTTTCATAAAAGCAAAAAAATGATACGGATTATTTTAGGTCGGGAAATAAATATTATTTAGGAATAAAATTTTTTACCGTACCTTATAAAGATTCTGGTCTCTCGTAAGATAACACAAATTTTGCTTTTTTATCACCCAATCTAAATAAAAGATTGAATATGGTAACTGGGCAAAAAATTAGGTTCAATTATCCATTGTTAATTGTTAATTAATTATCGCAAGGTTGCTTACCAGTTGTATCGTTTTAGCCCTTTTTCTAACACTTCAATCAACTTCTCTCCACATTCTGCTGAGGAAGCAGTGGAACGACTGGTGATAAAGGGATAGTCGACAACAACGGAGGTTTCGTGGCCAACTCGACCAATAAACTGGCCGTCGGGTCCCACTGCATCTCTAAGAATAAATTCTAAGGGGTAAAAGGGAGGTCCGAAGTTGATGTAACCATTACCAAAACCTGTGTTTGAACCATCTAACGCATGGGGACCTTCAAACCCGGTACCGTCTATGTAATCGTAGTCAATGGGATGGCCTGTCACGTGCTTACCCCAAATTATACTGGTTTTTTCGCGGAAGTCTCTAGCAAAAGCTAGACAACTTACACCATAGCATTCTGTAGCAATTGGTTTATCTAGACGGTAAAAACCGAGAATTAGATCGTGTAGTCTTTGGTTATTGGCTAAATCTACTAAAGCTCCACTACCACCTACAATAACCATCGCATCATAATTGATCAGTTCTTCATTGGTTAGGGTGTCTAGGGTTTTATAATAAGCTTCCATATCCCTAAGATAGGTGGCAGAACTAGGGTAGGGACGAAGGGGAAACCAGTCTTGTAAATTCTTTGGGTTATTAAGACGATCAGATTCGTGGACTTCTTTGGTTTTTTGGGCGTAATATTCTGAGGTAACGGAGCGGCCTAAGGGTGGATCTGTAAATCCAGGCTGCATACTAACCGTTAAGGGAGTTGGTTTTTGTCCTGTTGGGGTCACAAAAGTGATTTCGTATCCAGCTTGATCACAGACTTCTAGAGGACCAATGAGTTCTTCTCCCCAATAACCCCATTCCGACAAAACAAAGATGAGTTTTTTCATTTGATTACATCCTTTGAAATTCACTAAACTTTCACTGTCACGAAACAATAAAGTGACAATTTAACTATACGTAATACTTAAATTTTGCCGATATCTCTTGGCCTTATGGTTAGGTCAGGGTAGTCAGTTTTTACTGCTATCACTGGAGTTATACCAATTATTTAGCAATAAGTCTTACTGACAGTGGATACGACAGAATACTTAATCACAGCTTTTAATATCCCAGGTTCTCTGGGACTGTGGTTAACTTCATCCGATAGTCTAACACCAAAAATTGCCAATTTTTATTTGGGCAAAAATTATTTTTTTCGTACTCTTATGAAGTATCTATAAGATTATAAATAAAAAAAAAAAAAAAGGCTAGGAACCTAGCCTTTTTGAAAATCTAACCACCTATCGGTTATGGAAAGGTTAATCAATTTCAGGAGCAACAAGGACAGTTGAAGCTAATTCTTCGCTGATTTTGTTGTGACGGGACATTTCTTGCTGTTGAGCAATGGTAGGTAAAGCGGAACGCGCTTTGGAAGCCACTTCTACGGTTTTAATATCGTAGGTGGTGGTGGCTAACTTGGGATATAACCCGATACCAATGATGGGCAGTAACAAGCAAGCTGTAATGAATACTTCACGGGGTTTAGCATCTAAGTTAAATTTGGGTAAGGTTAATCCTTGATTTTTATCTCCGTAGAAGACAACCCGTAACATGGATAAGAGGTAAATGGGGGTGAGAATTAAACCCACTGCGGTTAAAAAGATTACCACTGTCTTGAAGGTGGAACTGTAAACATCGCTATTAGCTACACCCAAGAATACGGTTAATTCTGCGACAAAACCACTCATTCCAGGCAAAGCTAAGGAAGCCATGGATGCTGCTGTGAATAAAGCGAATGTTTTGGGCATTTTCTCTGCTAAACCGCCCATTTCGTCCATCATCAGGGTGTGAGTACGTTCGTAAGTGCTACCACAAA
The DNA here is from genome assembly GCA_051439625.1 of Crocosphaera sp. GTDB lineage: Bacteria > Cyanobacteriota > Cyanobacteriia > Cyanobacteriales > Microcystaceae > Crocosphaera. The sequence continues at coordinate 2,227 of JBFRWO010000342.1, read as the reverse complement.
GGAAGAATAAGGCGGCGGCGATTAAACCATGAGATACCATCTGTAAAACAGCACCATTCATGCCTAACTCGGTAAAGGAGGCAATACCAATGAGGACAAACCCCATGTGAGAAATGGATGAAGAAGCAAGACGACGTTTGAGGTTAGTTTGGCCAAAGGCGGTAAATGCTCCATAAACAACGTTAACCACCCCTAAAATTAGTAGTAAGGGAGCAAACTTAATGTGAGCATCTGGTAACATTTCGATGTTGAAGCGAATTAGGCCGTAACCCCCCATTTTTAACAAAACGCCGGCTAATATCATGGAGACAGGGGAAGATGCTTGGCTGTGTGCATCGGGTAACCAAGTATGTAGGGGAAATATGGGCAGTTTTACCCCAAATGCAATTAAGAAACCAGCATAAGCTAATACTTGTAAGCTCAGAGGAAATTCTTTCATTCCTAACTGGGCTATGTCAAAGGTAACTGTGTCACCGTAGAATGCCATAGCTAGGGCTGCGACTAAGATAAAGATTGAAGCGAGGGCAGTATATAAGATAAATTTGGTGGCTGCATAAAGACGCTTATTGCCACCCCAGATAGAAATTAATATATAGACGGGGACTAACTCTAGTTCCCACATAAAGAAGAACAATAATAAGTCTTGTGCGGCAAATACGCCTATTTGTGCGCTATATAGCACTAACATCAGAAAATAAAATAAACGAGGCTTTTTCTGCACTTTCCAGGATGCTAGTAAGGCTAAGGTGGTAATCAGTCCTGATAAAACAATCAAAGGCATGGATAAGCCATCGATACCTACTGACCAGTTTAAGCCGAGTTGGGGAACCCAAGCATAGGTTTCTTCTAGTTGAAACCCACTTTTGTTGAAGTCGTATTGGTTGGAAATGGCGTATATCGTTAACGCGAAGTTTAATAAACCCACCCCTAAGGCGTACCAACGGACTGTCTTTCCTTCTTTGTCGGGTATCAAAGGAATGGCAAAAGCGGCTACTAAAGGCAGGAGGATGATGGCTGTCAGCCAGGGAATTTCAGGAATAACCATAAACTAAGAATAAATACTCAGGTGTGCTTTCTGCTATTATATGAAGTTTTGTAACAATTTGAAAAGGGGGCTAACCGAAAATTTTCTTGTCCTTATCATTGATTTTTATCAATCATAGTATAAATTTTCATTTGTAAAAGACAATGTTTAGCCTAACACATAGTTGAACCCTACAGGTTCAAAAGTGAAACGTGTTGAGACTCCCTGGGTTAAAACCGCAGGGATTCTAGAGGTTATCTAATCAGGGGATAAATCCACCTGATTAGACATTACTCTAGTTCGGGGGACTCCCATTGACCCCATCCTTTAAACCGCCTGCATCCATTACAAATACAGTTTTCTGAAGGTCTAAAGGACACGAAAAACCTAGCCATTGACCTATATTTTGACTAGCATTCCAATCGCTATTACATTGATAACCGTCAAAACCTCGGAACCAATGTCCATTTCTTTTCCCAATCACACCGTTGCGATGATCAGATTTAGAAGTATAAGGTGCTGGTATTAATTCAAAAGGTACACCATTTTTGATAGCTTTATAACGAGTTAGGGTTTCCAACTGAAAATATGACCAAGTATGGCGATTATTTCCAGCGTCAGACCTAACTTTTCTCGATTGCTTTGAAGTTTGTCTAATATTAGATAAATCTTCAAACCTTAATCCCATACTATAGTCTTTAGCCAACTGAACCAAATGTTTAGAAATGCAATGGTTAATATAGGTTATGATTCGTCTTTCTTTAGATTCGAGCCGTTTAATTACCTTCTGCTTATTGGCTTTTTGGAGTTGTTTTCTAAGTTTTTGATAACGTCGTCTTAAATGTTTAATTTGACGACCATTCCAAAACTTTCCAAACCCATCAGGCAACGAAGCAACAGCAATTTGATTTTGACCTCTATCTACTCCAATCCAATTTTTAACTGGTTCAGCATCAGGAACATCCATTGATACTGACAACAAAACATACCAGATATTTTTCTTAGATTTCCATAACTTAAGACTACCTTTCTTGGCGTCTTTTGCTATGATTTTGTCTAAAGTATCTGCATGACTAGATTGATGAATAGCTAAAGGAATGCGCTTTTTAACTCCTCTAATAATTGAGAAAGCCACTGAATAAGTATCACCTTTTTTCTCAATTCGCCATCCTTGATTGTTAACTTCAAGTGGCAGACATTTAA
>JBFRWO010000341.1:0-9214 GCA_051439625.1 Crocosphaera sp. | reverse complement strand
ACTTTACCTTTTATTCAAAAACTACAACTATGATTGTTTCTTTGCAGTTACAAAAAAGACCCGTTTAACATTAGGAATATGACGGGGAGGTAATTTATTGATATACCTTCCAAAATGAGCATTTTCATCTCCAGGTTGAACCACTGATGCTCTCCAACCATGATCAGCAAATAGGGTTTCTGGTTCATCAAAACCAGAACACCAATGTTGTCTAATTTTAGTATCACCTTCTAATGATTTTCGGTTAACTAAGTCAGCAGCTATATAACTATTTTTAGCACTCACATCAGAAATTGTTTTTAGGAGTTGATTAACTTCGATTTCAGTTAAGTAATATAACAAACCTTCTAATAACCAAATAGAAGGTTGATCTTGACAATATCCTGATTCTAATAATAAATGAATCCAAGGAAATCGTAAATCAGCTTTAATACTATGACAATTATTGTTAGGAGAAACATTTTGAAGTATAGTATTTTTATAATCTAAAACTTCTGGTTGATCAATTTCATAAATATGGGTATTTTCTGGCAAATTTAAACGAAATGCTCTAGTATCCATTCCTGCACCCAAAATAATGATTTGATTACACTGAGAAGCTGACCTAATTAAAAAATCATCAAAGAAACGAGTACGAACAGGTATATAGGGTCTTCCTTTTTGTTTTGTAATGATATTTTTCTTAGGATCTAATGCTAAAAAAGCTTCTTCTCCTGCTAATCTTCTCGCATAGGGGTCTTTAAATAGAGCATTTTCTCGTTCTGTTTCTATTGCACGTTCAGCAGCAATTAATAATGAAGTAAAAGGAACAAAATTTTTTATTTCAGACATAATAACTTAGTTTTTTGGGATAATTTAAAATTCAATTAATTTACAGGTGTAAATGTTTGAACAGTGAAATAACTCAACTCAGATGCTTCATAATACACAATTCCTCGTTTGAGTAATTGATCATTAATTTGCCAATCAACTCCAATTAAAAATGATTGATTTTGCGCTATTATTTTGGGACAAGTTGCGATAATATTATCACCGAGGTCTTGTATTAAATAATCTTTATTCAATTCCTTGATTGATTTCCAATAAGTTTTTATTGGTTCAGAAATAACCTTTTCAGTCGTCATTTTTTGTAAACTTCCTATCCAGGTTTGATCGGCTTTTTTAAGTTCAGGATAATTATTTTTATTTTGTTGAGTATCTTTATTGTTCAAATATTCGATTCCGGTAGAACTATATTCTAAATTTCCAGTTTCATCATATCGAAAATAACAAAGAACTCTTTTGTCTTTATGTCGAAAACCAAATTCAAAAATAAAAATTGAATCAGGGTTCACTATTTTAGAACCCCAACAAAAGGTACTATCTAGGAATAAAGCACTGGTTTGAGGTTTTTTATAAATACCATAGTTCTTAACTTCATTGCTTCCATCACTATAAAATAATTCATCCTGGTGGGTTATTTCACTTTGATCTTGATTCACATGAAGATGAGTAATCACATCCCAAGTTTCAATAATTTTACTGTCTGGAGAATAACGTTTTCTTGTTCCTTTCCAATCTCCAGTATGATAGTTACAGAAATTATCCCAATTTTTAAGTTGTAGATTCATAATATTGTTCAGATAAAAATTGTTGACTATATTATAGTGGATATAGATTTTTTAGGTATTAATCAATGACAAATCCATCCATTAGCGGATTATATGAAATTGCGATCGGTATCACAGCAGCAGATGAAAGCAATTTAATCAATTATTGGGACAAGTTTGGGTTTACGGTTAATCTCTCTGGAAACCTGGATAGAGAAGCAGCTAAAAAGTTGTATGGGGTTGACTCTAATGTTCGTTCTCTGCGTCTTCAGAATAAGGTCACAGACAGAAGTTTATTACGTCTGATGATTTGGGATAATCCTGTGAATGAAGGATTAGGATTAAGTCCTTTAAAAGTAGTAGGAAGTCGTTGGGGAACATCTTTATGTTTAGATGTGTTTAATGTTGCTAATCATGCAGAAGATGCACAAGCTTTGGGACTTCCGATATATTATGTTCCTCCGCAACGCAATTTAATTAATCGTCCTGAAGATTTTACCCCATTTGCTCAAGCTAACCCCTGTGTTCATGAAATGGTTTTAATTCAACCCTTAACCCGACAAGTTATCTTTCAACGTCATGATTATCATCGGCTTAATTCTGGTATTGTTAATCCAGATTCTCATTTTAAAGCATCTGAATTTGTTCATGCTGGACTCATTGTTGACTGTGAGGATGAAACCTTAGATTTTTATAATCAAGTCTTAGGATTAGTTCGTACTGTGGATAATGTTGAAAGTGGATATAGTCTCGCTTCTCGTAATATACTGGAGGTGAAAAAAGATAATCCTGATGAAAGAATGTTTAACACTTATTTTACTGCTCCTGGTTATGAATTGAAAGAAAAAAATAAAATTCACTCAGGCAATTTTGAAGTGTTACGTCTGGAAGGAAATTTAGAGAATAAGCAGGAATATTCTCGTCCTGGTTGTTTAGGAACCTCTTTATATACTTTAAAAGTTACTGATATTGATTCATATCATCAAAAAGTTAGTAATAGTGAAGCAACAGAAATTACAGAAACTCTTGTTAATGAGTTTGCAGAAAAAAGCTTTTCTTTTGTTGCTCCTGATGGCTATTTTTGGACCTTATTACAAAGTTAAATATCTGAATTTACTGTAAATGTAATCCTCCATCAATGGGTAAAGCAACTCCTGTGATAAATGCAGCTTTAGGGGAACATAAAAAGGCAACAACTTGACCAATTTCTTGAGGTGAACACCAGCGTTGCATCGGTGTATTTTTAATTGTTTCCTGCATCATTTCACTATCGACTCCACCAAATTTTTCGGTTACACTATTCCAAGCTTCTGTCTTCGTAAACCCAGGAATAACAACATTAACAGTAATCTGTCTTGCTGCTAATATTTTAGCGTAATATCTAGTTAAAAATTCCACCACAGTTTTCCCTGTTCCTGGCAAAATATAAGAGAGTTTTGGGGTTTGATTCATATTACATCCAGGGGAAGAAGTTGCTACAATATAACCCTTGCCATCTTCCATATAATTAACTGCTTTTTCTACACAAAGAATAAAACATTTAGGGTAAACATTTTGATAATATTCGTATTGTGCCAGACTGGTAAAATTTCCATCAGCTAATAATTTACTTTGTTGATCTGCTGCTGCTTTAGCTTCTTCTGATGCAGGATTTGTAGTCATACCTAAGTATAACCCTGCATTGTGAACCAATGCTGTTAATTTACCGTCAAAATTGTTTTCTAAACAAACAAAAAATTTATCAATTGTTTCTGCTTCAGCAACATCACCTTTGACAGTATATACCTTGATTTTATATTCAGCTTGTAATGATTTCTTGGCTTCCTCTGCGGCGTTTTCGTTACTATTAAACCCCAGAATCAAATGATATCCATCTGCGGCCAGTTTTTGAGAAATACCAAAACCGATACCACGAGTTCCTCCGGTGACAATTGCTACTTTTTGTGTCATAACTTTGAGATTTGTTGTGCAATATAAGTTTATTATGTTCTTTAAGCTATATTATAGAGAGATTATCTTAATTTTTCATCCCTTACTTTAAAAATTACTGATGACACTAGCTTCCAAGCAACCGACAACAGAACAAATAACAGCAACTTCATTACTATCAGAAACAGAGGAGCAGTTTAACTGGAAAGAATGCTGGTATCCTGTAACATTTGTGCAAGACTTACCCAAAGATCGTCCTTATGCTTTTTCTTTGTATGATGAACCTTTAGTGTTATTTAGAAATGAGGAAAAGAAGTTAATATGTCTCAAGGATTTTTGTCCCCATCGCGCTGCTAAACTCTCAGATGGAGAGATAATTGACGGCAAAATAGAATGTTCTTATCATGGTTGGCAATTTGGTGAGCAAGGTCAATGTTTACATATTCCACAATTACCAGAAGACACTAAAATTCCTGCAACTGCCTGTATTCAATCTTATCCTGTTGCTGAAGTTCAAGGAATGGTTTGGATATGGGCAGGAACACCAGAAAAAGCTGAGCAAAACAATATTCCAACGGTTGCTGATTTAGATGATCCTGCTGTTATTAGCTCAGACGTTGTAATGGATCTTCCTTACGATCAAACTTTTTTTATTGGAAATGTCATCGATCCTTCGCATATTTTTATCAGTCATAATGGCTCATGGAATATGAGAGGACTTGCTCAACCTTTAGAGATGGAGATTCTTAATCTATCAGTTAAAGGAATTGAGGGGAGATATTGCCTAACAAAAACCCCTCATAAACATTGGATAAGCTTAAATTTTATTGCTCCTAATTTAGTTACCTATAGAAATAAAACTCCACAAAGGATTAGTGGTGCAGGTCTTTATTCTTTACCATCAGGAAAGAGTTGCTGTAGGATTCTGATCAGAAACTACACCAATACTCCAAGCTGGAAATTTAAACTGCAACCTCGCTGGTTTGAACATTGGTCTCGAAATAAATTTTTAGAAGAAGACTTATCTCTTGTGGTAGGACAAGAATTACAAACCAAGCGTTTACAAAAAAGTCTCAAAGAACTTTATTTACCTCTCAAAACATCTGATATTTTCGTAGTTGAATACCGTAAATGGTTGGATAAATATGGTTCCTCCTTTCCGTCTTATCAAGGTTATGAAACCTCTCATAATATTGATTATAAATCAGTGAATCTAGGAACCCGATTAACTCGTCACACAGAAATATGTGGTTCTTGTAGTCAAGCTTATGAAAATACCAAGAAAATAAAAAAAGTATTGATCGCAGTTGCTATTGTTTTAGCTGCGATCGCTTTGATTTTAGACTATTCTTGGCCTAAATATTTTGTGGTTGCTGCCTCTCTGTTTTCCGTTGCTTTAGCGGTTGTCGCTGAACAAGTAAAAATTAAGTTTGAACGAGATTACACTCGTAATTGAGCAAATAATTCAAGTTTTTTGAGGAAATAAAATGATCGATCTTAAAGAGAAAAACTGGCAACATTTTACCGATCAACATTTATATGATTGGCATGGCATTTGGACGCGATATACTCCCACAGGAGAAGTGATGGAGTCATTTCGTAGTCTGAGACATTTTGAAGGTAATGCTGACAATACAGAAATATATCAGCTAAATCAATATATTTATGCTGAAGATGATGTTAAAGAACAAAGGTGGAATTTTAATCAGAAAGAAAATAGTTTATTGGATGGGATGTTTCATCCTCAAGCTGAGTTAATGCGGGGTTATTTCTTTCCTTCTGGTCATTCTATTTGGGCAACAACTCAGTTAAAATCAGAAGCTTATTTTGCAATGGAGTTATTTTTTAGATACCAAAGTCTCAGACATAGTGTTGGTATCGTTTATGATGACCAAGGAAACTTATTCAGAACTGCTAATATTCGAGAAGATTCTAGTGGTTATCCTTCTTCCTATTGGTCAACAGATTTAGAACAATTATCCCAACGAAATCTAGACAAAAATTGGCAAGGAACATCTATAAGCATTACTTCTAATTTAGAAATTTCTGAACCTATTTCTACTCAATTTAGTTGGGATAGGAAAGGACATAAATTCTTCTATTTACCTGATGGTGTTTCTATTAGCTGTCCCGAAAAAGTAACTATTGGAACTTCTTTTGATTGTATTGTTAATTGGTTAATTAATGAAAGCGAAATGCAACAATTAATTCCCAGTTATGATGCAACCGGGAAGTTTCAATCTTTAACTCTACAAAGATATGAGTTAAAGTAATCATTGTTATGGTTTAAATTAGGGTATCTCCATAAATAAATTGATACCCTTCTTGTTTAATTTTACTGTTATCTACTCGTGCATTTAAAGAACTAAATGAAGGTTTACTTTCGTCCCAATAAACTCTTTCTAATTGTAGGCGATCGCAGATTAAATCACACAACTCTTTGCTGTTTAATTTCAGATCATTGACTAAGTTATGAACACCATGACATCCCTTCTCGTGTACAAATTCAATTCCCTTAACAATATCCTCTAAATGTATCCAAGCAACGTAATTTTTTCCATTTCCTGGTAAAGTTTTACCGGACATTCTTCCTAGTCTTTTGTCTAACTCTCTACCAGGTCCATAAATACCCCCTAAACGTAACAAACAAACTTTAATATCCTCTCTGTTTAACCCTAAAATAATGTTTTCTGCTTCTACTAAAACCTTGCCATAATCACTCTCAGTATCCAAAGGTGAATTTTCATCTACCCATTCCCCTTTTTTGTCTCCATAAACGGAACCACTGGTAAGATAAATAACCTGTTTAACTGTTGAATTATTGTTTAATAGATTAACTAAATTTTTCGCTGTGGGTATATAAGTTTGTTCATAAACTTCTGCACTAACTTGGCGATCGCTAATGGGTGCAATACTAACTAAAATTGTCTCTTGATTTTCTATAACTTTTTCCATTTCCTCTAAATTATTTCCATTCATAACAATAGGATTATGAGTGATATTTTCTAAGTCCGAAATTTTCTCTTCTCTGGTAGTGGTTCCTGTTACAATATAACCCTGTTGATACCAATAACTGGCCACAGCTTTTCCCACATAACCACAACCAATTACAGCTACTTTTTTACCTATTTTCTCTTTTTTTTGTTCTTCCATAGAAGGAGAAGATAGAGAAGATATGTTATTATTAGGGTTGAGATTTTGCTTATCTATAGTTTGCATTTTGATAATTTTTTGTATTTTTTCTTAATATAACAAGACTTTTTGAGGATAGCAAAGATTAAAATCAATGAGCTGCTAGTTTGTGGAATTTAATTAAGGTAAGCTTATTTTATAACAAACTTTTTATTTAATATACTTATCAAAAAGCTATTGTTACAAACCCTAACAAAATTTTCGTTTTTCCTGATTTTGCCCAAATTTGCCAGATTCTTGACTTTTGGTTAATTTCGTTTTATGATAGTAATGCTATAGGGTAGAATTGCTGTAGCTGAAAATATCCGTAAGCCTTGAAACCTAGTGACTGTCTAGGTTTTGATTTTTAGGAGTCTTTGCGATCGCTTCAAAACCAAGCTATTTAAGGCGTTTGAGTAGCAACTGAGAGAAAAGTGCCGTTAAGCCTAAAAGCCTTGCCAGAGAAGCATTTCAATTACTGCTATTCAAATCCTTCTTAGACATTCGATGTCGTTTAACAATTTCCGCTACAGTAGTCTTACTCAAATGAAGTTGAGAAGCAATAGAACGATAAGAATATCCAAGCTCAACCATCTTTAAAACTTTAGGTGCAAGACGATCTGACTTGATGCGTTGTCCAGGTCTTCGACCTAACTTTTTTCCCTTAGCTTTAGCCGCAGCTAAACCGGAACGAACTCGCTCTCGTAGCAAATCTCGCTCAAATTCAGCTAATGAAGCCATAATCGAAGCAATTAATTTCCCTTGAGGAGTATCCAAATCAAACTGAGTACCAGTTTGAGCAATCAAAGAAACTCCCCAGTGACTCAAATCCTGTAAAGTATGAATCAAATCCAAAGTGCTACGACCCCAACGAGTTAACTCAGTCACCAAAATCGCCTCAATCTCACGATGTTGGGCTAACTCCATGACTTTATTTCGTTCTTGATGCTTCTTTTTAACCCCAGAGATCGTTTCCTTCCAAATCCCCACCACCTCATAACCGGCCTTCTGAGCATAGTCAATTAAATCCCGTTCTTGACGAGAACAAGACTGGTCAGAAGTCGAAACACGACAGTAAATAGCTACCTTCTGTACCATTTAAACCCTCCCGTCTCAAGGTGCTTAAAACCCTGATGGTATCGTTACCTTTCAGTGTACCAAATAGACTATAGTTTAATTGGTACAAAAAAGGAAAAAAGCCATGTCAATTCGGTTTCTGACCGAAGAATATCAAGCTAATTATGGACGTTATGTAGGAGAACCAACGGGGTTACAATTAGCTCGTTATTTTCATTTAGACGACCAAGCGTTACAGTTAGTCAAAAAAAGACGTGGCGACCATAATCGTTTAGGTTTTGCCATACAGCTTGGTACAGTAAGGTTTTTAGGGACTTTTTTGAGTAATCCTCTTGATGTACCTGTTAATGTAATTAATTATTTAGCCAATCAGTTAAATATTACTGAGACTAATTGCTTATCTCGTTATCTAAAAAGAATCAGAACTCACTGGGAACATATCGAAGAAATAAAACACCATTATGGTTATCGCGATTTTCAATCACAACCGGAGCATTGGCGACTGATTCGTTGGTTATATGAAAGAGCTTGGGTAAGTGCAGAAAGTCCTAGTATTTTATTTGATGTCACTACCGCACAATTATTAGAAAATAAAATTTTATTGCCTGGAGTTACTACTTTAGCTAAATTGATTTCTAGCATTAGAGAAAGAGTTCAGCAAAGATTATTTATAAAAGTCTCCAAATTACCAAATAAAAAACAAATTCAGGAACTAGAGTTATTACTGATTGTCAAAGAAACAAGTCGTCAAACCCTTTTGGAGCAATGGCGGAATTCACCTACTCGTAGTAGCAGTCTTTCCTTAGTAAAAGCTTTGAATAAACTCGAAAATATTAAGGCTTTAGAAATTGGTTCATTAGATACTTCTAACATTCCATCTATCCGTTTAAAGTCTTTGGCTCAAAGAGCTTGTACCGTTAGAGTCCAAGCCATTACTCGAATGCCAACGGCTAAGAGAATCGCTACTTTAGTCGCTTTTGTCTATGTTTTAGAAGCGACAGCTATTGATGACGTTTTAGAGATTTTAGAAATATTAGTTAAAAACCTACTCTCCAAATCCGAACGAGAAGGAAAAAAAGAACGTTTACGCACTATAAAAGACTTAGATTGTGCTGCTTTACAACTCTCACAAGTTGCTAAAGTTATTCTAGATGAAAACTTTGATGATAGTCAAGTTAGGGGGGAAATTTGGAACTTTATTACAAAAGAGCAATTAACAGAAGTCATCGATAAAGTAGAAAATTTAGCCCGAATTCCAGACGATAATTATTATCAAGAATTATTAACTAAATGGCGTTCCGTCAGAATTTTCCTACCAACTTTATCAATGGATAATTGATAATTGATAATTGACAATTAATTAATTCGGTTTAAAACCTCTCCTTTAAAGGAGAAAAAAGACAAAAATATTCATTTTTATCAATCCTCTTCCCTTTTAGGGGGAGGTA
>JBFRWO010000340.1:0-15536 GCA_051439625.1 Crocosphaera sp. | reverse complement strand
ACGGTTCCTTAGTAACCTCTTCTTTAGTTCGTGAAACCACCGAAGTTGAATCTCAAAACTACGGTTACAAATTCGGACAAGAAGAAGAAACCTACAACATCGTAGCTGCTCACGGTTACTTCGGTCGTTTAATCTTCCAATACGCTTCCTTCAACAACAGCCGTGCTTTACACTTCTTCTTAGGTGCATGGCCTGTAATCGGTATCTGGTTCACCGCAATGGGTGTATCCACAATGGCCTTCAACTTAAACGGTTTCAACTTCAACCAGTCTATCCTTGATTCTCAAGGCCGTGTAATCGGAACCTGGGCTGATGTCTTAAACCGTGCAGGAATCGGAATGGAAGTAATGCACGAGCGTAACGCTCACAACTTCCCCTTAGACTTAGCTTCTGCTGAGCCTGTATCTGCTCCTGTAATCAATGGTTAATTCCTTGATAACAACTAAATATTAATAAAAAAGCACCCCCATTTCTGGGGGTGCTTTTTTGTTGTTTATAAAATGATATTTCATGTTTCTATTTATTTTTGTTATCATAATTGTTTAGTCAAAGAAAGAATGCGGAGATATCAGGATGAATGCTTACACTATTAATTTTGATGTCATTACCAAGATTAACGATGAACAGTTTTTTCAACTTTGTTGTAATAACCCTGAGTTAAAGTTAGAACAAAATCAAAATGGAGAAATCATTATTATGTCGCCCACAGGAGGAGAAACGGGGAAAAGAAATGCTGATTTAATTACCGATTTTGGTATATGGAATCGTCAGAAAAAATTAGGACAAATTTTCGATTCTTCTACCGGTTTTAAACTTCCTTTAGGGAGTAATCGTTCTCCAGATGTGGCTTACATTCAACAAGAAAGATGGGATAAATTAACACAAGAAGAAAAAGAGAAGTTTCCACCCATTGCACCAGATTTTGTCTTAGAACTCAAGTCTAAAACCGATTCTTTAAAGGAAGTTCAAAAGAAAATGCAAGAATATATGAATAATGGGGTAAAGTTCGGGTGGTTAATTAACCCTGAAAAAAAGCAAGTAGAAATATATCGTCAAGGACAAGAAAAAGAAGTATTAGATAGTCCTCAAACCCTATCAGGAGAGGATATTTTACCCGAATTCAGATTAGATTTAGCTCTAATTTGGTGAAAGGAATAGACTCAATTTTTCTTTAATTTATAGATTAAAATTTTTAGTAATTGAGAGGTGATGTATATATTTATAGTAGGATCATGTTTAAAATAGCTAAAGATTAACATCCGAAGGTTTTGTTACAATAAGAATGAACTAATTTTCATCAGAAATAAAGAGGTGGAATGATGACTTTGCAGGAAATGATCAAATCTTTTGAAGGTTTATCACAGGATGAACAAGATTTATTATTAGAAATCTTTCATAAATATCGGGATGAAGCAAGAGAAAAAGAAATTTTGGCTAATTTTAAGGAATTAAAAGAGGCGATCGCTACAGGAACAGCAAAAAGGGGAACAGTAGAAGATTTGATTGCTGATTTGAATGAGGATTAATAATGGATCTTATCTGGAGTGAAGGGTTTAAGCGTTCGTTTAAAAAGCTAATTAAGAAAAATCCTCAGTTAAAACCCAAAATTTTTAATGTACTTAGACAATTAGCAGAAAATCCATTTATACCATCTTTGAAGTCTCATAAGTTAAGTGGTAATTTAGAAGGTTTTTGGTCTTGTTCTGTGACTTATGATTGCCGAATTATTTTTAGTTTTTCCGAAGATGGAGAATGTTTAGAAATAATCATTTTGTTAATTGATATTGGTAGTCATGATCAAGTTTATAGAAAAAGTAATTGATGTAATAATTGCATATATTATGACTTTGAGAATACTGTAGAAGCTTAATATTATTAAGTCCTTATGCAATGTTTTATTTAGTAAATCCTAAGATAATTGTAGGGTGTATTAGCATAGGGTAATACACCAAAAAACGTTAATTATAAAGAGATATCTTACTTCCTCTTAATTACAAATAATCCTAAACCTAAAAATACAAATAAGGCTACAATATTAGAAGATTCAGGAATGGTTTCAGGAGATTCAGATACGGATTCAATGTTAATATTGTTTATACCATATTGTTCAAGAACTTCATTCCGAGCAATTAAAAGAGATAAAGATTGAGTTCGATCAAAATTATTGGTCATAAAGGGGAGACTTCCTCCTAACCACGATAAGGTTACTTTTGTAGATGTTTCCCCTAACTCAAAATCTACATTAATATCCCCTGAACTCCCGATAGGAAAAATAGTTCCTGCATTCACCAAAGGTCCAGATATAAAATTATTAAAAGTCCCATTAGAAGTTCCTTCCACACTTCTAAAACTTCCTCCTAGATTATCCCCAAATATACCTCCAACAATATTTGTTCCATCCCAAAGATAAATTGCTGGGTCCCAATCCTGTGGAGTCAATGGATCTTCACTTATTAACCTCTGCATATTAGCAGTAATTTGTATTGTCGTTGTTGGACTGGTAGAAGTTAAACTATTAGCTGGAAATAAATCCCATCTTAACATGGTTTCCCCCAGAACATTACCTGTACCAAACCTCAATGTATTATCAATTAAACTAGGATTTATTGTCGGAAAAGAAACATTAGGATTATTGAAAAGTTCGCTACCATTTTGGGTAATTGTACCTGCTAATACTGTATTAGTCCATAAAATAGATGCAGTTGACAAACTAGAAAGTAATGTTACATTGAAGCGAGATAAAGTAAATAATTGTTTCATTTTTATCGATAAACTTAATATTGTATACATAAGTTAAACAATACACAAATTAAGTTACAAATTACAATAAAATAAGGACGGATAAAGACGGTAATTTACTTTATTTTTTTACTTCTAAATAAACAGATTTTAAGATGTTTTTGGTCATAAAACAAGTAAACTGAGAATAAATATTAGGTTTATTTGGTTTCATATAATTTAACTAATAGTTATTATATTTTTTGATAGTGTTTAAAATTAAGTGTGAAAAAAGACTGATTTTAGCTGATAATAGACTATGGAGATTCCTCATTCCTCAGAATGACAATTAGAGAAATAGAATAGGTTGACAACAAACTATGGATGCACAAAAAGCTATTGAATATTTAGATGAATTAGTCGCTTCTCACACAGGAAAGCATCTTAATGATCTACAAATTTCTATTTTAAAAGGGGTTTTAAACGGACAAAAATATAATGAGATTGGCGAAAATATTCACCGTAGCAAAGGCCATATTAAAGATGAAGGTTATAAACTTTGGCAACTCCTGTCAGATGTTTTAGATGAAGATATAAATAAAAGTAATTTTCGTTCTATAGTTGATAGAATTACAGGAACCAATGTTCAAATTAATAATATAAATTTTGGCTCAATGTATGCAAATTATAGTCCAGAGTTTGAAGAGATGAAAAAATTTATAGGAGAAGCAGAAAATCTGATTAAATCAGTTAAAAATAAAACAAAATTAGAAACCATTCCTAGATTATTAAAATTAGGATTAACTTATGAACAAATTTCTCATGCACTTGATTTACCTTTAGAAACTGTTTGTCAACATTTATCAACAGAAAATTAAGTATTTATTGTTTTCTTTTCCTAGCTTTTTCATAAGCAAGATCATATTATGCAAAACTTAAAATCAATACTCATTTAGGTGTTTATTTTTTATAAATTATCATAAACTAAACGACAACTAACTCCATTTTAAGTGATTTATAATCCAGGATATCCTTTTAAATACCCTTTAAAGTTATGATTATTTATCCTCAACTATTCAAGTAATAAATTAAAATTAGGTAAAACATCTTCCCCTGATAAAGAAACAGGTAAACTTAAAACTTCTACTGATTGATTCGGACGATAAATTTCCACATTATTATCTTGGGGATTAATTAACCATCCTAATCTTAAACCAGCGTCTAAATACTCTTGCATTTTGTCTTGTAACGGTTTTAATCTATCACTAGGAGAACGTAATTCAATCACAAAATCAGGACAAATAGGGGGAAATTTTTGCCTTTGTTGAAGAGTTAAACTTTCCCATCTTTCCTTCTTTATCCAAGCAACATCAGGAGATCGTTTACCCCCGTTAGGTAAATCAAAAATAGTAGATGAACTAAATACAAATCCTAACTTATTTTGACGATTCCAAATACTTACATCAGTTATTAAACTAGCTTCTTGATTTCCACTTTCTCCACCAACAGGTGACATAATAATCAACTCTCCATTACGACTTAATTCTAAGGGTATGTCTCGATTAATTTGACAGAGTTGATAAAAATCTTCTGATGTCAAATTAATTAGCGGTTTTAAATCTAATATAGTAGTCATAGCAAGTATTTTTTGACTTCTAATAATATGATAATCTATTTAGTAAAAATAGTAAATTTGTAAGAGTTATTTAACATTGTTTACAAGAATTGATTTCATTTGTGTTAGACTATACCGATAAATAAAAAATAAAATTAACTATAAATCAAGTCTATTGCTTCATCAATAATTGCTTTTTTATTAACTATTTATGCAAGTTCTTTAGCTTCATATCTTCCCTCAAAAGCTTCTTTTGCTGCAGCTTTTAAACCTAAATCATAAGCATCTTCTAGCGTCTCTTCTAACTCTTCTTTAGTAAGATAATATCCCTTAGTTTTACTTCTTTTATTGGTTCGTTGAATTTCTTTGACTGCATTAGCAATAGATAAATCCCATGAGCGTGTTTTTCTTTTTTCTGCTGCTTGTTTAATAAGATGTAAAAGCAGAATTTTACCAAAACTAAAAATCTTATTGAGCTTATCATCTTTGCTCATTTCTGTCAATTCCTCAACCAATACTAAAGCATCCGTCACATTTCCTGACAGCAATAATTCTTTTAATGTAAATAATTCTTCCATGTCTTTTTTTTATGTTATTAAATTGTTAATCAACTGTTTAAAACATTATTTTCTTTTCTTAGCTTTATCAAAAGTTATTTTTATTGAAAGTTTACCGACTATAATCACAAATTTCGGGGGGAACTTCTCCTGAGAGTAACCCTGTTACTTCAAAGGGAAGATCCTGATTAGAACGATCATAAGAGATCAAGGAAGCATCAATGTATTTTATGTCTCCAGGAGCGTTTAATCGCCAAATATTAGGGGCTAATTCTGCGTTGAAGGGCTTATCATAACAATAAGCATTGGTGTCTCCATGAACGTATAATATGGGTTTTTGGAGCTTATGGGCAAAGGTTTGGATCTGCTGGCAAAATCGTGCATAAGCAGGTTTATTAGTACACCGTGTAAAAGCGTCATTTTCCCCATTTTCAGTGCCAAAGGGGTCTAAATGACTGGCAAGAACCACCGCTTCAACATTATTATTTTGAGCAAGATTAAAGGCATGGTCAAGCCATTCTCTGTTTGCTTGATCTCGTTTGTCCACCTCAGCTAAAATGGTTGCTGGATCATCTTGCAAAATCTCATCCCGACCATTATTTGTACCAATCATATGTTCGGTGACAAATAAAACTCCGTCATAGATCCAAAGTGCATTTTCTGGAAGATCCGAGTTTTGTTCATATTGCCACTCACGATCAAGGGTTTTCGGTTCACTAAAAAAGATTTTCCGAACCGATGCCAACCTTGCTAACTCGCTTTGGGGGTTGCTTAATTTTTCTCTGTCGCAGTCTGTCCAGTCATTGTCCCCTGGGGTATAAAAGATCGGTTTATCAATATCATTGTCCCAAACGTCCTTAAATGATTGTAGTAACTCATCAGAACAAGTATATTCAGGTCGACTGAGATCACCTACATGAATAACAAAAGGGACTTCCTCATGTTCATTAATAGCGGGAATAATCTCTTCAAATAAAACTTCTTCATCGGTTCTACCATCAGCTAAGGTGATCATGTAAGGTAAATCACCATAAACAATAAATGTGGTTTTGTCCGATAATGTATCTGCTTTGGTTGTATTAGGATAAGCAAACAAAAGCAAAGTCACACTCATTACAAAAGCTATAAGACGACTTAGCATAGTAAAAATTTTGACGACTAAATTCAAGGGTTATCAAGGTTAATTTTACTATTAAAGGAATGAGAGGGTAGATGTATCTAAAATATCGGTAATCTCTCTAATAGTTATTTATTTTTATCAGTAGAATTTTGTGAAGAATTATTTTGAGATTGATTAAATGCTTGGCGTTCAGGGAATAAAGTACATAATAATTGGTTAATATAAATTTGACCCACTACAGGAGCATTGTTAGTCTCTGTGGGAACATCGGGTTTTGTGGGAATTTCTGGAATTTCTGGAATTTCTGTCACTTCTTCAATTTCGGGTGGAGGATCTGCCCATAAGTCTTCTATTTCTTTCACAAATTCAGGCTTTTTCTCCTCAGTTTCCTCCTGTTGAGCATCCTTTTCATCATTATCGGTAATTAAATGACCATTTTCTGAAGAACCATTATTTTCTGGTTTGATTTGCTTGGGAGTTTCGGTTTCTTGTTTTGAAAACTGACGAGAAGTATCACCGATTAATGTTCCAGCTTCGATGGTGGTTCCCGACTTAATAGAATTATTGATTACTGTGACACAAGAACCCAGACAAACATTTTGGCCAATTTTACCTTGACCAACGATTAAAACCCCTGCCCCCAACATAGCACCGGATTCAATTTCAATGTCTCCCTTATAGGCATTAATTAAAGTTCCCATGCCAATACAGGCCCCCGGATGGATGACAATACGACAATTAGGGGCAGCTTGCAAAACAGTTCCAGGTGCGACAACCGCACCCTCATGAATAATAACCTCACCAATAATCGAAACTTCTGAACGACTCGGTGGTTGAATAAGGGGTAAAGGCATCACTTTATCTCTCGTAATGAGAAGGGGTAAGTCAATATTCCGCCGGTTTTTCTCAAAAACGACTTGATTAAGGTAATTTAGAATGGAGAAAAAATTAACTTTGAATTCTAACTTCTAATACCATTTTTCTCAACTTAGACTACATAAGTTCATACTGTAGGAGTCAACGGCAGTTGACCTCTACGGGATGTGTAGCCAGACTTTAGAAAATTGGTATAAATTCTCAAAAAACCTAGATAATATTGAGGGGTAAGTTCCCTCACCCCTTCTACAGATTATTATGGGCGTTGAATAATGGTTTCTAAGACACGGCGTTTGGCTTGGGTATCAATGCCGATCAAGCGGATATATTCCCCTTGATGCTCTGCTAAACACCCTTCTAAGGCCGCAAGCACATCGGCTTCACGAGTGCTATCGATAGGAGCGCAACTTTGCCAAGACTTGGTACGGAAACGACGTTTATCGGCGTGTTCTGTGCCTATTTTATAACCTTGCTTGAGTAACGAACCCACTTGGGAAACTATCTCGGTGGTTAAGTTCATGGTAGCAACACCACCATTGTTACTGCCATTGTCACGACTATTACTGGCATAACTATAAGTTTGAGCAGGTGCAGTCGCGGTAGCAGTTCTGGCCCCATTATTAGAATTTTGACCAGGACGTTGAATAATGGTTTCTAGCACCCTTCTTTTAGCCTGAGTATCAATCCCAATTAAACGAACATACTCCCCATTATGATCGACTAAACAGCCTTCTAAAGCAGCAAGAACCTCTGCTTCACGGTTGCTATCGATGGGAGAACAACTTTGCCAAGACTTGGTACGAAAACGACGCTTATCTGCGTGTTCTGTGCCGATTTTATATCCTTGAGAGAGTAAAGAACGGACTTGTTGGGCAACCTCCGCACTTAAACCTCCATTGGCCTCAGCAGCAATATTAGCTGCTCTGGGGGAGGCAACAGCACCATTACTTTGAACGTTGCCGCTTTGTCCTGGACGCTGAATAATGGTTTCTGATACCCGACGTTTTGCTTTAGGATCAACGCCGATCAAGCGAACATATTCACCTTCATGTTCAGCTAAACAGTTTTCTAAGGCAGCAATCACGTCAGGTTCACGATTGCTTTGGATGGAAGGACCAGTTAACCAGGATTTAGTCTGAAAACGGCGTTTACTAGCATATTCTGTGCCTATTTTATAGCCTTGATGCAGTAAAGAACGAACTTGGGAAGCAATATCACCTCCAACATTTCCATTACCGTTGCTGGCAGTAGAAACATGGCCATTACTGGAGTTGTTTTTGGTGGTAGTAATGCGACTGGGTTCTCCTGGGATATCTTCTGGCCGTTGCACAATCACTTCGAGAACACGGCGTTTTGCTCCTGTATCAACCCCTAAGAGGCGAACATATTCCCCTTGATGCTCTTGTAAAAACCCTTCTAGGTTGGCTAAAACTTGATCGGCGCGACCATTAAAAGTACCACCGGTTAACCAAGATTTTGTTTTAAAACGACGCTTATTAGCATATTCTGCCCCAATGGTATACCCCTGGGACAGTAAAGAACGTACTTGAGCTACAATGTCTGAACTTAAACTCATACTTGTCACCGAATTTCTATAATCAGTCTGATTAATGTCTTTTATAGACTGCCCTAACTGTCCACGAATGGGGGTGATACAAGCGTTATTTTCAGCGCATTGATATCCTACCCGCAACGCTTCGTTGACTTCCACCACATGATGGGCAAAGTGGCGATCGCTCTCTGTTACTTCAGGAAGGCGATCAGCTTGTTGTTGGTTAGTAATAACAGCACCAGAGGGGACGTATTTTCCTGGGGGAATCTCTACATCCTGAATCAAGGCGTGCATCATAATAACACAGCCGTCACCAACTCTGGCATTGAATACGGTTGAGCGAAACCCGATAAAACAGCCGTCACCAATATAAGCCGGCCCGTGGATCAGTGCCATGTGGGTAATACAAGCTTCTTTGCCGATCCAAACGGAATACTCGTGGCCGTCATCTCCCACAACCCGCCCTTGTTCTAGACCATGAATGACAACACCATCTTGGATGTTTGTGCCTTCACCAATATAAAAAGGTGTACCTTCATCGGCTCTGATGGAGGTTCCTGGGGCTATTAAAACATTAGCACCGATCTCAACAGCCCCGATCAGGTTAGAAAAGGAATGTACAAAGGCACTATCATCTATTTGGGGTTCTGCTAGGGTTTGTGACCAGGGTGTTGGGGGTGCCGCCCTTTTGCGGACTACCATGACAATATTTGTCCTCCTCTTTATAATTTAGTATCAGTTATTAGCAGACGTTGAGGAAGGTTTTAACTTCGTTCTTCGTCTTTTTTGCTATACAATCGATTATTTTCTACCGTAACCGTATCAATAATTCCCACTACCAACGCATCGAGAGGACGACGTTCCATGCCATCTTCAATGCGAGCAGCACTGCCTCTTGATACCAATACCCACTCATTAATCCCTGCGCCAACGAGATCACCTGCAACTTCGTACTTGGGAAGTGGTTGACCTTGATCGTCCATAAACTGGAGCAACAAGAGCTTTGTTCCTGTTAAACCACGGGCTTTGTGGGTACTGACAACGGTACCTCGAACTTTGGCAATTTGCATTATGTTGGTTAATTACTGTTTATTAGCGTCTGCCACTAATAGGATTAACACTTTCACGGAATTGTTCTACAGCTTCGGTGTAACGAATAGGTAAGACGTATTCGAGGTTTTCGTGGGGTCTAGCGATGATATGGGTGGATAATACTTTTCCACCGTTGACCCGGGCTACATTGTCCGTCCCCGCAGCAACGGAAGCTTGCACTTCAGAAACGTCACCCCGTACGATGACGGTAACACGACCACTCCCAATTTTTTCGTAACCTACTAGGGTAACACGGGCTGCTTTTACCATGGCATCTGCTGCTTCTACAACAGCAGGAAAACCGAGGGTTTCTACCATTCCAACTGCAATCGACATGAGTTTTTTCTCCTGATAATTGATAATTGATTGTTTAATTAACCGTTATTGTGGGAAAGGACGGTTAATAGGAGCGAAATTGCTCTACTTCCTCGGTGTAGCGAATGGGTAGAACGTATTCCAGGTTTTCGTGGGGACGGGCGATAATATGGGTAGATAGAACTTCTCCACCATTGACTCGGTTAGCAGAGTCAATCCCTGCTGCAACAGATGCTTGGACTTCCGAGACATCACCGCGCACAATAACCGTAACACGACCACTCCCAATTTTTTCGTAACCAACTAGAGTAACACGGGCTGCTTTTACCATGGCATCTGCTGCTTCCACGACAGCAGGAAAACCCTGTGTTTCGATCATTCCAACGGCAATCGGCATTTTTAATATCCTCGCTTTAAGGCCAAAACTAAATTTAATTAATGAGAAGTTACGCTCAATTTTCCCTAGACTTTTTTTTCTAACAATTAGAAAAATTGTTGTCTGATTAAACAGAAAGTCGGCTACTAGATATATCTACCTAATAGCTTTTATTATCTAATCCTAGTGAAATTTGCTCATTCCGGTAGTAAAATACTGGAGGGAAAATTTTCACGGGGGTAGCTAACTTATCAACCTTCTATATAAACAATAGAGAACCTTGGCCCCTTTGACAATATAAATCGCAATGATATTTTCTAATCTTATGGTTAATGAAAGTTAATAGTTAGGTTTTAGGAGTTCGGACTTAGGAGTTCGGACTTAGGAGTTCGGAGTTCAGGTTAATGGTAATGTTGGGATAGATTTTGATGTTAAAATAAGAGTCATAGCTAGGGGTGTCTGTGGAGTAAGGCTGAGAAAGACCCTTAGAACCTGAGACTGGGTAATACCAGCGTAGGGAAGCTGTTTATAGAGGTATCAAAGTATGAGAACACAATGGGTTGCCAAGCGACGGGGGCAAAGTAATGTCTCTCAGATGTATTATGCGCGTCAGGGGGTAATTACTGAAGAAATGGACTATGTGGCTAAACGGGAAGGTTTGCCCCCCGAATTAATTCGGGAAGAAGTGGCTAGGGGACGGATGATTATCCCGGCTAACATCAACCATACTAACTTAGAACCGATGTGCATCGGCATCGCTTCTAAGTGCAAGGTTAACGCCAATATTGGTGCCTCTCCTAACTCCTCTGATCTCGATGAAGAGGTGGCTAAACTCAATTTAGCGGTTAAGTATGGTGCGGATACGGTGATGGACTTATCCACCGGTGGGGGCGACTTAGACACCATTCGTACTGCCATCATTAAAGCGTCTTCTGTTCCCATTGGTACGGTTCCCATCTATCAAGCGTTGGAAAGCGTCCACGGGAATATGGATCAACTCTGTGCTGATGATTTTCTCCATATCATCGAAAAACACGCCCAACAAGGGGTAGATTATATGACTATCCATGCGGGTATTCTCATGGAACATCTACCTTTGGTGAGAAGTCGTTTGACCGGCATTGTCTCTCGTGGTGGTGGTATTATTGCGCGTTGGATGTTACACCATCATAAGCAAAACCCTCTTTATACCCATTTTGACGACATTATCGAAATTTTTAAGAAACATGACGTTTCTTTCAGTTTAGGGGACTCTCTACGGCCAGGGTGTACTCACGATGCTTCTGATGAGGCGCAGTTGGCGGAGTTGAAAACCCTCGGAGAACTTACTCGTCGCGCTTGGGAACACGATGTACAGGTGATGGTAGAAGGGCCTGGCCATGTACCGATGGATCAAATCGAGTTTAACGTTAAAAAGCAGATGGAAGAGTGTTCTGAAGCACCTTTCTATGTTTTAGGTCCTCTGGTAACTGATATTGCTCCTGGTTATGACCATATCACTTCCGCGATCGGTGCAGCTATGGCCGGTTGGTATGGCACGGCTATGTTGTGTTATGTGACCCCGAAAGAACATTTAGGGTTGCCTGATGCAGAGGATGTCAGAAATGGCTTAATTGCTTATAAAATAGCAGCACACGCTGCTGATATTGCCCGTCATCGTCCAGGGGCCAGAGACAGAGATGATCAACTGTCGGAAGCTCGTTATAATTTCGATTGGAATCGTCAGTTTGAACTATCTTTAGATCCTGAGCGAGCTAAGGAATATCACGACGAAACTTTGCCGTCAGATATCTACAAAACGGCTGAATTTTGTTCTATGTGCGGTCCGAAGTTCTGTCCTATGCAAACAAAAGTAGATGCAGATGCTTTGACAGAGTTAGAAAAATTCTTGGCTGAAAAAGACAGAGAAAAAGTTGCTACATAAGACAACAAACTGCTGGCAACCTTAGTGAATAATGGATAATGGAGAATGGATAATTAATTAGGCTCAAGACCTTTGTCTAAGGATTGAAAGTTAATTTTCCTCTTCATTATCTTGCCTGTCTATTATTCTTAAATGTTATTTTCTATTCCTTTTCAAATTAAGCTTAGAGAAATTTATACTAAAGTTGATTTTGAATAATATCATCATAAGAAGAATATAAAAGCCGATAATCATATTTTTTACCGAACTTCTTGGCATTTGTCCCTATTTGTTGACGTTTCTTTTTATCTTTTAAGAGGTTAGCTATTAAATGATGATACTCCTCTAGGCGATCGCAAATAATCCCTTCTTTTCCAGACTCCACAGAATAGCCCCTAAAAGCCACATTTGTTCCTAAAAGAACTTTTCCATAGGCCATCGCTTCAACCGTCTTTAGAGAGGTTCCTGTGCCTGAGAGAATGGGTGATAGGATCAGGGTTGCATGATTGTATAACCAAGTTAAGTCTTGATCGCTGACTTTCCCGAGGGAGATGAAATTATTATTTTCTTCAGGTTCCCAACAACTGCCCACAACAATAAACTGACAAGAAAGATCGGGGTATTCAATTATAAAATCTTTGGCTATTTGTTGAATTATTTTGACAGCTTCTATATTAGGATCATGGCGACTACCAACAAATAAACAGAAGGGATGTTCTATACTCTTAAATGAGCAATATTCTGTTAATTTTTCCTCACTACATTCATCAAAATTAACTGGGTTAGGTATAAGTGTAGAAGATAATTGATATTCTTTTAAAAAGGCTTGATCTTCTTGAGAAACAGAGACAAGATTATCAGCTTGTTTTAAAGCTTTAATTTCTTCAGCTAAGGCAATTTTTCCTATCAAGGTATTTTCATCAAGTTGTTGCACTAATATATCATGTGCTGTAATAATTAATTGAGTTTTAGATTGATGGCAAATGTCCCCAACGGTTAACGCCCAAAAAGGATATTCTAAGATAACAGTATCTGCCCATTCTGTTAGTTTTTTAACCCAATTAATAAATCCTGAATCGAAACGATATTGATAATATATCCAAGGTAACCAGTGATCAGATTCTTGAGTATTTTCCGAAGTATCATTATTAAAGTTTAAGACATCATACCAAGATTGATAAGCATCTTTATAGATATCATTAACTAAACAATAATCTTGATAATCTTGTTGATAATAGGTATAGTGTACACCATCTTCTCTGAAGTCTTTAGCATCTCCTGTGGTGAATAACCACACTTGATAAGATTGTGATTTTAGATAATCAATAAGTAATCCAACTCGTTTACTTGCCCCACTCTTTCGCTCTAAAATATCTCCCCAAGGATATAAAATAGCGACTTTTTTCCCTGTTAATTTTAAAGATATAGCCTGATCATCAAGTAAAGAGGTAAACATTTGATCCATTATTTGAAAATAATCACTCTTATCTAGATTATTATTATCAGAAATAACATACCCTTGAGGTTTATTAACAGTTTGCTTGATTTTTTCCAGTTCGTATTGATGATGGAAAATTAAGGCATCACATTGATTAAATAATTGACATTCTCTTTGATATTCATCTTCATCAATATCCCGATGATTATTAACAGCATATTTATAAGATAGAATCTCAGGAACTTCACAAATTACAGAAGATTGTGTTATGTTATATCTGTCTATAATACCGTAACTAACAATAGAATTGAGAAAAATAACATCAAATTGATTACTTTGTAGTAATTGAGTTAAATCTGATGGAATACTTAAATTATATCTCTCAATTAAATCTCTTTTTAGGCTATTTTTTTGTTCTAAAACTTCCTTTATATATTCTTTGGGATTAATATCATAAGCAAAAACATCACAAGGACTATAAGCAACAATCCATCTTTGTTTTAAGTTCACCGAAAATTCCTGAAAAATGCGGTCAATTATTGGATAGATTTGATGATAAAAAGGTTCATAATTTTCACCTTTCCTTTCTTGTTTATTGGTGAAAAATAAACCATAAACATCGTAATCACATAGTCCTAAATATTCAAGATAGTTAAGGAAAGAATCATCTATATTTTCTTGATCCAATAAAAAATCACTTTCTATAATTAGAAGAATTTTAGGAACTGCTTTAGATATATTGTGAGAAACTATTTCATGAGTTGTATCATGTTTTGATTGACTATCTTCTACATTATCAACGTCAATATTTTCTTTATCTGATAATAAAGTTTTAACTAAATTGTCGGGAGAATTTTGTTCTAACCATCCTTGAGAAAACCTTTTAGCTGAATCAGAAAACTGAGGTAAATTTTCAATAACTTCAATTACTTTTTGGGGTATTTCTTCAGGGTTTTGATAAAGACTTGCTCGAGAGGAATCTACTTGTTTTCCTAACCAACTATTTTCAGGTACAATAACTGGTTTTCCTGCTGCTAAAGCTTCTGTTAATACCCCTGAAGTGCGGAAACGATAACTGTTAGAATCATAAGGTAAGATTAAAACATCAGCTTCTGCTAAAATTTGATAATAATCATCAGCAGACATAGCATTTTTTATCAATTTTACTTTGCTTTCTGGATATCTTTCTAAAGCTAAACGCGCTTGAGGTATTAACCCTTCTCCTCCTTCAATACTAAAATTAGATTGAATAGTTAATTGAATTTTTCCAGGTTGAATATAATCAGTCCATAAAGATTCAACAATCTTAGGCAAATAATGATAACCTTTTTCGGGTCTTGCGTCACCTAAATAAACAAGATTAATCGGTTTATCTGTATTTTTGTCTTTTGTTATTTCTTGTAATTTTTCTTGTCGAAAAGGAATAGGTATTTTTTGCAATTTCACGTCACTTAAACTATTATATCGTCTAATTAAATCATCAGTATCAGTATAAAACTGTATTTTTTTAGGCCATAATTGAGATTCATAACATTGATTTAAAATTGATTTTAAGCCTATTCCTGGTGAGTAAACCACTAAAGGATCATCAATATCTCGACGTAAGAGAATATGAAATCGAGGCATTTTAGATAGATCAGCAGAAGTCAAATAATTATAGACTTCTTCAACCTGATGAATACCGATTGTATGAATAAAAACTTCATCATCTGAAGTAAGTTTAATCGTTTCTAAGACTTGCGATAAAGTTTCTTTAAAGCTCTTTACCTTTGGTGTTAGAAGCTTAATCACTGTTTGATTAATTTTTCTTAAAAATATTGCTAATATATATCTGAATAATCCCCAAATAATTTTAGTTATTCCCCATAATGTATTAGAAAAAGGAATAGAACGCAATAAGTTAATATCTTGTTGTATCCAGTTAATTAATCTTGAGGTACTTCCTTGAACTTTCTCTAAAAGGAGTTTTAGTTT
>JBFRWO010000339.1:0-20668 GCA_051439625.1 Crocosphaera sp. | reverse complement strand
GAAGGTATAAGCGACATGATTCCAAATATTTTGAGCAAGAGGAACTTCACTACGGACAATTTGTTTGCCTTCGTAATTATCATTTTTTCCTTGACTAACTCCTGCCAAAATATAGAATTGACCCTGTTCTTGTTCTAATCCTAATAGGTATGCAGATTCTTCACTATGGAGTTGAATTAAACGACAATGATCGTAAGTTCCTCCGGCAGAATTTACCCATGCTTCTAAAGTGAAATTACTTTCAATATTAAGGGTAGAAACATCAGTTACAGGAAGCGTTAAAAGGTTGGTTTTACCATCAATATAATAGGCTTTTCCTGGTGCATCGGAAGTCCAAACATTACTAATTCCTTCTCGAATTTTAATGGCATCTCCGTTCTCTATTTCAGAAACAGTTTTATCTGCAACCACTCCAAATTGCGGTGAACCTGTTTCCAAACTGTAATAAATAGGTGTAATAGAAGCAGTAACTTCATCAGGTATCGGTTCTTTGGCATTAACAATTAACGCAAATTTCTCAGGGTTGCGAGGAAGATTATGCCAAGTTTCTGTTATTCCTAATGTGTCATTTTTAATTAACAGATTGCAAGTTTCTTCTTTATCTCCATCACTAATGGTAATGGTCGCATTATTGGTATTTTCTCCTGCGGTACGAGCCACAAAAGTTAAACCACTACTGGCAAGACTATAACGACTCTTAGACACTTTCGTATCATAATAAGCAGCCATTAATTGCCCTTCTAAATCTTTATAGTAGAGCATCAATTTACCTGATGCACTCTCAAATAAGGTGGGTGCTTCATCGGTGTCGGTAAAGCCAAGAAGTCCACCGTTAATAGTTAGCCCAGAAGTGTCAGTATAAATGAGTTGTGAAGGAAGATCAATATCTGCAATAACACCCCCACTGCCCATTTCTAATTCTGCTTCTTTAT
Source organism: Crocosphaera sp. (assembly GCA_051439625.1). Taxonomy (GTDB): domain Bacteria; phylum Cyanobacteriota; class Cyanobacteriia; order Cyanobacteriales; family Microcystaceae; genus Crocosphaera. Next base: position 19,736 of record JBFRWO010000339.1, on the reverse strand, counting down.
TTTTCAGCAGATATTGTAAATTCTCTAGTTGTAATTCCTGCTCTTTTAAGACATTTTCTTGATCAAAGGCGGCTTGAATTGCCTCTATTTTATCGGCAAGACCTTGTTGTTTTTCCTTCAGTAAACTGTCCTGCGAAGCAACATTTTGATTAATTAACTTACCCCATTTGATGGTCAATTTTGCATTTTCAGGATGGTCATTACTAAATTTAAACCCACTATATTTATAGTAACAGAGCTTTCGGTCTGTTTGACGGTTTGTGAGTACCACCTGCTCAGAATCACCACTCATGGTCACAGATGTTCGCCAATGGAAGTGCGCATCATCTCCACTGCCACTATAAGATACTGAGGAATAGCCTCCTGGGTCACCTATACAATACTCTGGAGAAGATGAGCTAAAGCCAAACAAACCGTAAGAAGGACTAGATGACGATGATGGGTCAAAAGATTTGATTGCGTAGTAACCACTTCCTTTATCTAAAAACTTCCACCAATTTCCATAACTACTGTAAATCAGTCCCTTTCCTGGAACACTTAACTGAACCTCATAATTTGACAATTTCAACACTTGTTTTTTCAGGTTTTGTATCTCTGTTTCCAAGGTTGCTTTTTCCCGTTCTAGTTGAGGAATACTGCTAATTTGCTGGTTTGAAGCATTGATATCATAATTAAGCTGTTGAATATCTTGTTGTAGCTTCAAAATTTCTGCTTCTAACTCACTGGTATCCCCCGAATCACTTCCTTCTGGTTCTTTAATGGACGGAAGCACTACACTATCAGGTAAACGAGCAATTTTCCCCTCTCTTGATACCCCAAAATCTAAGGTGGCAACCTTACGACTATTATTAGTTATGGCCAACATCACCCGTGCGTTTTTCTTCATCGGTCGAGGTTGTTGATGGTAGCCTAAGATAGCATCTTCTTGTTGAAAATAGAGTTTAGCTGCAAGTCCACGACAGTTAAGGGTAGCTATTTTCTGCATTTCTGCAAGTTCTTCAGGGGTTAAGGGAACTTCTACCTCTTCCTCCCTTGTCACTTCAATTTCTCTTTCTAGAGTAATTCCTGCCTCTTGCCACCGTGGACTACCGTGTAATGTACCTTGATAACCTTGATTTGATTGGTCAGCAACCCTATTACCACTGCCTTCTTCAAAAGTGTAATAGACAACTAAACCCTCTTCATCCCCTTTTAAGCGTCGATTCATGTTATCTTGAATATCTTGTTGAGAACGGGCAACTTTCCAGAGTCTGACCTCAGCAATACTTCCATTCCAGTAATCGGGGCCAGCCCATTTTGCTCTACCAATAACCAATTCAAGGATTTTCCCAAAAGACCTATTCTTACCTGTTCCATTAAGCCATAATTCTCCGTTGAGATAGATGCTCATAACGCCTTTGGTAGAATCCTTAATAAAAGACCAGTGACACCATTCCCTGTTATAGCGTGAATCAATTCCTTTGTTAATGCGATCATATCCTGAAGTTCCAGCCGCACCGGCATCCCAGTAAACACTTCCTCCATTACCCCAAGGAAAGTGGATATTAACTTCTCTAGCATTGGCCGGATTTTTACTATCAAGAATCGAGGAATAACCTCCACGACTCCCTCCTTTTGCCCAAAATTCAAAGGTAGCAGCTTTACCCAGTTCTAAACCACTGCCAACCGCAATAGAGATATAGTCATTACTGCCATCAAGATATAAGCATTTAGGGGTAAAAGATTCTTGAGTGGTTTCTGTGACAGTAATCGTCTTTGTTTGTACACTTTCTGTCTTCGTGGCGGTTTTCTCAGTTCCTTCTCCTCCTAAAAGAAAACTGCTTTTTTGAATCCCAGGATGATCACCCAATGGTGCATCAGACGCTACCCATTGAGGAGAATTTACTAACGTCCCATGATGAGCATTATTGGTTTGATCATAAGCGGTTATCCCTCCTCCTTCATCCAGTCGCCAATATCCCTCTAATGCAGGTTCATCCCCTGTTAAGCGCAAATTCTTAGATGAAGAAATTTCTTCTTCGTCTAACACCCGTTTCCATAAACGCACCTCATCAATAATTCCTGTAAAATAGCCATCTGTATCGGTACTGCCATTGATACAAAATTCACTAGCACTATCATAAATAATTGGGCCTTGAATAGAGGAATTATCTTCTTTTTGCTTAATTCCATTAATATACAGGGTCATCACTCCCGTTAGTTCTTCCCATGTCCCTGCAATATGAACCCATTCTCCAGCAGTGATGGTGTTTTCTGTGTCTGCTTGATGGTGCAATTTTAATGAATTATTATGCACTGCCATCCGCACTTTACCATCCGCTATTCCGAACAAAAATCCTTTTTGATTGGTGGTTTTACTGGCATGATTAAAGCGTCCAACAATATTTTGATAACCTGATACATTCTCTGCTTTTATCCATGCTTCTACGGTAACTGAACCGTTGCCGACATCTACCCCAAAATTAAGGCGTTGTTGCTTTGAACCATCAAATTTAAGGGCAGATTCTGCTAAATTAGCTTTATTGACCATTGGGATCAATGGCGCATTGGTAAAGGGACAACTCCCCGGTTCTCTTTCTAGGACAGAGGGTTGATATTCGGGGTCAGGACTGGTGTATAATTGCGTTCCTGCGGGGTTAAATAGACCATCCCCACTCACTTCTAGGTTAAAGCTATCTATTCTTTCTGTTGCGCTATTGTGGGAGAAAATTTGCCAGCGTTTGACATCGGATACTTGAGTGGGCAATTGTAAAACACTAAAATTGCCGTACTGCATATTCTTAACAAAGGCTAATTCTTGGGTGGGTTCAAAGAAGAAATTACCCTCCATATCCTTTGGTCCCATACTATCGTTAGCCCCTGCTGCCTGGGTACGATGACGACTGCGACGGTAACGAATTTCTATTTTTTGCCTTAATTCTTTCCCTGATAAAATAAAGCGATCGCACAATAAGGTATTCTCAACAATGGGTATTTTTTGCCCTTTATTTAAAATATAATCACTCTCAGGACGACTATTATCCCCCGATGCTTGACCATTGGCTAATTTAAAGACCATATCCCCATCTTCAGAGCCAATGGACTGACGAAAGACAAAAATATGTTTATTATCACTGATCACCTGAAACGGTGCATTAGCGGTTAAACGTGCTGTAGAAGAAAGGAATAAGTCCATTTCTTCTGGTTGAATTTCTTCTGAGGTGGCTTCTATAATACTTCCTTTTTTGACAATAGGCATTGCAGTTGTTCCCGCAATACTATAACCCACTTGTTCGACTTCACTGGGAAATAGTAATAGTTGGGGATCTTCTGGCCAATAGTTAACATCCAAAAAGCCTTTATCTTGCTGACTAATATCGAGAACCGCATAATAAATGTGGCGATTTTCATCCATTGCAAAGGCGATCACGGTTCCTTTATGATTTACCATGGTTGTATGGCAATATTGGCGATCGCTATAAGTTCTGATTAGTTTTTCAGTGGCTGTGGTTGTCATTAGAATTCAGGTGTAGAGTAGATATGTTAAGTATTTAATTTTTTATCGAAAATAGTTGGATCCAAAACCTGGCCTTTTAAGGAACTCATAGTTTTTGAGACGGATCAGAAATCTCTCGTCAAAAACAACTTTTAACTTTCCCTCCTTTTCCCCTGCTGGGAGGAGTTAGGGGTGGGTTTACTTCTGACTTCGTTAAGCCTCAGTCTTTCTTGAGTAATGAGCATATCATGAATAATTTCCCCTTATTCCTTAAAATAATATAAAGAAATTAAATAAAGTCACACAAGAAGATAATGCCTACTTGGTCACAAGCGATCGCAAAACCAGCAGAAGAATTCCCTTTAAAACCTTTACCCATCTTATCAGGAGAAATTCCCGATGGACTGAGAGGAACGTTATATCGTAATGGGCCAGGAAGACTGGAAAGAGGTTCCCAAAAAGTCGGTCATTGGTTTGATGGAGATGGAGCTATTTTAGCTATTCATTTAAGAGAAAAAGGTGCTGAAGCAACCTATCGTTATGTACAAACTGAAGGATATCAAAAAGAAGCAGAAGCAAATGAATTTTTATATCCTAATTATGGCATGACTGTCCCTGGCCCATTTTGGAAAAACTGGGGAAAAGACGTTAAAAATGCTGCTAATACTTCTGTTTTGGCCTTGCCTGACAAATTATTAGCTTTGTGGGAAGGGGGCAACCCTCACGCCTTAGATTTAGATAATTTAGCAACCAAAGGATTAGATGATCTTGATAATTTAAGCGAAAAACAACCCTTTTCAGCACATCCAAAAATTGATAAAAAAACGGGAAATATTTATAATTTTGGTATTAGTTTAGGAGCAAAAGTAACGTTAAATCTTTATAAAAGTGATGCTACAGGAAAAGTAATCCAAAAATCAGATTATTCTTTAGAAGGTTTACGGATAGTTCATGATTTTGTTTTAGCTGGATCATACATAATCTTTTTTGTTCCTCCTATTCGTGTAAAATTATTACCGACAGCATTAGGGTTATCTAGTTTAAGTGAGGCAATGGAATGGAAACCAGAACTAGGGACAGAAATTTTGATTTTTGATCGAGATAGTTTATCCTTTATTAGTAAAGCAAAAGCTGACCCTTGGTTTCAATGGCATTATAGTAATGGTTGTGTTAATCAAGAGGGTAATATTATTGTTGAATTTGTGCGTTATTCTGATTTTGCAACCAATCAAAACTTAAAAGAAGTAGCGACAGGAAAGACAAAAACTCCAGCAAAAGGAACTCTTTGGAAAGTAGAAATTGAGCCAAAAACAGCTAAAGTTATTCGTCAGGAACAGTTATTAAATAAAGGTTCAGATTTTCCTATTGTTCCCAGTCATCAGACAGGACAAAATTGGCGTTATACTTATCTATCAGTTCATCGAGATAATGTTGATTTATCCCAGGAAATTTTTGGAGCGATCGCACGTTATGATCGACAATTAAAGCAGATAAACATAGCAGATATGGGAGAGAATAGATATCCCTCAGAACCTATTTTTGTTCCGCGTACTCCTAACTCAGAAAAAGGATGGGTATTAACGGTTGTTTATGATGGAAATAACCATAGTTCTGAACTGAGAATTTATGATAGTGAAGGGTTAGAAAATAGTCCTTTATGTCGTTTAGGACTACCCAGTGTTATTCCTATTGGATTTCATGGTACTTGGAAACAAGGTTGAGACAACCAGAAAAAAGTAGGGTCTTAATAACCTGAGTTTGGAGTAGGGGTCAATGACGGTTGACTCCTACAAAATAATATTAAGACCCTAGAAAATTTATCAATTAATGCTTAATATGGTAGTAAACTTTCTCCTGTTTTTCCTGTGAGTAACCAAAGAAAGGATCGCCCTCCATCCCTAATAATTTTTTCGATGGGTTCGGGGGAATCTTTAGAAGGAACTGAGATAGGTTTAAGGATAATTCCTTGCGTACCAAAGACAATTTCTCCGATAATTCTAGCGCGGTTCATGTGGTTATCAGAAGTGATTAAATAAACACTATCGATGCCTTGCTCTTTCAATTCCTGGACTAAACTGGTAAAATTAGTTACTGTGTCCTTCGCTCGATAATCAAGGTTAAGGCGATCGCCACTGATCCCTGCATTGGTGAATATTTGGGTAACATAGTGTTGGGGACTCCCCGAAGAAACCCAAATGGGTAAGTTAGGGTGTTTTAGGGCTAGTTGAGCAGCAAACCTTTCTCGATCTTCGTGTCCCCCTAACACAAAAATTGCTTCGGGTTGCACAAAATAACTTTGTAACTGTTTATAACCGAACCATAAACCCAGAGTAGCTAGACAAAGAACTGGAAACAGGCGTTTTTTACGTTTTCTATGGGTAACACCTTTAACTTCTGATTTAGGAGAACGAATTTTAAGGAACATAGATTATGATATTTATACCAACGTCTTGATCAATCTGTGCTAAAGTTCCATCACAGGGTTAAATCGATCATTTTAAGTATCTATAGCAGTGGGAAATTTAGTTAAGACATTTTTGCTATTACTGACTCTTATTTCGAGGCAGCAGGGAATGTACTCCATGTCTTAATGATAATGGGTGGTGCTATAAATCTTAGACATCAAAAATTAGGTTTAGCTTACCTGACAATGATATTAAGGATAGAGTTAATTGCTCAAGGTTTAGCACATATCCTTTATAAAGGACGCATCTAAGATAATTATGCTCCCAGATCAAAGCAAAGATTATGATCTTTTGTTAATATTATCTTGACATACTGATTATTCTTTTGGGTTGGTTGGGGCGATCGCTACATCAACAGAGGGTATTCTTTCATGTCCTAAGCATAATATGTATCACTGTAGCATGAAAATTGAAAAAATTTCATTTTTGATAGATATTTTTTTAGTTTAATATCTAGGTTTAGGTTAATTATCACTATCTTTTAATTCTCGATCAAATTCTTCTCTGAAAGCTTTAACATCATCAGGATATTTGTCAATATTATCTATCTTATCAAGAAAGTTATACGCTATATTTTTAATTTTCAAAGCTTTTAAAACTTTTTTATAATCATTGAAATATAAAGATTTAGTATGAGGAATTACTGAAGACCCATAATTTTCATAAATTCCATTTAATTTTCCATTGTTATAATACTCTCCGTATATATGACAAATATCGAAACCTCTTTGAACCAATTTATCTAATTCATCCCATGTCAAAGATTGAATACCTTCTTCTTCTGACTGAAAAAATTGACGTTTATTTTTATGAGCAATTATATTATCTCTAATTTCGTTTAGTTTCTCAACTAAATCATCTGTTTTAGTGTAAATCTGCTTTTTATTTAAATTAATTATATTTTGTAATCTATCACAAGGTTTTAAATTCTTTTCAACAAAGTAAATTAAACTATGGAGTGTTATTACTTCTTTTACTCGTTTAGTATAGTCTGGAATTTCATACTCATCAGAATTTTCAACACCATGATTATCATAAACTTTGGATAATAATAAAGTAATATGGTTACCAACTGACAGAAGATGTAACCACCAAAAGTCATCAGTTTTTTCTATTTCGGATTGATATTTTGATTGAGCAGCTTTAAGAATTTCTCTATATTCTTCTGATTGACATTTTATCATTACTAAATCGTTTTGAATTGATGTTATTAGTTTGTTAAGTTTTTCCAATTTTTCAGGTAAAATTTTATTCATAATATTTTTAATATATATTCTAAATTGAGATATTTATTCAAAACAGGACAAAGATAAATTAAATCTTGGTAATATATCTTCTCCGTTTAAATCAGTTGGTAAAGCTTTAATTTCTACCGGTTGATCTTGACGGTAAATTTCAACTTGTTGTTGTTGAGGATTAATTAACCAACCTAACTGTAAACCACTATCAAGATACTCTTGCATTTTCTCTTTAAGTGTTTCTAAAGAATCAGTACGAGAACGAAGTTCAATCACAAAATTAGGACAAATAGGGGGAAACTTTTCTTGTTCTTGTCGACTCAAAGACTGCCAACGTGTTAAACTAATCCAAGCAGCATCGGGAGATCGATCGCCTCCATTTGGTAAACGAAAAACTGTCGAAGAACTAAACACTTTTCCCAGTCCAGTTTGACGGTTCCATATTCCTAAATCAATGATAAAATCCGCTTCTCGGTTTCCACTAATTCCCCCAACTGGTGGTATAACAATTAATTCTCCTTTAGCGTTTCTTTCCAGTTGCCAATCTTGGTTAACTTGACAAAGACGGTAAAATTGTTCATCAGTTAAGTTGACCGTATCTAAGTTTAAAATTAATGCTGTCATAGCTGAATTTCCTCCTAACAATACCCCTAATATTGATTATCTATCAATAACTTAAAAAACTTCTAATTTCTGCCAATATTCTTTTAATAAAGTTGCTACTTTTCCAGATAACAACAGACAACCTAAAAGGTTAGGAATAGCTAAGGTTAATAACATCATATCGCTAAAATTAACCACCGCTCCCAAACTAACCACAGAACCGATAAAGATACAAGTTAAAAAGATAAATTTAAAGATAATAGAACTAGGTTGACCAAACACATAAGCCCAACATTGTTCACCATAATAACACCAAGTAATCATAGTAGAAAACCCAAATAAACAGATAATTCCTACTAACACAAAAGGAAACCAATCAATTACTTGAGCAAACGCCATTGCTGCCAAAGTAGACCCACTAATATTATCCCCTACAGACTCCCCATACATTCCCGTGGTAATAATCACTAAAGCAGTTACATTACAAATAATAATCGTGTCGATAAACGGCTCTAAAATAGAAACAATTCCCTCTTGTACCGGTTCCTTTGTCTTGGCCACCGCATGAGCGATCGCAGCAGATCCCAAACCGGCCCCATTAGAAAACGCACTGCGTCTGATCCCTTGCACCAAAATACCAATCAACCCCCCTTCCATGCCAGATGGGGAAAAAGCATTGCTGAACATCAACCCAAATGCAGCAGGAATGGCTGTAAAATTAGCTATTAAGACCCATGAACAGCCCAAAAGGTAAAAAAAGACCATCACTGGCACTAACTTGCTGGTAAGCACGCCAATACGACTGATGCCCCCAATAATAACCAATCCCACCAACAAAGCCACAATTAAACCATACAGCCAATCGTAATCTTTAACGGCCGGAACCACCACCGCCAAAGCAGCAAAAGATTGATTGGCCTGGAACATATTACCGCCACCAATGGCCGCCCCTAAACCTGCGATCCCGTAAAAAATAGCCAGTCCTTTGCCCAAAGTTTCTTGGCCCATTTCCTTTAACCCTTGGGACAGATAATACATGGGGCCGCCGATAATCGTTCCGTCGGGGTTGACAAGGCGATATTTGACCCCTAACGTACATTCCACGAACTTATTAGACATTCCCAAGAAACCGGCCAACGTCATCCAAAAGACAGCCCCCGGGCCACCCATCTGAATCGCAATAGCTACCCCGGCAATGTTTCCCAGGCCAATACTAGCGGATAAAGCGGTTGCTAATGCCTGAAAAGAAGACACTTCGCCTTTTGCCTCATCGTTTTGCTTGTAGAAACCTAAAGCAATTTTAACCGCGTGTAGGAAGCCAATAATACTAATAAAGCCCATGCGTAGGGTAAAAAAAATCCCCCCTATGAGTAACCAGAGGATAATCACGGGAAAATGGGCAATTTCTAAAAAAAGTACCTGTTCAATAAGACTTACTAGACTTGAAAACAGGCGATCGATATTATCTAAAAATTGATTCACAAAAATTAACGTAAAAAGCTACTACTTAGCCAAAAGATAAAAAAGATGGCCATACCGATAAAAGATTGACTCATTTCAGCGGAAATATTTGCCCCTTGTAATATTTGGGCGATCCCCCATCCCAAACCAACTCCTATAAATAATCCTGCTAAGGTGATTAATAAGGCGCGACCGAATTTATTTTCCTTACGATTGAGAAAATAGATATTAGCAAAAACCCCGAAGGCCAAGAATAGAGAAATTGACGAAGAATTAGCATTAGAAAATGCTACTAATAAAGCTAAAGCTAGGAAAATACCAGTTGGCCAAATAATATCCTTAGAAGAAGGAGTATCAATCAACTGCTGTAACCAGGAAGGAGAATTATCCAACGATAGGGAGGGAGGGGTTGGGGGAGTTTCTCGCTGGCGTTCCGCAAAACGAATGCGATCGGGAACTTTAATTCTACCTTCTTGACGCAGTTTCAACCGTTCCATAATAATCGAATCGTAGGCCGCTTCGATATCTTCAACGGTTTTCACGTCGTTACTATATTCTTGTGTTAAACGAGTTTTAGCTGCTTGGATCTCCTCAAAAGAGGCTGTTTCGCTGACACCAAGCTTTTCATAGGGTGTTTGTTGACTCATCTAGAACCTCCTTCCATCTTTACCTTCATCAAACCACTGAAAACATTAAAATTATCATTTTGTTTGTCAAAATGGTTAGTCCTTAAGGATTGTTAACCATCGACTGATATTTTGAACTCGATTATATCGTTTTTAAATAGAGTTGGGTTGCACAACTATCAGAAGATTTTATATTTTCTCTGAGGTTTGGGTGTTTATCTTAGCCTGATTGTTGTCCATTGGGGTAGGATTGGCCATTTTGTTTTCTTCTAGTTCTGCATTCATGGTGACAGATTGTTCAAGTTGTTGGGCCTCTCGTTTAAATTCATTTTCAAATTCTTTAGACGCATCTTGAAAACCACGAACAGCTTTACCCAGACTTCGCCCTATTTCAGGGAGTTTTTTCGGTCCAAATACTAATAAGGCAATCACTAAAATTAAGCCCATTTCCGGCAGTCCAATGCCAAAGACATTCATAAGTTACTCCTAATCTTTCCTTATTAGTGTATCGTAATAGCAGTCAAGTGTGGAATGTCTGAGTAATTTGAGCATCCTGCTCACTAACCTAAACAGAAAGCGCGGGAATTGAATCATTGATAAAAAAACCCCGAAAAATCGGGGAACATATAACTGAGGATAACGACGATATATTTTCTACAATTTTGCGAGACTTTTACCACCGTTAATTATTGATGAGCAAATTGGGGCTTAACCTCCCCAGGTTACTGTAAATCCATCGAGAATGAGAGAAGAGTTGTAAATTTGCAGGATAATCAACAGGAAGACAAAGAATAAGCCCATGAAAACTCCCATTAAAGGGGTAGTTCCCCATCCAGGGACAACTTTTCCATATTCGGAATTAAGGGGTCTAAGTAAATCTCCTAATCGAGTACGTTGTGCCATAATTTTTTAATCAGTATCTATCTAAGATTTACAGTTTATCAGAAAATTGCTTGCAAATGTTAACCCCTACAATATAAACGTCTGTGGTCTAATTTAACAGCGATCGCAAAATATGCTTGGCTTCTTGATCAAATAATAACCAGGAAAATTAATTTAGAATAAGAATTAATCATACAAAGGAAAAACACTCAGAAAACTTTCTAGTTCAAACCAATACTTTACAAAATATTCATTGGTTAAAGTCGTAACAAGTTCAGAAAAAGTGATGTATTGGTCCCAAATTTCTTCGGTTTTGGAAATTTCTGCGGTAATTTCTAAAAGGGTTTCATGATATTCTTGTTTAGAAATTTCTCCGGTATTTCTATACAAATTTAGTAATGTGTAATCAACAGCAATGGTTTCTTCAACTTTATAGATAACTGCTTGTAATTTGATATGGGTCAAAAGAATTTCGATGGGTTGAGGATTTTTCATAACTTAAATGGTTGAGCGCATCAATAAGTAAATACAGATTTAATAACCTAGAAAGTGAAGCGTAAATATAGAGATACTGATATTAATTTAAAGAACAATTAGAGAACTTTCCTGAGTATTTTCTGGGTATTTTCCAAAATTTGCCCAATTAATTCAGTAATTGTTCCATCAATCAGTAACAAAAATATTAATACTTCCGCAAAAATTCTTTAGCTTGACTCAGTCATGGCACAATATAGTTTAATATTGAACTTCAGCCTCAAATTTTTCCTTGTCTCTGCCAAACCACCATCGATTGTATGTGAAATCTTCTTGTAGATTGGATAGAAACAATTGCTCAAATCTAGATGCTTTGAATGATAAAAAATTCCCATAAGAAATAGATACACTGCTTGATTGTAAGCAGATATATAATACTAATGTGATAGTAGCAGCTTCAACAAATTTTCCAACAAACATCTCACACCACCTCGTGATTCTGATAATAACTATTAAACTAGACTTAAGTAATCTAAGTAATCTAATTACTCTTCTACTCTATTACTTCGTGATTGCTGATGACTATGACGGGGTGAAACTCCGCAAAGTGTCACACGGTTCGTTTAACTTAATAAAAATTTTAGCATTGCACTGGTAATTATTCCTAACAATGGTATGAAAATCTTATTTATCTCAAAATCAAGGAAAAAAAAGGCTAAAAACGATAATTATGGCATTGCTATCTGGCAAATACTTCTTATTGTCGTTTTTTCTGGATTAATTTCTTATTTAATCTTATTTACTCAACAAAATAATTTGCCTACCGTTGACTGTAAGGGAAAGAAGAAGAATAACCAGGGATGGGTTAAATGTAGTAATGAAAACATAAATCACGAAAAGAAATAAGTTTAAATGTTCTGATGAGCAAATATACTAAACCCGGCCAATTTTAGGCAAATTCAGAAAATCAAAATCAGCGTTTATAATTAAGTTAGTTGGATTATGGTTGATTAAACAAGGAAAATGGTTAGATAATAAAAGTTATTTGAATGAAAGAAAAGAAAAATTATCCAAAATATAACAATCAGGTTTCAGTTGTGAGAAGTTGTTATACTAATAATAGATTTATCAATTAAATTAATGATAATGAAAAAACTTAATTTTTCCTATCTCCCTCTTGTTGTTCTTCTACTTAGTTATCCAGTTTTTAATATACCTTTGATTCCTTCGGCAATGGCACAAGAACAAGTGATGAGAACTTTAACCGTTACGGGACAAGGAACTGTGAGAATTCCTACTACCTTAACCAATGTTAACTTAGGAGTAGAAATACAAGGAAAAACAGCAACAGAAGTTCAAAATAATGTAGCGCAACGGACATCATCCCTAGTGGATTTTTTGCGATCGCTTCCTATAGAAAGATTACAAACAACAGGAATTCGTTTACAACCTAATTATAAATACGATAATAATCAACGGCTTTTAATTGGTTATACAGGGACAAATACGGTTAGTTTTCGGGTCAAAACTGAAGAGGTTGGTAGTTTGCTGGATGATGCAGTTAAAGCTGGTGCAACTCGTATCGATAGCATCAGTTTTACAGCAGAGGAAAGGGCGATTTCAGAAGCACAAAAAGAAGCATTAAAGTTAGCAACCGTCGATGCACAAAGACAAGCTGAAGCGGTTTTATCTAGCTTAAATTTTCAATCTCAAGAAATCATTAATATTTCCATTAATGGTGCTAATGCGCCTCAACCTCAAATCATGCGATCGCCGGAAATAGTTATGAATTCCAGTGCGGCCGATAGCACTCCCGTCATTGGAGGGGAACAAACTATCAAAGCAATGGTAACTCTACAAATACGTTATTAATTCAAGTAACACTATTTATGGTTTATTTTCTGTATTTATTAATACAAAATGTGCTTATTTAATACATTTTTTAACAAGTTTAACAAATGTTAATTTAGCTAGTCATGAACAAAAATAAGTGTTATTTGTATAGTAGTTTAATACAATGACTTGGTTAAGGGATAATTATTACAATCTTAACAATCGGGGGGTATTTTAAATGTACGAGGACTTTAATTACATTACTGATGATAAGTTTTTGAGAAATTATTGGCGGCAAGAAAAAGTTATTTGTCAAAAGTGTCGAGGTCAAGGGAAATTAAGCATAGAGGGAAACGAGAAGATGGCTTCTTGTTCTTTATGCGAAGACACTGGAAAAGTCCGTCGACATAAGCAAAATAAAGTATCTTTTGCTTAGTTTATCCTAATGTTGCCAGAATACCCCCGTCTTTTGACAGTTAGTGGTGAATATAGTAGGGTTCAATGGCCGTTGAACCCTACTTTGATATGTAACCAGATTTTAAGAAATTGGTATTAGTTTTTAACAAAAATGCTCAACATAACTCGTCCCAATAAATAATAATGGCCTTGAGTTGTTAACCCAACGTTATCAGCAAACTCTTCTCGTTGTTTAGGGGAGTAGAAATTAATTCCCCCAGGAGAAAAAGAAATAGAATCAACATAGTAAAGTCGGACAAAATCCACTAAATAAAATTGTCCCTTGGGTTTTAAAACACGAAAAACTTCATTAAAAACTTTTTGTGGATTTGGATAATGCAGAAAGCTAATAGTATTAAATACCGCATCAAATTGATTATCGGCAAAAGGCAAATATTCTGCATTACCCTGGGTATAAATTAAACGAGGATGATGTTGATTCGTTTCCCTTGCTTCTTTCAACATTTGAGGAGATAAGTCAACTCCTGTTCCTCGTAAATCAGGGAAATTTTTGGCTAAACGGTTCAACAATCGACCAGTTCCACAGCCTAAATCTAACACATAAGAAGGATGAGGTAAACTCAGATATGATAACAATCTTTTGTGTAGAGATTGATAGAAAATGGTGGTAAAAATCAGATCATAGTTAGGGGCCCATTTATCAAAAAAAGAGGCTTTTTTCTCAAAAATTTCTTCGCTCATTGCCTTATCTAATAATACTGATTGGTCATTTCTTGCAATCCATTAATCATCAAACCTTTGCCCACTGCTGCCATTTTCCATTCTCCTTGGTCACGGTAAACTTCTGCTAAAATCATCGCTGTTTTTCCACCATATTCTTCTCCTAAAAGACTGTAACGGGCAATTTCTTTATTGTTATTGAGATTGACTAAGCGAACAAAAGCATTTTTAATCTGTCCAAAACTTTGTTGTCTTTGTCTAGCTTTGTAAATATTAACAACAAAAACTAATTTCAGAATATCATCGGGAACTTTGGTTAAATCTACCAATATTGCTTCATCGTCTCCTTCTCCTTCTCCTGTTAAGTTGTCTCCTAAATGAGTAATTGCTCCTGATGAATGGCTTAAGTTCCCATAGTAAACAACATCGGATTTACTCTTTAGTTTATCTTTTGTCGTCAGACATAAAACAGAAGCATCGAGATCAAAATCATTGCCTTTAAATAGGCCAAAAAGTCCCTTAGTTTCGGATACATCCCACCCCAAACCACACATGACTTTAGTGAGTCCTGGGGCTTCTTTTTTGAGAGAAATTCGTTGTCCTTTTGTAAGATTAATTGCCATTATTTTCTCCTAGTTGTAGTAACGATTGAGGATAGCTTGTAACCCCCCTTGGTAACCAGAACCTACTGCACTCATGCGCCATTCTCCATCTTTTTTGTAGATTTCTGCAATAATCAAGGCGGTTTCTATAGAATATTCTTCGGTTAAATCGTAACGTAAAACTTCATCTTTGGTTTGTACATCAACTAATCTTACAAAGGCATTTTCTATCTGTCCAAAGTTTTGTTGTCTTTTATCTGCTTCATGAATAGTGACAACAAAGACTAATTTTTTAATATCATCAGGAATCTTGGTAAAGTTAACTAAAACAACTTCGTCGTCTCCTTCTCCTTCTCCTGTTAAATTATCACCCATATGTTCAACAGAATGATCGGCATCAGGACTTTTTAAGTTGTTATAAAAGACGAGATGATTGTCAGAAATTAACTTTTCATTTTCTCCTAGTAAAAAGACAGAAACATCGAGATCATAATCATGACCAGTATCGACTTTTTTGACATCCCATCCTAATCCGACAAAGGCAGCTTTTAGTCCAGGACTTGCTTTTTCTAAGGAAATTCTTTGACCTTTACTGAGTGAAATTCCCATAACTTTTTTTGATTTTTTGTTACTTTCGTGGTGATAATTTTAGTTAGAATAGCGGTTCAGAATAGCTTGTAAACCTCCTTGATATCCGGAACCTACAGCAGTCATGCGCCATTCTCCGTCTTTGTTGTAGATTTCTGCGGTAATTAAGGCGGTTTCTATTGAATAGTCTTCCGTTAAATCATAACGTAAAATTTCTTCCTTGGTTTGCACATCAACTAATCTGACAAAAGCATTATCAATTTGTCCAAAGTTTTGACTTCTTTTGTCTGCTTCGTGGATTGTGACAACAAAAACTAATTTTTTGACTTCGTTAGGAATCTTGGTAAAGTTGACTAAAACAACTTCGTCGTCTCCTTCTCCTTCCCCTGTTAAGTTATCTCCCATGTGTTCGATGGAATGATCGGGATCGGGACTTTTTAGGTTATTATAAAATATGAGATGGTTATCAGACAGTAATTTTTCATTTTCTCCTAATAAGAAAACAGAACAATCGATATCAAAATCTGTTCCTGTATCGACTTTTTTAACGTCCCATCCTAAGCCAACGAAGGCTGCTTTTAGTCCAGGACTTGCTTTTTCTAAGGAAATTCTTTGACCTTTACTGAGTGAAATTGCCATAATAATTAGTTAATTTCTGATAGTAATTGAAGCTTCACTAAGAGGAAGCATTGAGAACAGCTAAATACTCTATAGCAGCGTCTAACCGAGAGGGATAACTACGGGAGAATGATTCAAACCATAGTCCCTCATCAGAGTATTCGTCTAAATTCTCTAGCCATTGTTTGGCTTTACGAATCAACAATTTTCGCTGCTGTTGCTTTCTTTGTTCAGTATAGCGTATTTCTTCCTGATTTTGATGAGTTATTGTTTCTCTTTGTTCTTCTTGTTTCTGTTCAAATTGCTGTTTAAATCGATGTAAATTTTCGTTAACTTTTGGTTTGTTTTGACCAACATTATGCTGCTGTTGCTTCTCTTTTTCTTGTTGAAATTTAGACTTGAACTGCTCTAAATTTTCGTTTATTTCTGGTTTATTTTGACTAATACCATGTTCCTGTCTTTTATCATTTTGCTGTTTAAACTGAGACTTTAAATATTGCAAATCATTGTTAATTTCTGGTCTATCTTGAATAATATTATATTGTTTCTTTTTGTTTTTTTGTTGCTCAAGCTGAGACTTAAAATGCTCTAAGTTTTCATTATTTTTTTGTCTATTTTGATTGAGATTATCTTGTTTTGTTTTTGCTTTTTTTTGTTCTAATTTAGATCTGAATTGTTGTGAATTTTCATTAATTTCTGGTGTGTTTTGACTAATTTCATTTTGTTGAGATTCTTCTTTTTGTTGTTTTAAGTTGAACTTAAACTGTTGAAGTATATTATCGGTTGAGTTAGGTTGATGATTAGATTTATCCATTGATTCTTTCTTTTTATTAGTGTGTTGATGTTTAATTTTGTTAATTAAATCATCAATAGAAGATTCTTGTTGAGGGTTATTCATCATGTTTTCTGACAGTCCTCGTATCAAATAAATCCTACTATAATTATATCAATTAGACTCTTAAGTTTCCATGTCTGGAAACCAGAGGCGATCGCTGACAATCTTTAAACTTATGTCAATCAAAGATGAAGGCTGATCACCCTTATTATAATTCCGTGTTAAATTTAAGTGTAGTCGATGTAATAGAACGTTGCAAAGTATATGTCTATGTCTTCTGGAAGTTTGTTAGTGGCCGAACCGAGATCCTTATATATTGTAGAACCTTCTTCTCCTCAATGGATCGAAGTTTTGGTTAATTGTCCAAACAGACAAGAATTAGATGATAAGGAAGACAAATTATATAATTTATACACTTATAGTATTCCTTCTGATTTAAAAGTCAAACCTGGAGATATTGTTAGTGTTCCTTTTGGTTCACAAATTTTGGGAGGAGTTGTGATTAGATACACTGATTCTCTTCCAGACAATATTGATTATAATCAAGTTAAAAATATTTATGATGTGATTGCATCTGGATTTTTTACAAGAACTTATTTCACACTATTAGAAAAAGTTTCTAGCTATTATTGTACTAACTTAATAACAGTAATTAAAACAGCCTTACCTCCGGGATTATTAACCAAATCTCAACGTAGAATTCGTCTAGAAAAAGAGAATATTCCTCCTGGTGCAGAGACATTTTGTCGTACTTCTGCTGCAAAAATTTTAAGCTTACTACAGCAACAAAAGGATGGAGATTATAGTGTTAAATACATACAGCGTAAAGTGAAAGGTGCGCGTCAAGGAATTCGAGAATTAACTCAAAGGGGATGGATTACAAGTTATTTAGAAACTACTAAAAAAACTCAGATTAAAAAACAAAAGATTGTAACTTTAATTATTGAGAAGTTTCCTCCTAATTTAACTAAGAAACAATTAGAGTTTTTACAAATTTTACGACGTAAAGGAGGAGAATTATGGCTCACTGATCTATTAGCTTTGTTGGAAACAAAAAGTGATTCAGTTGTTAAAGCATTAGCGGATAAAGAATGTGTCACTATTGAGTATCGAGAGAAATTAAGATTATTACAAGACTCAGAAAAAGATAGAGATAAAAATAAAATATTAACCTTGCAACAAAAAGAAGCATTAAAAGTTATTAATAGTCTAGAAAAATATAGTGAAATTTTATTACACGGAGTTACTGGTTCTGGAAAAACAGAAGTTTATTTACAAGCTATTTCTCCCTTATTAAAAAAAGGAAAATCTGCTTTAATTTTAGTTCCTGAAATTGGATTAACTCCTCAATTAACAGATAGATTTAGGGCAAGATTTGGTGATAAAGTTTATGTATATCATAGTAGTTTATCAAAAGGAGAAAGATACGATACTTGGCGACAAATGTTACCTGGAGAACCTCAAGTTATAATTGGTACTAGATCCGCAATTTTTGCTCCTTTACCCAATTTAGGTTTAATTATTTTAGATGAAGAACATGATTCTAGTTTTAAACAAACCCAACTATCCCCAAATTATCATGCACGAACAGTTGCTAAATGGCGAGGAGAATTAGAAAATTGTCCAGTTATTTTGGGTTCAGCGACTCCCTCTTTAGAAACCTGGATATCTGTTAATCATTCTCAATTTTCTTCTGATAATTCTCACTATTTATCATTATCTGAAAGGATAGGAGAGCGTCCTTTACCTCCTGTAAAAATTGTTGATATGAGAGAGGAATTAAAACAAGGAAATCGCTCGATTTTTAGTCGTATTTTACAAGAAGAATTGAGTAGTTTAAAAGAGAAAAATCAACAAGGAATTTTATTTGTTAATCGTCGCGGACACAGCACTTTTGTATCTTGTCGTAGTTGTGGTTATGTAATGGAATGTCCTGATTGTGATGTATCTTTATCCTATCATTATACCCACGAAGGAGCGACACAATTATTAAGGTGTCATTACTGCAACTATACACAAATTCAACCACCTAAATGTCCCGAATGTAACTCACCTTATTTCAAATTTTTTGGCAGTGGAACACAAAAAGTTACCCAAGCATTAGAGAAAGAATTTCCCGAATTAAAGTCTTTAAGATTTGATAGTGATACCACCCGTAATAAAGGTTCTCATCGTCGCTTATTAGAGCAATTTTCACGGGGTGAGGCTGATCTTTTAGTGGGGACACAAATGCTAACGAAAGGGTTAGATTTAGCGCGAGTTACCTTAGTAGGTGTTGTCTCTGCCGATGGGTTATTATATTTATCAGATTATCGGGCAGCAGAAAGGGCTTTTCAAACCTTAACACAGGTAGCAGGAAGGGCAGGAAGAGGGGACGAACCTGGACAGGTTATTATACAAACTTATTCCCCCGAAAATTCCGTTATTCAAGCAGTTAAAAACCACAATTATCATCGTTTTATTGATGAAGAATTACCACGAAGAGAAGAGTTAGATTTTCCACCCTATGGACGTTTAATTTTAGTGCAGTTAAGTGGCTTAGATGCTATAGAAGTAGAAAATACAGCCGAAAAATTAGGAGATCATTTTCATGAAACTATAGGCTTAGATTGCGAAATATTGGGACCTGCACCGGCTGGTATTATGAAGATAGCAAAACGTTATCGCTGGCAAATTTTATTAAAATTTTTACCCGAAGCTAGAGTAATTATTCCTGATATGAAAAATTGGCATAAATTATGTCCTAATTCTGTTAGTTTAAAAATTGATATCGATCCCTTACATATTAATTAAAAATTCAGTTATAATACAAATGTTTTAAACCAGATCCAGATTACTCTCGGGCATAATAGAAGATCCCCGTGTTAGTTGCTTAAACCATGTCATCCTATGAACCTCT
>JBFRWO010000338.1:0-6768 GCA_051439625.1 Crocosphaera sp. | reverse complement strand
GGGAGTGTGGGAGGTGTGGGGAGAATTAAGCAATACATAATGTTTTCTCTTCCCACCCTTCCCCCTCTTCCCTCTCTTCCCCATCCCTGTCTCAACAGATAAATTTGTTAACCGAGCAGTATTGGGATGCCCCTAGTGTAACCTATTTTAATCAATTCAGTCATTACCTCATAAATATCTCGACAACTTCATGAAGCAAATACCTAGTCTTGGACAATATGAAGACGAATAATTTTTATAAAAAAATCCCCAACTTCAGAAGTTGGGGGAATTAAAAATTATCTCAAATTGATTTATAGTAAATAAACCAAGATAAAAAGAATGATCCAAATGACATCAACAAAGTGCCAGTAAAGTTCCGCCGCTTCCACACCGAAATGGGAATCACTGCTGTAGTGTCCTGGTGTACGAGAACGCCATAAAACTGCTAGGGTTAATAACAGTCCAAAGCTAACATGAAGACCATGAAACCCCGTTAAAGCGTAGAAAGAACTGGCGAATAAATTGGTAGTTAAACCCATCTCCAAATGAAAATATTCATACATTTGGCCGATGAGGAAAATAATACCCATAACCGCAGTAATACCAAACCACAGTTGTAACCCAGACACATCATTTTTCTTGATAGCATCTTGTCCTTTGTGCATGACAAAACTGCTAGTAACCAGGATAATAGTATTGATTCCAGGTAATAATAATTCCAGTTCTGGAGTGCCTTCTGGTGGCCAAACAGGAACTACGGTTCTATAGATTAAAAAGGCCGCAAATAAGCCCATAAAAATGGAACTTTCTGCCACTAAAAACAGAGCAATACCAAACAGTCGATGATCGGGATGTCCCTCGTGGCCACCGTGATGACCACTTTGTTCGGGAACCGTTCCTTGAGGTTGTTGAATAGCTGATCCTTGCATAAGAAATTGAAACTTTGAAATGATTTAATGACAGTTGAGTTCGATATAAGGAAATTTATAGACAACTTGTCAAAATCAGGAGTTTTAAAAACTGATTCTCTAATCAAAAAAGATTCAACTCCGCACTCCTAACTCCTAACACCGAACTCAAGTTAATGACAGTTGAAAAAAGAGCAGTAGGGGCTTAATAATATTAAGCCCAGAGGACAAAAAAACTACTTAGAATTAGCTCCAACTTCGGCTAACATATCTTCAATGCTTTCCTCGGGATCAACCCCTTCGGAGTCGGTACCATAATCATAAGGACCAGCCCATAAAATTGGTTCTTCATCGAAGTTTTCAATAGCTGGGGGAGAAGAGGTTTGCCACTCTAAAGTAAAGGCGCGCCAAGGGTTACGGCCTGCTTTTTCTCCTTTGGTTAAAGTGAGAAAAATATTAATCACAAAGGGAAGACTAGACAGGGCTAAAATATACGCACCCAAAGTACAAAGTTGGTTTAAAGGTTGAAACTGAATGTCATATAAAGCAATACGACGGTTCATTCCTAATAACCCCAGTTCGTGCATGGGTAAAAAGGTTATATTTAAGCCAATAAATAGCAGGATAAAATGAGCCTTTCCTAAAGTTTCGTTGATCATTCTCCCGGTCATTTTCGGGAACCAATGATAGAAACCGGCAAACAGTCCCATCGCTGCCCCACCAAAGAGAACATAATGGAAATGTCCTACCACAAAATAGGTGTCATGAACATGGATATCAAAAGTAACAGAAGATAGCATCACTCCCGTTAAACCACCCACTAAAAAGGTCGCAATGAAACCAATACCAAAACACATAGCCGTGTTTAGGTTCAGTTTTCCGCCCCAAATAGTTGCACACCAACTAAAGATTTTAATCCCTGTGGGGACCGCAATTAACATGGTGGCAGCCATGAAGAAGATGCGCAACCAACCAGGAGTTCCACTGGTGAACATATGGTGCGCCCAAACGATTAAACCCAGGAAACTAATGGCTAAACTGGAATAAGCGATCGCCCGATAACCAAAGATCGGCTTACGAGCATGAACCGGTAAGACATCGGAAATCACCCCAAAGAAGGGCAAAATCATGATATACACAGCAGGATGGGAGTAAAACCAGAACATATGCTGGTAAACTACCGGATCGCCCCCTCCTGTGGGGTTAAAGAAGCTGGTACCGGCGATTAAATCGAAAGATAGCAGAACTAAGGCTGCAGCTAGTACAGGGGTGGATAAAAGAATTAATGCAGAAGTTGCCAGCATAGACCAACAAAACAGAGGCATACTGTGCAAGTCCATGTCCTTAATACGCATTTTCAGGATGGTGGTGACAAAATTAATCGCCCCCAAAATGGAGGAAGTCCCCACCAATAACACACTCAAAATCCAAATTTCTTGGCCCCAAACCCCACTAATTAAACTCAGGGGTGGATAAGCAGTCCAACCTGACTGGGCCGCACCACCATCTACAAAGAAACTGAGTAGTAGGAGAATACCCCCAGGAGGCGTTAACCAGAAAGCCACAGCGTTGAGGTTAGGAAAAGCCATATCATCAGCCCCGATCATAAGAGGGATCAAATAATTGGCAAAAGCAGCCCCGGCAGGAACGATCCATAAAAAGATCATGATGGTGCCATGTATGGTCATAAACTGGTTATACATGGCCGGAGTAACGAAGTCGGGATCGGCAGTAGCTAATTCTGTGCGAATAACTTCCGCAAAAGCCCCACCGATAAAATAGAATGCGAAGGACGTGACTAAATATTGAATCCCGATCACCTTATGATCCGTACAAAAGGTGAAATAGTCCGTCCACTTCCTTTGTTGGTGTTCCATGTGGGTTGATTCGACGGTGATTGTCATAGAAGATTTATCAATGATTACAAACAAGACCTCTAACTTAAGGTCTAAAGGAAAAGTCAGTAGGGGCTTAATATAATTAAGCCCGTACAGAAGTCAGAATTTTTAAGGGTTTTGTCTATCGCTTTGACTGACAATAAAAGGTTTATTTCTGGATCTTCTGGGTGGAGACTTATCGTAGGTTAAAAAGTGTGATCAGAATTATGGCTAACCAATTCAGCAACCATGTTATGATTCATGCCCATTTCTTCGGCATAAGGGCTGAGAAATTCGGGATCACTCATGTTTTTTGGATCAACTAAAGCAGTTTCTCCCATATTGGCTTCTTGTACGGGTTTATTAGCTTGTTCCCATTCAGCGTAAGCTTCGGCACTATCTACATGAAGCACTGATTTCATGCCCCCATGATAAGCACCACAGAGTTCAGCGCAGATGATGGGATAATCTCCTTCACGGTTAGCTGTAAAGGATAAAAACGCGTCTCTGCCAGGAATAGCATCTTGTTTTAAGCGCAGTTGGGGAACCCAAAAGGCGTGGATCACATCCCCTGCATTAATGTTTAGTTGCACAGGGCGGTCAACGGGTGCATGGAGTTCACCGGAAATTATCCCTGTTTCGGGATAGGTGAAAATCCAGGCGTATTGAATACCTTTGACATCCACCACAATGGCAGGGTTCTCCTCTGTTGCAGATTTACCAATCCCCAAGGCAATTTGACGGTGTTGATCACCCATGGCAATTTGTTGAGGGGCGGCATCTTTGGAAATAATCGGATCGAGTCCCCCCATGTTGTTGTACGCTTCAAAAGTGTACAGCGCAAGTATGAAGACAATAACCGTGGGAATAGCGGTCCAGAGAATTTCTAAGGGAACATTCCCTTCAATGGGAGGACCGTCGCTAGTGTCCCCTTTACGACGACGAAATTTAATCACACTGTAAACTAAGACTCCTTCTATGAGGAGAAATAGTCCGGTTGCGATCGTCATCATAAAGTTGAATATATTGTCTACCTGTTGGGCATCTTCAGAAGCAGCCACGGGCAGTAGGCCATGGTTTTGGCCGTACCAAAGACTGGCTAATGTAATGACGATACCAACGAGTAAGGTGATAATGTTACTTGGAATCTTCACAGTGGTTGATGGGTTAGACGATATACCTATCTAATAAAGGTAAGGCCAAGTTTTAAAAATGATTGACTTTTTTATCACAGATTTAAGGATCTTTGGTTTTTTTTTATAATTAAACTAAATTTCAATTGATTGAAATTGAAAAGATAATCTTAAGAAATGAGGATTTTAGCTTTTTTTAAGATATGTATCATGACTTTGAATTACCATAATGATAATATGAGCATTCAGCTATCAGCAGTCAGCCTAAAACTAGCAGGAATAAATTAGACTTAAACAATGACAACAACTGAAAGAGAATTAAATTTAATCACAAATATTACTGGGGAACCCTATCAACCGGCCAGACTTTATTATTATGTTACTAATAAAAAAACGGTTTTAGGAGTGTTTAAGAAGTTAAAATGTCTGAAGTATTATAAAAAGAGCGATCGCTGGTATTGGTTGTATGAAGACGAGGCCAAAAAAATTCGTTTTCAACAGTCTTATAATAAAATTCCTAAAGAAGAGCGGCCCATTCCCTTAGCTTATTTTGAGTTTGTTAGTGATAATTTAATGATCTTAGAAGCTCGTTCGTTTCAAAGGATTATAGAAGCAGCAAAATTCTTTAATACTAGAATTAATTGGCGCGCTGCTGAACCTGTTAGACTAGGAATTGTCAATAAATTATTTGGTTGTTCTCCTGAGGAAACTCCTCAACCTCCTAATTCTTTTGCCGAGTTTTTTGATCAGGATGATGTTGTTGTTTATACCCCCGAAGAATTAGAAGAAGAAATTGAAGAAGTTATTGCTAAACACGAAACAGAAGAGGAAAAAAATAAAGCAGTGAAAGCTTATATGGAAGAAAAATCAAAGCAACCCTTACCTGAAATTGAAGAAATAGCAATTAGTGTTCATGAAGAAGGATTATCTATTTTAGAAATGGCTTTAAGAATGAAACATATTGAAGCTTGGGAACATTGGCAAGGAAATAAATATTTTACTCAGTATGATTTAATCCAAAGCATGATAGAAAATATGCCAGATGAGCAAGAACAAAGTGAGTAATCTTAAACCTAAGAATGACCATGATTATCATTAATTAGAATTCGTAGGGACATAATACTATTATGTCCTGTATGTCCTGAGATGTTGTCGTTTCTCACATATCCTTACTGATTGCTACAGATGGTAACAATCGATATTTACTGTAATTATAAAGTGAAGATAAATGTTATTAAGTATAAAGCTGTTGTTTTTATTAATTTTGAAGGGAATGATTTTTTAAACATCATTTGATTTTCCAATTAATTGTTTAAATGATCTGACGATTCTACAATACGTTAGAGTGAAGTGAAAATTTTAGTATCTTAACACTTCTTAAGTTGAGAAATCTTTAAAAACCCCATAACAAAACACGGTTGTTACCAGAGTCAGCAATAATAGCAGTTTCACCACAAACAGTAATACCATAGGGCCAGCTTAAACTTTGACGGGTTGGGCCACCATAAGAACGGTTTTCACTCTTGCTGCGAAAATGAGATTGTCCCGTTAACCCTTGCGCTACTTTCCCCATCATTAACTCATCAGTCCATCCTACCAGGCGAGAATTAGCCGTGTCAGCAGCCATCAACCATTTACCCATAACCGCCACTCCATAGGGCATACTAAGGCTGCTAGGGGTGGGAAAATAGCCTCCCTGGTTCAACTCGGCCCCCTCAAAGTTGCTTTGTCCTAAAACCATACGACACGGGGTATTGTTTTCAGTAGGTATTCCTTCCCAAATCATGAGACGGTTATTACCAGCATCGGCCAACACTAAGTTATCCTGCCAAATAGCCAAGGCATGGGGCCAACGCATACTACTCGCGGTGGGACTATTTCCCCCATTTTCGTCCCGTCGGTTTATCTCGATTTGTCCAAGAACATAGTCTGCTGGTTGTCCGTTATGGGTGGGTAGTTCGTTCCAGACCAACAACCGACGGTTGCCAGTATCAGCGACAAATAACCGTCCTTGATGATACATAACCCCATAGGGCCAGTGCATTCTATCGGCTGCGGTATCCATTTGTCCTCGGTTAAGCTGGTTATGATGAAAGTCTGCTTGTCCTAAGACGATATCCGCAGGAATATTATTATTTTCAGGCAATTTTTTCCAGATTAAAACTCGATGGTTCCAAGCATCAGCTACTGCTAAACCTTCCCCACAAACGCAGATACCTGTGGGAACACTGACGGTGTTAGCTTGGGGGGTTCCTTTGGCGTTTTGTCCTTCGTGGTAAAAGTCTGGTTGACCGATAACCCAGTCTGCCGGTTGACCGTCGGTTTGGGGGCGATGTTTCCACCCTAAGAGGCGATGATGTCCTGTATCACACACCCATAATGGACCATCTTCTGACACTAAACAGGCCCCTCTCGGACCAAACATAGTGGTAGGAGAGGGTTCCAGGGGCATAACTAAACTTTCGGCGGTTTGTTCACCGAGGATAATATTCGCCCCATTAGGGGATAATATATCCATAAATTTTTCATCTTTGGGGGTGTTAGGGATAGGATTAATTTTTAGGGTGGTTTCCATCAATTTTTATGATTATTGTTTCATTTGCAGTCAATTTTATGGTAGTAGTTTAAGAAGAAGGAAGAATTATTAGAGTTTTTTTAGATTATTTTTAATGAAGTATGACAATTATTGATTGTTAATTGTTAATTGTTAATTATTCATTATCCATTAATTATCATGAAGTTTAATCTTAATGCTTATCCTTATGCTTCTCAACGTCGGGTTATTTTAGCTAAAAATTGTGCAGTTGCGACCAGTCAACCGTTGGCAACTTTAGCAGGAATAGAAATGTTTCAAGCAGGAGGAAATGC
>JBFRWO010000337.1:0-19007 GCA_051439625.1 Crocosphaera sp. | reverse complement strand
GACTAGGAATTTTCATGAGATGAGGAAATTCTTGGCGTAGATATCGAGAACTTCTCCCCTTAATAGCTTTGACGACTTTATGAGGGGGAATAGTCGGTAATACATTGACTAATAAGTGTACATGATCGGGCATGATTTCTAAAGCTATAATAATCCAATCATTCTCTTGACATACTTCCCAAATAATCTGACGTAATCTTTTCTCTACATCACCAACTAAGACTTTTTTGCGTCGTTTAGGTATCCAGACAAAATGATAATTAATCAGAGATACAGTATGTGAAGTTTTTCTATATTGTTGGTTCACAGTCAAAAAATAATGCTAGAATGATGTAGATAAATATAGTATAGTCCACAACTAAGTTAAGTCAATTGATTTTAGGTTACTGCTATAAGCTTCGTCCTAATATGAGTCAGTCAGACAAGATTGACAGATGGATAGATATGCTTAGGGCCACCTATAATTGGTCATTGGCAGATCGCATAGATACCTATTATCAAAGATATATTTGTGGAGACTATTGCGACTTAAGAACAAAAGTAGTTATTACTCCTTTAACTTGTTTATTAGGAGGAGCAACTGGTAATCCTTGGTCTAATAAAGGCAAGAAAAAAAGCCCCGTCAATATACAAATAACTGAACTTCCTTTCCTAAAAAAAGCCAGACCTTGGTATGACGAAATAGATTCTACTGTCCTACAACAAAATCTCAGACGGTTAGATAAAGCCTATAACAACTTTTTTCAGCAGAATAAAGGATTTCCTAAATTTAAGAACAAGAGTAAATTTCGTTCTTTTACTTATGCCACTGGAGTAAAAATAAAGGGAAATAAAATCTATTTACCTAAATTGGGATGGGTAAAATTTTACAATTCTCGTCCTATCCCTGATGGGTTTAAGATTAAGTCAGTTACAGTTAGAAAAAAGAGTAACGGTTATTATGTTTCAGTCAGAATAGAAGATAAATCAGTCCCTACTTTCCCTGTAACAAACCTAGAAGATATTACAACAGTAACTGGTTTAGATATGGGGTTAGGTAAGTTAGTTTACTGTTCAGACTCTTCAGCTATTGATAATCCTAGATTTGCCACAAATAAGACAACTAAAAGATTACATAAAATTCGTCAAAGGAGAGTTAGTCGGAAAAAGAAACGATCTAATAATAGGCAAAAAGCTCAAGGAAAACTTTCAGGCTTTCAATATAGAATTGCTATTAAACGAGAAGCTTATCAATGGAAAACAGCTAAAAAAATCGTTTCAAAATCTGATGCTATTGCCGTTGAAGATTTGCAAATTTCTAATATGATCAAGAAGTGTAAACCTAGATATGATGAAAACACAGGACGGTTTCTGAAAAATGGACAAAGTGCGAAAAGAGCTTTAAACAGATTAATTGCTGATGCTTCGTGGTATTCATTGACCCAAAAAATTGAGTACATGGCTGCTAAGTCAGGAAAGATTGTTTTAAGGGTTAATCCCCGCCATACTTCGCAAGAATGTTCGGTTTGTCATCATATAGATCCCGATAATAGAGAAGGAGAAAAATTCCTTTGTACTAACTGTGGTCATGTTGATGATGCCAATTTTCAAGCGAGTATTAATATCAAGAATAAGGCAATTAATCACTATGGCTTAAACATAGTTAAAAAGTTTAGCCAAAAGGTACGGAGGGACTTGCCGGAACCGAAACAATTAAGTTTGTTTCAAACGCCCACCGTTGAACTAACAACGGGTAAAAGGAAATATCATTACGCCAGCAATGGCAAACGTAATGAGCCTGGGAACTTGAAAGAATATGCTTTTCAATTAAGTCTATTCAATCAAGAAAATAACCATCCCGACAGGGATTCGTTATGAATCTCCTGCGCTTCAGCCAGGAGAGGGTCAAATGGAACTAGCAGACCTTGTTAGATTGATGCCAAATTATCAATACTATCTCAATACTTCAAATTTGGAGGTAATAGAATCTTTTATTAATAATGACTCCTATTTCACATCTTATGAAACTCTTTATAACAAAAAGACTCTTGATATAGATGATGTTAACACTACTCAAGAAAGTTGGTTTCACTATGTTAATAGCAAACTTTCCGATGAAATATTTCAAGCTGATACACTATCAATTATTGAAGAATATGGAGAATCAAGTAATACTGATGAAAATATCAGTAAGTTAGTCATGGAGGTTATAACAAAAATTAGAGAGGATAAAGAAAAAGGAAAAGTTCTAAGTACAAAAGAAATCGGGGATACAGGAGAAGCTTTAGTAATTCAGCACGAGAAAAATCGGTTACATAAACATGGTCGAGATGATCTCGTTCACTTAGTTGTTAAAATACCTGAAAACTTAGCAGTAGGCTACGATATCAAATCTTACGAAGTAAACAACGAAGAATTAAGATATATTGAAGTGAAAACTACAACAAGTATTGGAAAGCTGGCAACTAAATCATTTTGTATGTCGACCAATGAATGGAGAACAGCAAAAAGTGCAAGGGAGAAATACTACATCTATAGACTTATGATATCAAAAAAAGACATCTCCTTGTTTATCATTCAAGATCCTGTAGGCAAGGAAAGACAAGACCTTTTAAACATGATTCCACGCAACCGTGCTGATATTACCTATCAGGAAAGTGCTGGCTATTGGGAGGAACTTTTGGCATGAAAAAAAAACAGATTTATACCATAGCATCTTTATTTAGTGGTTGCGGAGGGATGGACTTGGGTGCTGAAGGAGGATTTCAATTTCTCCATAAAAACTATAAAAAACTTCCAATTAAAATTGTATATTCTCTGGATTGGGAGCAATCAGCAGCTAAAATTTATGATGCTAATTTTAGTCTTAAATGTCATGTAGCAGATATTAGAAATGTGGCATCAAAACAGATTCCAAACCATGATATTTTGACTGGAGGATTTCCCTGCCAATCATTTTCTGTAGTAGCCCAAAATCCAAAACGTTTAGGATACAAAGATGAAAAAGGTAAACTATTTTTTGAAATGTGCCGAGTTATTCGCTCCAAACAACCAAAAGTTTTCATTGCTGAAAACGTTAAAGGCATATTGTCAGCTAATAAGAAGGAAGCTTTTCCTTTAATACTAAAAGAATTTGAAAATTGTGGTTACTATGTTACTTATGCAACTCTCAATTCTTCCCATTTTGGAGTGCCACAAAAACGAGAGCGCGTCTTTATAATTGGGTTTAAAAATAAGTCTGTTTTTGATAATTTTAAATTTCCAGAACCTACAACTTTTAATAAGCCTCCAATCCTAGCACAAGTATTAGAAAATGAAAGCGAGATAGACAACAAATACTATTTTAGTGAAAGAGCGATCGCCGGACTTCAAAAAACAAAACACTTTACTTCAATGAATAAAGGGCGTGTGCAATCTCTTGATAAACCATGTAATACAGTGGGAGCGCATCTTGCTAAAGTTAGCATCAACAGCACTGACCCAATACTATTAATTAATAATCGCTATAGAATGTTTACCCCAAGAGAAGTAGCACGTATTCAATCGTTTCCAGAAAGTTTTAAACTACCAGGAGCTAAGACTGCTCTTTATAGAGCTTTGGGAAATGCTGTTCCACCCGTATTAATGTGGGAGGTGACCAATAGTGTTATTGAAGCGATGATACAAGTGAAGAACTTAGAACAAAAGAGACCAAGATATAAACAACTAGAGCTAGACTTAGTAGTGTGACTAATTGAATCTTGTTTATATGAGTATCATAAATATTAGAATAAGATTAGATAAATTAATTTTTGCTATTAGAATTTTAAGACTGTGATGATGCGCAGTAAATGGGAACTATTCAAGATGAGTAAATAAACTAAAGCTGTTTAATGGTTGCTCTTGTTTGCCGTGCTATGGCACAACAGAAAGGTTAGTATAGAGGAGTTAATTTCTCGTTTTGTTGAATCTCTTAAAAAAATAACTTTATGGAAATTTCTGTATCTAATAAAGCAAGTCGTCCTCTTCCTTGGATTTTAGCCGTTATGACCGGTGGACTACTCTTAGTTGGGGGATTAACCTACAGAATGGCTACAACCCCCGTTTCCCAGAGTAAACTCGAGAAAATGACCGTTAAGGCCCAACGGGAAAGTCTGGCAGTAGATATCGAAGCCAGTGGAGTGGTAGAACCCATCGAAAGTGTCAATATTAGCCCCAAAAATCCGGGGCGTTTAGTGCAGTTGCGAGTTGAACAGGGGATGAGAGTCAAAGAGGGGCAAATTTTAGCCCTTATGGAACACACAGAAATTAAAGCGGAAGGAAAATATGCTGAAGCTAATTATAAGCAGGCTTTAGCAGAATTAGATGCAGCTAAAGTTCGTATTCCCAGTGAAATTCAACAGGCTCAAACTCGTTATATCCAAGCACAAACGCAACTAGAACAAGCAAAAGCCAACTTGAAACGAGCAACAGAAAGAATTCCCCGAGAAATTGAGCAAATTCAAGCCCAAATCATCTCTGCACGGTCTGGTCTACAATTAGCTGAGTCTCGTGTTCAAGATAATCGAAAATTATTAGATGAAGGAGCCATCTCGAAAGATAGATATCGTGAACTCGTCAACGCTTATGATAGTGCCTTAGCTAACTTTATTGAGCTTCAGAACAAACTAGAACAAGCTAAAAACACACAAAACCCAGAAATTGACCAATTGAAACAAGAAGCTCTGCAAGCTCAAGCAGCAATGGCTGAGGCGCAGATTCAAGTCGAAGAGCGCAAACAAACTGCTCAAATTGAAATAGCAAGGTTAGAAGCGGCGGCTGAGGCGGCTAAAGCCCAGGTGGAACAAGTGGTGATTCAATTCCAAGATACGGCCATTCGCGCCCCGTTTGATGGCACTGTTACGCAGAAATACGCTAATCCAGGGGCGTTTGTCACTCCTACTACCTCTGCATCTAGCACTGCTTCAGCTACCTCTAGTTCTATTGTTGCCCTAGCCCGAGGATTAAAAGTAGTGGCTAAAGTGCCTGAAGTAGATATCGCCATGATTCAACAAGGGCAGCCAGTAATTATTACCGCCGATGCTTTTCCCAACCAAGTTTTTCAAGGAAAGGTGGTTTTAATCGCTCCAGAAGCGGTTGTAGAGGCCAATGTGACCTCATTTGAAGTGACTATTGCCATCGGGCCGACAGGGCAAGAAAAATTATTATCCCGTATGAATGTGGATGTGAAATTTCTAGGACAAGAAATTAGCAATGCTTTGGTGGTTCCTACTGTTTCCATTGTTACGAAAAATGGCGAAACGGGGGTCATGGTCGCAGATGAGAACGAAAAACCTCAATTTAAACCGGTTACCATCGGTCAAGTTTTAGATGAAAAAACCCAGATTCTTTCCGGTTTAAGCTCTGGAGAAAGGGTCTTTATTGACTTACCTGAAGACAAGTAAATTTAATAATTGTTTTAATACTAAGATGAATTTTTTAGACAGTCTTAAAATGGCAACTTCTATGTTGGCTGCCAATAAGTTACGCACTAGCTTAACTATGTTAGGGATGATTATTGGTAATGCTTCGGTTGTTGCTACTATTGGTATTGGTCAAGGGGCGGAAAATTTAGCTACTGAGCAGTTAAATGAATTGGGACCAAAAGTTATTTTTGTGGTTCCTGGTACTCGTAAAGCTCGCCGTGCTACCCTTGATTTACCGAAAACTTTAGTCTGGGAAGATGCTCAGGCAATCGCTAAACAAGTTCCTAGTGTAAGTACAGTTGCCCCGGAAAGAAATCAACGACAATTAATTAATTATAAAAGCGAAAATACCAGTGTTTTATTAATCGGAACAACGCCAAGTTATCCCCAAGTTAGGAGTTTTCCTGTAGAAAAAGGTCGGTTTCTTAATAATATTGACCTGCAAAGAAATAAACGGGTTGCTGTTATTGGACAGGATGTTGTTGAGCGTTTTTTTACAGTCACCAACCCTATTGGGGAATCTATTAGAATCAAAAATGTTCCTTTTGAAATTATTGGGGTAATGTCTCCGAAAGGCTCTTTAATTGGCACTAATTTGGATGAAACGGTGTTAATTCCTTTGACTACTATGACTAATCAAATTGTAGGGAAAACTTCTCCTTATGGTACGCAAGTAAGTTGGATTAATGTAGAAGCTAAGGATGTTGAGAGTATTTCTGCTGCTAAATTTCAAATTGAAAATTTATTGAGATTAAGGCATAAAATTACCGATGAGGATGACTTTGGGGTAGAAACTTCAAAACAAATGTTAGATATTGTGGGAAGTATTGCTCTGGGTTTAACAGTAATGTTGGCTTTTTTAGCAGGAATTTCTCTAATTGTTGGGGGTATTGGGGTGATGAATATTATGTTAGTTTCTGTTAGTGAAAGAACCTCGGAAATTGGACTCAGAAAAGCGTTAGGAGCCAGTCAAAGTGATATTTTAGGACAGTTCTTAATTGAGGCGGTTATTATTGCTGTTTCTGGGGGAGTTATTGGTATTTTAACGGGAGTTGGTTTAGTAACATTTGTCGGTTTAGTTTCTCCTTTATCTCCTACTATTTCTTCTGCTTCTATCACTATTTCCCTGGTTGTTTCTGGTGGCATTGGTTTAGGTTTTGGGGTTATTCCTGCACAAAAAGCAGCTAAACTTGATCCTATTGTTGCCTTACGAGGTTCTGTTTAATTGATGTTATAGTAGTGTGAGCATCCTGCTCACTTGCTGGAATCAAAGGAATTGCCGACATCGTAGGAATTAATGGTATCACTGGAATTACCTAAATCAAATCTAATGCGCTAAGGTGGGCAAGTAAAAAACTTATCCCAAATATTGATTGATAATGCAGTCAACTTTGCCCACCCGATAGTTAGCCTACCAACCAGCTTCTGCTTGACTTAAAACATAAGTAGCTACATCTTCAATTTGTTGCGCAGTTAAACGCCCTTTAAAGGCAGGCATAGCAGCTTTACCATTGGTAACTTGATAGACAATTTTTTCTAGGGTATCCACCCCATTTTTCTCGAGGTAATTTTTTGCTAACCCTTTACTCGGTCCTGCTACCACATTTCCTCCACCGAGGTGACAAGCATTACAGTTGGCGGTAAAAACACCTTTACCCGCAGCAGCATCACCAGCTAAAGCGGGGGAAACGAAACTGAAACAGAAAAAGGCAAAAAGCAATAAAATCAGTGAAAATAATCTCTTCATTGTGTTCTCCGTGCAAAGATAAATCCGTGGTAGATTATCTCTATAATTTCTCAGTCTGT
This sequence comes from Crocosphaera sp., assembly GCA_051439625.1. Taxonomy (GTDB): domain Bacteria; phylum Cyanobacteriota; class Cyanobacteriia; order Cyanobacteriales; family Microcystaceae; genus Crocosphaera. Next base: position 11,778 of record JBFRWO010000337.1, on the reverse strand, counting down.
CAAAAGACGGCTTGTCAAACTTCCAACGTTTATTTTGCTTAATGCAGACCCTCAAACATAGCAAAATAATTTTCTTTTGTCCAAAGACAGCTTGTCAAACTTCTCAATTTTACTTATAATTCAGTAGTGGACAAAAATACTGACAACATATATTTCAGTCTTAAAGAATTAATGGGAACCACCAAAATGTCTAAAAAATTAGGTTTACTTATCGCTACTGTTGCTCTCGTAATCTCCAGTTTATTCGTCGCTGTTAACCCTGCTTCTGCTGCAACCACAGAAGTTAAAATGGGTGCTGACAATGGTATGTTAGCTTTTGAACCCAAACAAGTTGAAATCAGCGCAGGAGATACAGTTAAGTGGGTTAACAACAAACTAGCTCCCCATAACGTTGTTGTAGAAGGACAAGCTTCTCTTTCCCACAAAAACCTTGTTTTTGCTCCTGGCGAAAGCTATGAAAGCACCTTCAATGAGCCTGGAGAATATACCTACTACTGTGAACCTCACCGTGGTGCTGGTATGGTTGGTAAAGTAATTGTCAAGTAGTTTTCATTATTCTTAACAATCTAACCCCTTGGCCTGCGAACTCCATTCGTAGGCATTTTTATTGCTGAAATTCCGAAAGACGCTTCATCAAAAATTGAGCCTGTTGCGTGATTATATCCCATTCTTGGTCATCTAAGGCATGACGAGGAAATAACTGACTGGATAATCCTACGGCGATCGCCCCTGCTTCGATAAAATAGGCTGCATTATCTAAAGTAACGCCTCCGGTGGGAATTAAAGGAATGGAACCCAGAGGACCTTGCAGACCTTTGATATAGGCAATACCGCCAATAGCCTGTACTGGGAAAACTTTAACACAACTGGCTCCGGCTTGCCAAGCTGTGACAATTTCTGTGGGAGATAAGGCCCCTGGAATGATGGGAATATCATGGTTTATCGCTGTTTTAATCAGAGTTTGATTAACATGAGGAGTAAAACAAAATTGAATACCTGCTGCGATCGCTTCTTTTAATTCTTCTAGGGTTAAAATGGTGCCGGTGCCAATGGTACAGTGGGGTAAATCTTGTTTTAATTGTTTAATAATTTCACCAGGGTTGTGACTATTCCTGGTAATTTCTATTATATTCATTCCTCCTGCTGCTACTGCTTTGGCCATGTTAATACCTTGCTCTATATTATCGGTACGAATGACTGCGATCGCACGATATTGTCTTAATAATTTTCGCCAAGACTGTGAAGAGTTTAAGTCTTTATTTGCTGCCATAATTTTCCCTCAATTTATTTTAATTAATAACTAAATTATTTCGATGGACGATGGTTTCTGATCCATGATAACCCAGTAATTCAGGTATTTTATCCGAGTGATTTCCTTTGATTTTTTCAATTTCTTCTTGATTATAATTAACAATTCCTCTGCCAATTTCTTGATCATTTTCATTGTATAATTGTACTGCTTCTAAGGAATCAAACTCACCTTCAACTTTAATGATTCCTGCTGCTAAGAGAGATTTACCTTTTTGAGAAATTGCTTTAACTGCACCTCGATCAAGATACAATTTTCCTCTGGGCAATAAACCATAAGCAATCCATCTTTTGCGGGCATTATCATTATTTAATTGTGCCTCAAATTTAGTGCCAATGTCTTCACCTTTAATAATTTTTAATAAGTTTTCTGATCTTTTTCCGTGAGTTATGACTGTGGTAACACCTGCGGATGTTGCTAATCTTGCTGCTGTTAGTTTGGTTGACATTCCTCCTGTTCCCCACTGAGATCCTTTTCCTCCTGCTTTAATTTCTAATTTATCTAATTCTAAACGATTAACAACTTTGATAGGTTGTGCGTCAGGAAAAGTGCGAGGATCAGCAGAATAAAGTCGATCAACATCTGTTAAAATAAACAACCAATGGGCATTAATTAAACTAGCAACTAAAGCAGAAAGAGTATCATTGTCTCCAAATTTTAACTCTTCAATAGCAACGGTATCATTTTCATTTACAATAGGAATAACTCCTAATTCAAACAACGCATGAAAAGTATTTTTAGCATTCACATAACAACTCCTTTCCATTAATTCTCTACGGGTTAGTAAAACCTGGGCAATCGGTTGATTTAAAGCTGTAAAAAGGTCATCATAAACTCGAATTAATCTCCCTTGTCCCACTGCTGCAATAGCTTGTTTGGTGGCTATTTTTTTGGGTCTTTCTTTTAATTTAAGACGACTACAACCCACTCCCACTGCACCGGATGAAACTAAGACTACATTATAGCCTAATTCTCGTAATTCTGTTAATGTTTCCACCAATGCAGCAATGGTAGATAAAGCTAATTTTCCTGTCTCTGGTTGAGCAAGACTAGAGGTTCCAACTTTGACAACAATTGTTTGGGAGGGTGTCATATAATTCAGCAATAAGTAGTAATCAAAAGTATTATTTTGCAGCCTTTAAAGCTGCCCCAATCAAACCAACTTTGGGATTTAAAATTATATATATTGGAATTTCAGTTAACAGTGAACTCATGCGTCCTTTAGCTTTAAATGCTTCTATAAAGATACCTTTTTGCATTAATGGTAATATTTTGGCTGCAATTCCTCCTGCTATGTATAATCCACCATAAGGTAATAATTTTAAAGCTAGATTTCCTGCTTCTGCACCGTAAGCTGAAATAAATATATCCATCGTTTGTTGACATAAAGCATCACTGTTTTCTAAAGCTGCTTTAGATACTTCAGCAGAAAGATCAATATTTTTTTCATTTTCCCAACTTTGAAAAGTTTGCTTGAATTTATCTGATTCTTTTTCGGGATACTTATGGCGTAAAAATTGATAAATTGCACTAATTCCCATGCCAGATACAACTCTTTCTACGGAAACCCTGAGTAAACTATATTTATCTTGAATATAGGTTAATAATTCAAATTCTAATTCGTTTCGTGGTGCAAAGTCTGCATGAGATCCTTCAGTGGAAAAGACACTATAATTACCACTTTCTGAAGGAGTTAAAAAACATTCTCCTAAACCGGTTCCTGCGCCTAATACTCCTATGGGTGTATTGGTTTTTGTTTTTGCTGCTTGTAAGGTGTGTAAATCATCTCTTTCTAACCCTAAAATACCGTAACCAATAGCAGCAAAATCATTAATTAGAGTGACTCTTTCTAAAGATAGTTGTTTTTCTAGGCGATCGCCTGTCAATTCTGGCCACTTTAAATTTGTTAATTTTGAGGTATTGTTAACAACGGGACCAGCGATCCCAAAACACCCATTTTTAACTTTAATTTCTTCTGTTAATTCTTGTTTAGCTTCTTGATAAAATTCTTGAACAATGGGAACGAGATCATCGTATTTTTGACTAGGATAAGAGTTTTCATATAAAGTGCTTTGTTGAGGTAAACTTTTACCCTTGTTAGGATTTTCTGAACTAACTAAACGTAAAATAGTTTTAGTTCCGCCAATATCGCCAGCGAGTAACATAGACATACTTAACTTAACCTCTATTTGCGTCTGTTCTTAGTTTAATCAAAATGGGTTATTCTGTAAAATAGTCGTTATCTATTTTTTTGATAGCATAAGATTCAACCATTGATACTCCTACGTTATAATCAATTAATAATTCACCTAGTCTTTCCCCATCGATTAAAATAATTTTACTATCGATCATGCTTGTGTATTCTTTGGCTTCTTTACTAAAATTAGAAGTGGTAATAAATATCCCTTTTTTTGCTTGTCTTCCTAATAATGCACCAGCAAATTTTTGTATTTCTGGCCTCCCCACAGTATTCTCCCACCGTTTAGCTTGAATATAGATAATATCTAAGCCTAATCTATCCTCTTTGATAATACCATCGATGCCTCCATCATTAACTTGTCCTACAGCTTCACCTGCTTCTTTTCTTGAACCTCCGTATCCCATAGCAATTAATAAATCAATAACTAATTTTTCAAAAAAATTAGGGGAATATTGTTTAATAGTTTCTAATAGTTCTTTTTTGAGTTCTTCTTTTATTCCCAAATAAATTTTTTCGAGTTGTTCTTCTGGTGTTTTATTTTCTTCTATTTCATCTAACTGTTTATTAAAATCAGAACATGAAATATTATTCTTTGATTGTTTATTACTATTATGAAAATCAACAAACTCAGGAAAACGCTTCAGGAATTTAACATTTATTTCTTGAATACTGTTATTTTTTAAGATAGTTTGCCCCTGTGTTGTTATTTTCAAATATCCTCGTCTTGTATTAACTAAAAGTCCTGCTTTTTTTAGATAAGTTCTTGCCCAACCTACACGGTTATCAAAAATAGGCTGTTTCCCACTTGGTAATAACTGTTTCCTCTCTTCTTGAGTCAACTTAAAATGACTAGCTAAAGCTTCAATACACTCCCTCAACGAATGTTCTTGCTCATCTCCAGAATACTTAAGTAAAGGAAACATTATTGATTGATAATCGGGAATACTCATGCAAGAAAATAGTAGAATAAGCATTAATTATAATTATGATACCAAATCCTGATTTCAAAACCTCTTCATTTGCTTATTAACAACATTGTAGAGACGTTTCGCGAAACGCCTCTACTACAGGGAATAAAACCTCAATGACTATTCAATTAACTTAAAGACAAAAATGAAAAGCCTCCGGGCGTCTTGCCGTGTTTCGACTCCAAAGGCGTTTTCATATCACTCTTACTCCTCACACACAACCATAATGTATCAAGTTAAATAGTAGGGAGCAATCTACACTATGACACTTTATAAATTGTCACAATAACTAAGAAAAATTTTCAAAATTGCGGTTACGTAAGTGTGGTCAATACTACTCGGATAAGGTTGAAAACTTTATGAAATGCGGAGTATGGTGGGTTCGGGGAGAAATGATTATTGTAAGTATCTGAAGTTGATTCGTCTTTTTCGCCACTGAATATTGCTGGGTTAAGCTTTATAATTGGGAATACTATCAAAAGGAGTCCTACTCAGTCAGTTCTCAACAAGACAGGAAGAAATCAGCCAATATTCCTAGAATGTACTGCCAAAGTTGGAAACTCAAAGATAGTCAAATTTTATTGCTTTTATTCTTTGCACCTATGAATTTTTTTAAGTTTCTTTCGCCTTTTTTGTTCAATGTAGTAGGGGGAATGACACCCATTTTATTATCTTTATTTTGGGGCGTTTCTCCTAGCTTTTCCGCCGAAAATATTGTCTTAAAAGCGGGATTATTGAATCATAAAATTCCAGTCAAAGACTTACAAACATTTGTAGAAACAAAAGAAATATCTCCTAGTTTACAACCTTATAAGTTTTTATTAACCAGTGAATTCAGACAAGTTTTATCTCAAAAATTTCAAATTGATCCTTTAATTGCAGAACGATTTTTAAATGATCTTTTAAAAAGCGATGATGGTCAAAGATTATTAAAACAACTTAGTCAAGCATTACCTGATAGTGATTATGCGCAACTAGAACAAGCATTAAGAACACTTTTAAAACAAACTAATAACTTAAATTTTATCAATTTTTTGCGAGTTTATCCACAAGAAACTGTTACTGTTGATATCTCAAAAGCTGCAATTTTGGGCTTAAAAATAAATGAGTCTTTTTTACACAGTCGATTGATTAATTCTCAAGTCAAAAAAGGTTTAAAAGACGATTCCCAAATAGATAATTTACCAACATTTGATCCTACAGTATCAGGAGAACAAAGTATATCTCGAGAAAATACTGTTCTCTATGATCGGAGTAGAAACCGTTATATCTCTCTGGATATTTACACTGCAAAAAAAGCTCGCGGCCCCTTGGTGATTATGTCTCATGGTTTTGCCTCAGATCGTCGCTTTTTGCGCTATTTAGCTAAACATTTGACTTCTTATGGTATTACTGTGGTTTCTGTAGAACATCCTGGAAGTGACATTCAAGCCCTAATTAAAACAGCAACAGGAATAAACTCAAGTAAAATTTTACCATCAGAAGAATTTATTGATCGACCTCAAGATATTAGTTTTGTTTTAAATCAATTAACCCTTTTAAATCAAAAAAATAGCAAATTTAAAGGAAAACTTAATACCAAAAAAGTCAGTATGATCGGTCATTCTTTTGGGGGTTATACAGCTTTAGCATTAGGGGGTGCATCCTTAGATTTGAAAACCTTGAGAACTTTTTGTCAAGATAATTCTCCCTTGCGGCGATCGCCGGCTGACTGGTTAAAATGTGCTGCCGGAAAATTGCCTTATCCTCAACGAAATTTTAAGGATAATCGTATTAAACAAATTATCGTTTTTAATCCCATTATTGGGGAACTATTTGGTAAAAATTTATCTCAAATTAAAGTACCAACCTTAATGTTATCTGGTTCTGATGACGGTATTACTCCCACTATTTCCCATCAATTAAAACCCTTTCAACAACTTTCTACAGAAAAATATATAATCATGGCTATGGGAGGGACTCACATGAGTATTACTGATATGAATAGTATGAACAGTATGATGGGACAGAGTACCCTAGTCAGAGAAGTCATGGGAGAAAAAGCCGAACCAGTTCGTCAGTTAGTACGGGGAGTTAGTTTAGCATTTATTCAACAATTAACATCCGAAAAATCTAGGTACAAAGTATTTTTAACACCTAATTATATTGAATCTTTATCTCAGGAAAATTTCAACTTTCGTCTCGGTACAGAACTACCCATGACGGTGAAAACCTGGATTAATGTTACTAATATCAAGGCACCAAAAGCCGATCTATGGTTTCTCAAGTCAAAATTAGTTCCTATACAGAACATTAAACACTATTTTATTAATGCACAACAACTTTTATTACAACCTCAATACAGCACAGAAAAACTCAATGACTTATTTACAGGGTTACTTCATAATTATGATGATCAGTTTGATAAATGGAGTTGAGAGGAGTCTGGGGAAACAATTACCTGGACTTATCTAATGTTTTTAAGAGTAGCGATCGCAGGGTGATTTTATCTTTTTCCCAAACTCCTGATTCACTCAACTGAAATATTGATAAACTCAATTAAAGAAGGCTAGGAAACAGTTTCTAAGGAAGCCTTCGGGTCGGAAATGGTAGAGGAAGGGGCTTGAAATTCTCCTTTAACAACGTACTCTAAACGTAACTTTAACCATGTAATAAAGTCAGCATTTTCAGAAATAATAGCAGCACAAGGTTGAGGACATTTTGCTTTAATTTCAGCAAATTCTGGGGCTTCAATAAAAGCTGGTTGCTTCACTAACCAAAAGTCAATTTCTTGATTTTTGTCTTCGTAGTGTCTTTTTCTTTCTCTCAAGACTTCATCAAGGGGTTCTTCTTCTAATAAGAAGCGTTGGCTCGCTAAAACGTAATAATAGGTGGTCATTGCTCAATCATTAATTGCTATTTACCCAATTACTATTATTGAACCGAAAGGGACATTGTAGGTCAGGGTTTATTAATAATTAAGAATTTAGAACTCTCCTCTCATGGCCAGTTTCATCTCTCGAACCGCCCTCTCCATCCCCACTAACACCGCACGACTGACTATAGTATGACCAATATTTAACTCTTCCATTCCTGGTAAACAAGCCACAGGATAGACATTGATATAGGTTAACCCATGACCGGCATTGACCCGTAAACCTAAGCTTAATGCTTGTTCGCAACCTAATTTTAATGATTCTAATTCTTTTTGACGTATTTCTGGGTTTGGTGCATCGGCATATTTTCCTGTGTGCAGTTCGATAAATTTCGCTTGAGTATCAGCAGAGGCTTTAATTTGTGCCTCATCTGCGTCAATAAAGAGGCTCACAGGGATGTTTGCGGTTTGGAGACGATCCACTACATTTTTCAGTTTTTCCAAGCTTCCAGCTATGTCTAAGCCCCCTTCTGTGGTAACTTCTTCCCGTTTCTCTGGGACAAGGGTAACATAGTCTGGTTTTAAATCCAGGGCGATGGCCACCATTTCTTCAGTGGCCGCCATTTCCAGGTTAAGATGGGTGCGAACGGTTTCTCTAAGTAAGCGAATGTCTCGATCTTGCATATGACGGCGATCTTCTCTCAAATGCGCCGTGATGCCGTTTGCTCCCCCCAACTCCGCTAATACTGCCGCAGCGATGGGATCGGGTTCAATAGTTCGTCTGGCCTGGCGGACAGTTGCAACATGATCAATATTAACACCAAGGGTGAGCAATTTTCTCTCTCCTCATAACTAGAGAATTTTATGTTTTTATTACTGAAATTGTACAATATATCAAGAAGTTAATGAAGAGAAAAAATGCCTAGTTATCCTGGACTCTCAAGCGAAGCCTTTCGCCATCCTCTAGATACACAAGCAGAACAAACTTTAAGAACTGTTCCTGGTTTTGACATGGTTGCTACTAGCTTTATGGAATATCTTTATGAACGACCCCAGCAAATTTCTTTGATGGGGAATAGTATTAAAGTAGGGCCTCGTCAATACAGTACTTTATACGGTGTTGTTAGGGAGACAGTTTATGATTTAGATATTAGTTCTGAACCTTTAATTTATGTTAGTCAAAATCCCGTAGTCAATGCTTATTCTTTGGGTCAACAGCAACCCTATATTGTTTTAAATGCCGGTTTATTAGATATATCTGATGAAATAGAATTAAGAATTGTTATTGCCCATGAATTAGGACATATAAAATGTGAACATAGTTTATTGATTCAAATGGCTATGTGGGCAATGAATGCTGCTTCTTTATTTGGAGAATTGACGTTAGGATTAGGGAATATTATTAGTAGCGGTTTAATATTTGCTTTTTATGAATGGCGCAGAAAGGCAGAATTATCAGCAGATCGCGCAGCTTTATTAGTAATTGATGATACAGAACCTATTTTTAGAATGATGATGAAAATGGCGGGAGGAAGTCATAAATATGCCCATGAGTGTCATTTAGATGAGTTCTTAAAACAAGCAGAAGAGTATCGAGAATTAGATGAAGATGATCTAAATCAACTATATAAGTTTTTGATTTATAATGGTGGCAATAATGTATTTTTAAGTCATCCTTTTCCTGTTGATAGGGTTCATTATTTACGAGATTGGGCTAATTCTAATGAGTATCAAAACATTCGTGCAGGGAATTATAAAACCTCTCAAAAAAGCGATACTGTAACAGTAGATAAAAATGAAGAAGCAGAAAGTTTAAGGAAACAAATAGAAGAATTACAACAAGAAATTGAACGAATTAAAAATCAAGGAAATAATCAAGAGTAATTTTCTGGTATTTGTGGTGTGAGTGTCGAATAATCATTGTTGAAATAATGATTAACTATCTTCTTCTACTGCTTCAAAATCAATGCGTTGATAAATATCTTTTAAAGAAATTTCCCAATTAACTGAACCCAATTTTAAGATAGCTTCTTCTCCCGTATAAAAATTAACTAACCAATTATTATTATCTTGTTTAATATATTGGGTAATTGAGTAACGATCTTGCTCAATTAAAATATATTCTTGAAAGGTAGAAAGGGAACGATAATATTCAAATTTATCGCCTCGATCATAAGCTTCTGTAGAAGAAGACAGGACTTCGATAATAATTTGTGGATTAATTACATTAGATTTACTGCTACCGTGATGAATGGGTTTGTCTTTAATTACCATTACATCAGGATAAGTATAAATATTATGTTCAGATAGCCATAATTTAACACTTTCGATATAAACATAATAATCTTGATTATCGATGTTTAAAGGAAATAGTTTGTAAACATTTCCAGCAATTTGATTGTGATTAGTTGTTGCACCTACCATTGGAATGATTTCTCCATTGCGATATTCATTTTTTTCTTGAGATTTCTCTTCTAATTCCAGATATTCTTCTGGAGTATAGTAACGCTGTTTGGGTTTAGTTTGTAATTGCATAGCTTAATACCTCTCAATAATTTAATTTTAGCATTATTTTGTACTTAAAGATTCCGAAATTGACGCAAAGCAACACTTGAACCTTCATTCCATCCTAACTCAACATATTGAGGCAAGACATTTTTAACATCAAAATCAGGAAATAATCGACTCTTTGCACTATCTTGATACTTGTTGTCTTCTAACACATAAATATTTAAAATTCCTTGACGATAAATCCACAATTCAGGAACTTTGATGATTTCATAAGCACTAATATCTGTGATGGATGTAAAATCAACTTCAATCGCTAAATCTGGGGCTGGATCAATAGTTAAATCAATTTTATCTTTACCTAAAATAGCTTGTCTATTGTTAATATAAAAACAGGTATCTGGTTCCACTCCTGCTAGTGGTGGTATTTTTAAAGTAATAGGGTCAAAACATTCCCAATCTAAATCTTTTTTATCTAAAATAATTTTAACTAAATTTCTGAGTAGATCGATACGTTTTCCGTGACTGGGTAAAGGAGACATAAGACGAATTTCTTGGTTGTTAAAATTAAAAGAAAGTTTAGGAATAGAGGTTTCTTGTCTTAAATTGAGCAATCTTTGATAATCTTCCCATTTTTGAACCCGAAAAATAACCGTGTTACCAGGGGATAAAGTTAAAGTGTCTTCACTAATAGTAATTAGCATTATGAACCTTAAATAAACTTAGATGAATACTATTATAATTAGGTTAACGGTAGTTGACCCTTTTTTAACCAATTAAAAATGTAGGGTGGATTAGAGAAACATAATCCACCATTAAACTTATCAATTAATTAGTCAAGATTTGGTGCAAAACTTCTGGTAGAAAAAGTTTAAGAAAAAATAAATAAATGTTAAATAACTTGACAAAAAAGGCGGGGGGGGGAAAATTCAGATGTTTTTATCTAGAAAACAAATACTTAAGAGCTGATTAAGCTCTTTAAGTCTAATTTTCACTAATCCTACTCGTTAAATAGTATGATGATTAAGAAACTTGCATTCCTCGGTTTGTTTTCTGTATTCTCCACATCCACGTTGGTTTTAGCCAGTGCCATTTCTGCTTCTGCGTTGGATTTTAAATTTTCTTTTTCTTCTAGTGTTGCAAGAGGTCTATTGTTTCAGGCCCAGTAGAAGGGTTTATCAGGGGACTCGACGATAATGCAACAGGACCAGCAACAGAAATCGAAATTACTGAAATTGATGGTCTGTTAGGTAGTTTTGATGAAGGGAATATTGCCACATTGTGGTCAAATATTGGAATCAATACCTGGACTGTTAGCAACGGTGAGATAACCAACGGTGTGTTCGTAGCAATAGCTGGAAATGGAAATGATCAACTGGTCCTAGACTTTAATACTAATGGTGTATTTAATGTTAGTTTGGATGGTTTCGATACTTTCGTGGTAGCTGAGTATGATTCGGGTAGTGGTGAATTTCCCACGGCTTCCATAACACCTGTTCAGGCGGAGTCTGTTCCTGAACCCGGTAGCCTTGTCGCTTTATTAGGGTTAGGATTAGGGTTTGTCGCTGCAAAAGGTAAAAAACAAGCTTAATTAATGATTTTTTTTAACAATTAAATTGGTGTGTAGGGGTTAACGGTGGTTGACCCTTTTTTAGTTTATATTGCTATCTTTTTTTAATTGATCTAAACTAGGTTGAATAAGATTCCTCGTTTCTCGGAATGAAAATTAAGGATACAAGCTATGCAAATTAAAGCTATTATTCATCCAGCAGAAGAGGGAGGATATTGGGCAGAAGTTCCTGCTCTCCCTGGTTGTATTACAGAAGGGGATAGTATGGAAGAAGTGATCAATAATCTTCAGGATGCTATACAAGGATGGTTAGAAGTTGCTAATGAAAGCAAAATCGTTGATGAAAAGTCACAAGTGATTGAAATTGCA
>JBFRWO010000336.1:0-4682 GCA_051439625.1 Crocosphaera sp. | reverse complement strand
AGTTAATTCATCCGTATCAGTCAGACTTGATGATTGAACAACTTCTACTATAGTAGTGGATTGTTCGGGTTGCTTTTCATCTATAATTTCTGATATTTCTGAGAATTTTTTAACCGCTTCTGTTTCAGATTCATCAACCATTTCAGAAACATTTTCCTCCTCAAGATTAGGGATTTTCTCAATAAAATCATGATGAAATAATTGCTCAGTAGTAGTAAAAATCCACCCCTCACCACGAAATTCTTTAATTTCAAAGGTTTGTTGTCCCGATTCAGGATGATTAGAATTAATCGTGACAGAATCCCCAACTTTTAACTGTTTAAAGAAAGGTTCAGGTTTTAAGCGAATCGCTTGTTCAGGGATAGGAACATGATTATACCAACTCACCCAAACTTCAGGCAGTCCCCCCCGAGAAAGGCTTAAATCAGTAATAATTCCCAATTGATTACCATCAGTAACTTTTTGCTCAATTGATAAGGATAAATAAGCTTTAAAATTATCAATAGAACGAGTTAAGTCAAGGATTGAAGTTTGTCTTTTTTCCTGTGCTTTTTTAGTTTTGGGTTGAGGCGAATTAGTCAGAGTAGAAAGCTGTTTTTCTAATTCTGCTAATCGTTCATGTACGATAACTTTGGTGTCCTGAATTTCAAGACTAGGATTAGTAATTTTAGCTGTCATTTCATTTATCATTTAACATTTATCATTTATCATTCGTTTGGAAGTAGGCTTGAAACCAAAATGTTCAATGTTCAATGTTCAATGTTCAATGTTTGGTCAACGGTCCTTGACCCCCAGAACCAAAACTTTAACCTCCATCTCGTCTAAAACAAGACTGATAAAACAAGAGTGAAGCAAAAATGACTCAATCATCTATAAAAACTACCCCAGAACCCATTATTAGTAAGCCATCCCCCGATTCAAAAGCTGAAACCCCTTCTTGGTGGCAGGGATCAATGAAGATTCCCTTTATGCAAAGGTTACAGTTTCGTGTTCTTTTATTCGTGTTGCTTGGTGTCATACCCCCGATGTTAGTCGGGATTAACTATGCCAGTTCTCGCGCTAGTAAAATTATTGAAACCAATGCACAAGAAATCCTGGCTAACCAAACCCAAGCATTGACAGAAAACGTTGCTCGCTGGAAAACCATGAACGTTTTAGCATTGCAAAATTTGAGTCGATTACCCAGTATGGTTAGTTTAGAGGCTAAACAGCAGAAACCACTCTTAGAAGAATTTGTCAAATCTTATGATCATCTTTATTTGGCCAGTACCATAGGGCTTGACGGGATGAATATTGCTCGTAATGATAATAAGCCTCTTAAAGACTATAGCTCACGGAATTATTTTAAGGGAGCCAAAGCCGGCAATGATATTACTTGGCAATCTCTGATCAGTAAAACGAATCAACAACCAGCCACTTGTTTCTCTACACCCATTCGTCAACAAGAAGTAGTAGCAGGGGTTCTTCAAGCCTGTAGTAATCTAGACACAATTGCTCAACAAGTGGGTGCAGTCAAAATTGGTGAGACTGGTTACGCAATGGTTGTGGATGAAGCCGGTCAATTAGTGGCTCATCCTAATTCCACCTTAGTCACGGGGAATAAGCTGACTAATTTTAGGGATTATCCTCCCGTTAAAGCCTTATTAGAGGGACAACAGGGACATCTTGACTTTACCGATAAACAAGGCATCTCATGGATTGCTTATAGTGCCTCTTTGGAAAATGGTTGGGGTGTTTTTGTAGTGCAACAACAAGCAGAAGCCTTTTTACAAAAACGACAATTTGAACAAATTGTTTGGACCATAGCCTTGACCGTTGTGGGTTTAGTGGGATTGATTGTTTTTCTGGTAACGAATCGCATGGTAAAACCGATCATTCGCCTTACTAAAGCCTCTGGTGCTTTAAGTTCTGGGCAGCTCAACCAAAAGATAAACATCAACCGTAATGATGAAATTGGTGTTTTAGCCGATTCTTTTAATACTATGGCACAAAAGTTACAAGTATCTATTGCCAGTCTAGAACAAGAAGCGGATCAAAAACGACAACAGAAAGAAAAACTAGAAAATGAAATTGCTCAACTCTTAGGCGATGTAGGGGGTGCAATGGATGGGGATCTCACCGTTCGCGCTAACCTAACCTCCATGGAAATGAGTACAGTTGCCGATCTGTTCAACGCTATTATCGATAACCTTAAAGAGATTGCTATCCAGGTAAAAACCTCCACAACTCAGGTAAATTACTCTTTAGGAGAGAATGAACAGTCCATTCAAACCTTAGCCCAACAAGCGATCCAAGAAGCCGAAGCTACTCGTCAAACCTTGGGATCGGTAGAAGCAATGTCCCAGTCCATCGAAGCAGTTGCCAACAATGCTAACCAGGCAGCAACCTTAGTAGATGACACCTACACCGTCACCCAAGAAGGGTCAAAAGCGATGGATGAAACAGTAGATAGTATTTTCCAGTTACGAACAACTGTAGGGGAAACGGCCAAGAAAATGAAGCGGTTAGGGGAGTCCTCACAAAAGATTTCGCAAGTAGTTTCTTTAATCGAAGAAATTGCCCTGAAAACCAATTTATTAGCAATTAACGCCAGTGTAGAAGCCCGTCGTGCTGGTAAACAAGGAGAAGGTTTCATGATTGTTGCTGAACAAGTAGGGGCCCTAGCAGAACAGTCAGCAGCCGCTACCAAAGAGATTACCCAGATCGTAGAAGCCATTCAAGGAGAAACCCAGGAAGTTACCCAGGCCATGGAATTAGGCACGTCTCAGGTGGTGGATACTACCCGACTTGTTGAAGCCACGAAACAACGGTTAGAGACGGTTTTAGAGCGGTCTCAGACCATTAATGAGTTAATGCACTCTATCTCCCAAGCAACAGTTTCCCAAACCGACACCTCTCGCGTTGTTACTGAACTAATGCAGCAAATAGCCCAACACTCTCAACAACGTTCTACTGCCTCCCAAACAGTAGCCCAGTCCATGCAAGAAACCGCCCAAGTCGCCCAAAAATTAGAAGCAACCGTAGAACAATTCAAAATTAGTTAATAAATACTCAACTGATAACTGATGACTGATAACTGAGAAACATCATGGATCAAGAACAACAAGTCCGCCTTAATTTTCTCGACGAAGCCCACGACTGCTATGATGCCATTGAAACAGCGTTATTAGAGTTAAAAAGCTCTGATGACATCACCCAACAATTGGATCTAGCACTGCGATCGGCTCACTCTGTTAAAGGAGGGGCTGGTATGATGGGCTTTAATGCCTTGAGTAAAGTCGCTCATCGTCTCGAAGACTTCTTTAAAATTTTACGGGTTCGTCACGCTTCTACTCCCATTAGAACCAAAGTTGAAACCTTACTTTTACAAGGGGTTGATAGTCTGCGTCAGGTGAACGAATTACATCGTCAAGGTGTAGACATTGATAATGACTGGTTAGAGCAAAATGTTAACCCTATTTTTGAACAGTTACGGGATTATTTAGGGGATCTCCAAGAAGAGGACGAAAATGCCTTATTTTCTCAAAATGCAGACAACGATGAACCGGTTTGGTTGATGTTTGAGGAGGGAGTAGAAACGGTCGTCGATCAATTTGAGCAAACCTATCTTTTCCTATCTCCCACTGAGTTAAAAGAAACCCTGGCCCTAACAGCAGAACAACTATTGGCCTTTGGCCAAATGGCGGATCTTGACCCCTTTATTCAACTCTGTCAGTCGGTTCAACATCAAGTTACTATTCTCCCAACCGAACAATTATCAGCTTTAGCTCAACAAGCGTTAACTCTATGGAGACGTTCCCACGCTTTAGTTGTACGCGGTAGTTTAGAGAAACTTCCCTCTCATTTGGAAGGGTTTGTTCATGAAGTCAGAAGTTATTCTTGTCATGATGACACGGTTGAAAACTCTAGTGCTAGGGTTTTACATTCAAAAGACAGCACCGAAGAACTCTTATTTTTAGCTGAAAATGACAAGGTTGAAAACTCTAGTGCTAGGGTTTTACAGTCAGAGGAAAACTTATCTTTAACTGAAGATGAAAGCTTAAACCTATTCTCCAAAACGGAATTAACCGATTTTAGTCAGCTTCAAAACGAAATAGAACAAGCATTAGACTTATCCTCGGACACTATTTTAGACAGTTCAGACTTAGCAGAGTTGCAGAATGCTTTTACTCTGGATACACCCTCTGTAGAAACAAAACAGGAGGAAACAGCTAACAGGGAAAATGACCTGGAGTTTAGTCGTAAAACCATTTCCAATAATCTCAACCCTCAAACCACAGGGAAAACCGTTCGGGTTCCGGTGGAGCAACTTTATCAAATTAATAGTCTATTTGGGAAATTAGTTCTAGAGCGCAACAGTATTAACCTTCGTTTAGAACAACTGACCAACTTTGTCGCACTAATGCGTCAAAGGATGACTCAATTAGAAACATCCAATAACCAGTTAAAAACTTGGTACGATAAAGCTTCCCTAGAAGGAATGGTTTTGAAAACTCAGGAGTTGAGCGAAAGTCATCAGTTATCAGTGACCGGTGAACAGTTGAATGGTGCATCATTGTTGACAAAAAATTGGAGATTGGAGATTGGAGATTGGAGATTGAGTAAGAACAAGCCCTTGTTTTTAAACATGGGTAAATCTACAATCTACCCTCAAAAATCTACAATAAATCAAAAATCTACAA
>JBFRWO010000335.1:0-16449 GCA_051439625.1 Crocosphaera sp. | reverse complement strand
TTTGTCAATAGTAATGAGATATTTTTTTTATAATTTAAGAAATAGTGGTGATCTTTATGGGATAACCAACAATCTCAAATGTAGATGTAGTGGGGGTTTTCGCGGTAAGCAGTCGCTCAAAGGATGTTGTAAAAATTAACTGCCCTTAGGGCGAGGCAGGAGGCAGGAGGCAGGAGTAAGGTTACAGCACTAATTTATAAAAATTTATATTGAGCGAGCAATAACAGGAATTGTGCTAGTGTCCAAAATATAGCGTTTCTCTGACTTATGAGGTAAACCTCTCTCCTGTTCTCCTCCTGGGAGGGGTTAGGGGTAGGTTGCCTTCTGCCTCCTGCCCCCTGTCTCCTGCCTCAAAGGGATAACCTCTGTACCTCACAAGCATGAGAACTGCTATAGATGAGTTTTGTTAGTAAATTAGGGACTAAAAATGTACAATAAAATTTTGGTTGCTGTTGATAATTCTGCCATTGCTGAACAAGTAATTGAGGTAGCTTTTACTATAGCTGAAGCTGTGAATGGACAATTAATGTTACTCCATGTTTTATCCCAAAATGCAGAGGATAGTCCCATTACCTTTGCTCCTTATGCTAGTAGTTATAGTATTGAGTTGATTGAGAAATTTAAAGAAGATTGGCAACAGTATCAACAGGAAAATTTACAAAAATTAGAAGCTTGGAAAAAAGAAGCAAACGAGAAGAATATTAAAGCCGAATTACGTCAAGAAAATGGTAATCCAGGCCCTATTATTTGTCGTGTTGCTAAGGAGTGGCAAGCTGAATTAATTATCATCGGACGTAGGGGACATTCTCTGGCTAGTGAAGTTATATTAGGTAGTGTTAGCAATTATGTTATCCATCGTTGTCATTGTTCCGTTCATATTGTGCAATCTGAAAGCTAATTAATAAGATTTATTATTGACGGGAACATTTAAGTCTCTGATAATTCTATCAACTCGTGTAATACTTTTTCCTTGTTAATAAGCAATGGAATTGTCAATATATAACTAAAAAAAGAGGAGTCGTAAAACAATGTTGAAAAAAATAGCGATCGCAGCTACTGCGGCCACCTTTTGGATGGGTTTAACATCAGTGAGTTCTGCACAAAAATTCACAGATATTAAAGACAACCCTTACGAATCTGAAATTGACCAAGCAGCCAACATGCTAATTATTTCAGGGTTTCCTGATAAGACTTTTCGTCCTGAAGAAACTGTAACCAGAGAACAGGCCATTTCGATGATTATTGATGGACTTCAGACATTAGTTGCTGTCAATATTAATGAAAAACCTACCCGTCGTGTGCGACCTTTTCTAGATGTAGATGATTCTCGTTGGAGTGCAGCTAAAATTAATTGGGCCCAATGGAATATTATTCCCGAAGGAACAGCGACGGGAAACTTTCGACCTACTGACTATATTACCAGAGCAGAATTATTAGCTTTTCTCCGTCGTTCCGCAGAACTTCTTAAGGCGAAGTTAGGGCGAGAAACTGTTTTAACAAGTAACAAAAAAGCGGTTAAATTTAGTGATGTTTCAGGGTATGATCAACAATTAACCTTACAAATGTCTGCCTATTGTGGTGTTGCTTCTCC
Source organism: Crocosphaera sp. (assembly GCA_051439625.1). GTDB lineage: Bacteria > Cyanobacteriota > Cyanobacteriia > Cyanobacteriales > Microcystaceae > Crocosphaera. Next base: position 14,858 of record JBFRWO010000335.1, on the reverse strand, counting down.
TCTGAATGAAAAGGGAACTAATTTTGCTCCTAATGAACCTGCTAAAAGAGACTATACAGCAGCCGCAATTTTAAGAACCATTAATTGTGTTAAAAACGATTATAACTAACAACATGGTTTAAATTAAAGCATCAATAAATTGGTGGGTTACGGTGTAAATTATTTCACACAGTAACCCACAATAATCACTGTTTTAGCTAAAATATAGGGAGCATCCCAATTTTGCAAATTAGCCGATTTAGGATGTCTGAAACCCTTATATAATGTTGCTTTGAGAGATTTACTTACAAAAATGGGATGCTCCCAAAATATAGAAAAGGAAATGATTAACATTAAATATTAGTTTTGCCAAGTTCCTTGTTCTCTTAAAATTAGTTTTTCCCCTTGATAAACGAGAAGTAGGCCATCATTTTGAACAATATAACGATAGTTGCCATTAATAAATTCGTAACCCAAAAATCGGCAAGGTTTGACACCATCGGCACAAGTTGTATGGATACTTTTACCAACTAATTGTATGCTCTCTTCTGTATTAATATTAATGCCTTCGTATGAGACATTACTACAAGTAACTGCCCCTTCAATACAGTTAGAACGAAGAACAATATTTACATTTTCAGTCCTTAATCTTTGGATGCTAACAGTATCATAAATTTCAACATATAAATTGTATGTTGCATTGCCTCTTGTTCCCCCCACAATAATTTTATAGTCTCCATTCATTGGTAAAACAAGACCAATATCCCTAACTTCTTCTGCGAGAATAGTATTATTAGGAGAAACTAAATTAAAGACAGCATTATTTTCCAAAGAAGTTAAAGAGATTTTCATAATTTGTGACTGGTTAGCCCTTAATAAATAAATATCCCTTGTTCCCCTAACAACGGAATCTTCAACAGTGGCTGAAATTTCACCTCGATTAAATTGAATGCGTCTGGTGCGATCGCTTTGTGCAATAATATTAATTGGAGGTTTTGCTTGAATAGAAATAGGGTTTAAGCTAGAAAAAAGAAGACATAAACCCAAAAATAAGTTTAAAGATTTCATGATTATTTATCGCTTAATGAACTCAGTTTTTTAACATCTTCATCACTGAGTAACCAACCCATTGCCCCTGCATTTTCTTTCGCTTGTTTAGCATTTTTTGCCCCAGGAATAGGAATAACATCACCTTGAGCAATTAACCAGTTAAGAGCAACTTGAGCAGGAGTTTTGTCGTATTTTTCTCCTAGTTGTTTTAATTGATTAATAACTGGTTCAATTTTCTTTAAACCTGATGCAGAAAATTTAGGATCAATTTTTCTCGCACCTATAACTTCTTGTTGTTTTTCTGGGGTATATTTTCCTGTTAATAATACTAGGTCTAAAGGACTATAAGCGAGAATAGTTACTCCTAATTCACGGGCTTTATCTAGAATCCCATTCTTTTCAATTGTTCTAGTTAATAAAGAATAACGCACTTGATTAACCGCCAAAGGAACATCATAAGTGGCTAAATAATCATAAGCTTGCTGCATTTGTTTAGCGGAATAATTACTAACTCCAACGGTAAGAATACGACTTTTTTTCACCTCTGTTGCTAAGGCTTTCATTAAGGTTTCTTGTCCCATGAAAAAGTCAAAGGGCATATGCACTTGATATAATGCAACTTGGTCGACATCTAATCTGTCTAAACTAGCGGTTAATGCTTCGGTAACTGCATCTCTATTAAAACGCCAGGGCAAAGGAAAATATTTGGTGGCTATTTGCACGGGTTGGCTGCTTTGTTTGAGAAATTTACCAATCAGTTTCTCTGACTCTCCTAACCCGTAAACCTCTGCTGTATCAAAAAAGGTTGCGCCGGCTTCTACGGCTGCGTTAAAGGCTTCTTGTACCTCTGTTTCCCCATAGTTGGAACCGTAACCCCAAAATAAATTATCTCCCCAGGCCCATGTCCCGATACCCAAGCTAGGAAGTTGAATGTTTCTCACGGATAGTTGATTGCTTTGCATAGGTTGTTTGATGACAGTTCTTTACATTTATTTACATTATTTTAGAACATCTCAAGTTTTCTTGACTCACATCTTGCACCTTAGATAAAACTAGCTAGTTTAGAGAGGGAACAGGGAACGGGGAACGGGTAACAGGCAACAGAATTAATTTTAACTTAACTATATATGCGGTTTAAATGCACAAAATTTTAAGAGTTATGTATTGACAAATTAACTTAAATATGCACTAGAGAGAGCGATAGTTCGTTATTAGAACCATTAAAATTGGCCTAATAAATGACACAAAATAATCCATATTAATGGGTCTTGTCAAATAATTTCGCCAGATCCATTTCCCCTCATTTCCATCATATAAATTCCAGGGTTCAACATTAGTTAATAAATGCAGACAAGTTAAACCTAAACTATACAAATCCCTAGCAAAAATTGTCTTTCCTTGCAATTGTTCATCTGACATATAACGAGGATCACCAATCACTGTTCCTGTTTTCAATAAAGCTGTTCCTGTTATATATTTTGCTGCCCCAAAATCAACTAAAACAAAAGTTTAATTATTTCGCGTTTTAATAAGATTCTCTGGTTTAATTGCCCGATATCTTTCTTTTAAGAATAATTTGCTTCCACAGGTTTGACAAAATTTATCGTCGTCAATATTCTGGGGTTGAGGACAAACAGGATTAAGACAGTAACTCATTGCAATTCTGATATTATCAAAGTCTGTTGGTATAATACTATTATGACCCGACAATGAGAATTTGTATTATAAACTTATTAAGTATTGAATTTTAGTCCTATGGTTGCTCTATCTCAATCTTCTCTTCTCACTCCTGAAGAATATCTGGAATGGGAAAAAGAACAGGAAATCAAACATGAATATATAGCTGGAGAAATTTTTGCAGAGGTTTTATCTGACTCCACAGAAGCGTTTGATAGAGGAGATAAGTTCATTGATTATCAAAGCTTAGAAACTTTAGAAGAATATGTTTTAATTAATACTAAACTCAAGCGAATTGAGTGTTTTAGAAAAAATGAGAAAGGTTTATGGGTGTTGGAAGTTTATCATGCAAACTGCACTACTTTTCTGCTACAAAGTATTAATTTTAAGGGGTATTTAACAGAAATTTACGAAGATGTTATATTTCAGGAATGACAAATATAGTAATAGACAGGCCAGTTGGGACACATAAATTATATTTTAAGGGAACAGGCAACAGGGAACAGGCAACAGAAAAATTTCCTAATAGCCTTGGCAACTGCTATAAATATAGCAATCAGTCAACAACAGACTACATACTTAAAATGGTGGGTTACGGTGTGCATAAAAACATCATAAGTTCTTATCAAAATCAAATCCTCACCTAACCCACCCTACGATCTTCTGAGTTTATTCAATACCCCCCTTATTTAAAGAGGGGCAAGAGGAATAACTAATTGTTATTAGCTTGTTGTGCTTCAGCTTGAACACATTCTAAAACTCGTACCATAGCGGCTACAGTGTAGTCACGGGTTGCTTTTTCGTCGGGTCTAAAAGCAGTTCCTCGTTCATTCATAGGAGTCGCTACACCACAATAACCAGACATTTGAGTGATAACTGAGTTCGCCCAATTTCTAGAAGTATCAGAAAAAGCGATCGCTTCTTGGGTTTGTTGCAGTTCCCGTGGTAAGTCTAAGCGATTTTTGAGATGGATGGCCATACGACGCATGGTATCCATTAACTCAGCCCGACTAATGGGTTCACCTGGTTGTAAAGTATTATTAGGGTTGCCAATATTGAGGAAATTCCACTGGGCCCACTTAATTTTTTTGGCACTCCAACGGGAATCATCCACATCTTTAAAAGGAACAATATCTCTTTCTGGGGTAGCATCTAAATCAACTTTATAGACGGTTCCAATGGCATCAACCGCCATAGAAATCAACTCTTCGCGGGTCACAGGTTGGTCAGGACGGAAGGTATTATCATCAAACCCAGACACTAAACCCATTTTAACCCCTTTGTTGATTTGGGCTTGGTAAACGTTGTTGTTAGTATCTGTAAAACTAGGTTTAGAAGCGGTTTGGTTAGGGGAGGTACTGGTGGCCGGTGGGTTATTAGCCATGTCACCACCTGCTGCGATCGCTGCTTGAGAACCGCTAAAATAGAAGTGGCCTAGAACTTTATCTTTATAGGTGCGTTTGGTGAATTGCCAACCAGGATAAAGGTTAATTTTCATGAACCCTTGGGCCATTCCTTTGGTACTACCAAGGACAATTTCAGTGTAACCTGCGCTTCTAGGAGTTCCGACTAAGACTAATTCTCCACCACGGGGAACGACACGCAATAAATAGTCTAAACCGAGATCATTGCCGTCGAGACGAATGGAATAACCGTTACTGTCTGTAGAACGACGACAAATGCCGGTAAAATCAAAATTGAGTAATAAAGGTTCGATTAAGACGGGGTTAGCACCATTTTCTGCCCAACAGTCTCTTTTATCAGGAATTTGTTCGATAACTAAAAGGTCATACTTTCCTTCTCCGTAGGGTCTAGCAACGGCGATGACTTTACTTTGATCTAAAGCAGTCTCGCTGAAAGTGGAAGCTTTAACGGGAAGATTGACGGGAATTAAACTACTAAGGGTAACAGTGGCTAAAGTAGCTAATTTTAGGGGTAATCTAGATATTTTCATGTTTTAAACTATAAGGTGATGTTCTAGGGTTTCTAGAATAATAGCGAAAGACAATCCCATTCATCGCTTTCTGTAGACCGATTTCAACGGAATGGAGTTCCACTTAATAGGATTATGACAAAGCTGCTCAATTTTGAGTTGATGGGAGTGACAATTATTAAATTGCCTATTCATTCTCAAAATATCCTTGAAAATCAATTAAGTTTTAAGATGTGTCATTTCATTTATCATTTAACATTTATCATTTATCATTCGTTTGGAAGTAGTCTTGAAAACTCTCCCAAACTTAAAGGGAGAGGCTTGAAACCAAAATGAAAGATGTTCAATGTTTGGTCAGTTTTAATACTATTTTCATCAACTGAGATTACAGATTTTAAGGTTGTAGGGTTCAACGGCCATTAACTCTTACTTTCTGCTTAAAATAAATAATTAACTTCTATTATTTCTGTATATTCAAATTCATTAGGACTTTGTTGAACTAAGGGATAATCAACACCATGAAGACAAATTGTATCTTTTTCACAGTCGGGTTTAGGGGAATAATAAACTAGAACATACTCTTTGCCAACATAATTATTTGTTTCTTCTTGGACTTCACCACGCCATTGAGTTTTGGTTAGTAAAATAATTAATTGATTGGCTAATTTTGGAATTGATTTTGCTACTTGTCTCCGATAAATTTCATCTAAACTACCAAAAGGAGAGTCCATAACAATAGGAAAGGTACTACTATCCGGACCCATTAAAGTATTTTTTTGACTCCAGTTTCTCACACTATCAATAATTCCCCCAATAAAGGAAAGGCTTAAAATTTGATTTTCTCCTGTTGAAGCTGCAACATTAACAGCTTTTCCTGATGTATTTTCGATTAAGTTTAATTCATAACTTTGGCTGAGTCTAGGAATATAAGGAGTAAAAGAAATAGAACTAAAAATGGCTTGCACTCGTCTTTCTAGAGAGAGACGAAACTGTTTTTCTAGACGACTTCTAACTTCAATTACTCGTTTCCTTGCTTCTCTAGCTGCTTCGATTCTTCTTTTAGCTAAAATTTGCTTTTCTTCTTTTAGTTTTTGTTTATTAATCTCTCTATCTAACGTTTCTATTTGTTTTTCAACAGTGGTTAATTGTTGTTTAATTCCTCCTTGTTCTAGTTGTAATTCTCGAATTTTTTGCTTAATTTTATCTAAATTTTCTTGTAATTTTCTAATCTCAGCATCAGGATAATCACGAAACTTTTGATTAATCTCGTCTAATTCTCTTTCTACTTTAGATAATTCTAGTCTAGATTGTTCAAGTTTAGCTTGTTTGTCATCCACATTTTCCCAAAAATTAATCACTTTTTCTTCTATTTCAGTAACCTGAGATTCTAAGCGGATAGCTGATTCTTCAATAGCAGCGATTCCAGCTTTATCCATCCATTGTTTTACCTCTTCATAATAAGAATTTCCTTCGATTAATTCTTGGCCACAAATACAGATTTGACGCTTTAATAACTGTTCTACAAATTGTTGTTTAATTCCACTGGGTAATTCTCCTCGTTGGCGTAAATCTGTAATTATTGCATTAAATTTAGGAATAACACGACTCAAAAGAATAAGATGACCTTGATTAGAAATAGCATTTTTTATCTGTTTCTTGGCATTTCTAATCTCATTGATTAAATCATGTTCTTGTTTTTCTAATTTTATTTTTAAGTTTTTTATTTGTTCGTTGGCACTTAGATTCATCAAGTCTTTTGATAATTCTTGTTGTTTTGATTCTTGAGATTTGATGGTTTCTCTAATAGTTTCCTGTGTTTGTTTAAAGTTATTTTTTTCTTCTTCTAATTTTGTTTTTTCTTGAAGCTTTTTCTGAATATTAATATCTCCAATTATTTTTAGTTCATCTTCTAAAATTCTTTCTGCTTTTTTCAGATGATCAATGGAACGATCTAATACATTTACGCCTAAAAGTTCTTTTGTATCTTCAGCAATACCACTCTTATCATTACTGCGAAAAATATGATCAATATGTTCCCCATCAAAAAAGAAATATTGATGTAAACTTTCTGGTAAAATACGGTTAATAATATGCTCTGGTTGTTGTGAAGGAGGATACCAACGACCATCTTCTGTTGCTACTAACATAAATAATTTATTTTCACTGTATTGAATATTCCCATTTTGATCTAAACAAGCGTAACATTTTCGTTTAACTTGATAACGTTTATGTTCATGTTCAAAATAAATTTCTACCCAACACTCCACTGATGTTCCTATTTCAACCTGCATAATTGCCCGTTTATTAATTAATAATTGAGGGGCAATAAAAGCAGCCGTAAACTTCTCGTATAAAACCCAGGTGAAAGCGTTTAATAAAGTGGTTTTTCCAGACCCATTGTTCCCATGAATGATGGTGGTATTTTCCTCATCAGATGCAAGAATAATCTCTGGAGTTGTGCCATAAAATTGTCTAAAATTGCATAATTGAATCGATAATAATTTCATTGAATTACATCTTTAATAATTTGAACTATATCATCATTAATATTTCGTGGCGATCGCTGAGATAATTTACTTTTTTCTAAAGCTAAAACTCGTTCAATAATCTGATAAATCTCTGGGGAGGCAGTGGTAATCGGTTCTTGAACTTGACTAACATTAACGTCTTCATCCATCATTACTAATCGCTAATTTATTTTTTCTATAGCACCACAAAAAATGCTTAGGACACATAGATTTTTGTTTTAGGGAATAGGCAACAGAAATCAAGAAAATGTCCTAAAAATAATACGTAAGGCTATATCCCTCGATTATTACACAAATAACAGAAAAGACCTATTCAATAACACAAAATGTTATCAAATAGGGATCTTTTTCTTCTTTTTTGCTATCGACTTTTAAAAGAAACCTAAACGATAGCCACTATTTTGATAGTTGGTGTTCCGTCCGTTGGAACCTAGAGACAAATCAGACTGCAAAGTAAGAACAAAATCTTGCGCCGGTTCAATTGCGATTACAGTTGCTTCTCCACCACCAATAATTCCAGCTTCTGGTAAACCCCATCCAGCTAAGGTTCCTACTGCGGCCCCGGCTAATACTTCTAACGCATCAATGCGACGATCTCCTGTCACTCCTGCAATAATAGCGGCGGCCCCGGCCCCGGCTACCGTACCCCCTAAAATTTCTACCACACTCGCCCCTTCTCGGATGGTTTCAGTTCGAGTCACCACTCTAGATGTAGCATTAAAAGGATATCGTTGACCATTAATAAGAATTTCACGGGCAATAAATTGAGATCCACCACGAACGGGTCTAATTTCTCCGTTAACTTCGCTACCAGCCGGAATTAATACGTTGCGGTTACTGTCACGGATGGTTGCTGCGGTTCTCAGGGTGATAGCCATGGTTTCTTCTGGACTGACCAAAATTCTTTCCCCGTTTTCAAACTGCATCGGAATGCGGGTTCCAGCAGGAATGGTAACGCTGGTGTTGACAGGAAAATTGTTTTGAGGGGGACTTGGTAATAATTGCGCGTTTGCTGGTTTTAAGTTAGAAAATGGCGAAATTGCTGTGATTCCCATTAATAAGGCTATCGCACTAGCTATTCCTGATTTACCATAGTTTAAGTTCAACATAATATACCCTCACGTTTTGAAGTCAGAAGTCAGAAGTCAGAAGTTTTAATCCAACTTAATTTAATCATAGGACAGAGTTTCATAGGATGTCAGTCCCATAATTAAAAATAAAGTTCCTTTCTTAAGTAGAAAAAAAGGGAAGTGTGGGGAGTGTGGGGAGTGTGGGGAGTGTGGGGAGTGTGGGAAGCTAGAAACAATATTAATATTTTTCCATAAGACAATTTTCCTTAATCGAATCAATTATCCATTATCCATTATCCATTATCCATTAATAACAACTTTTGGCTTAAGAACTTGATGAGTATCTTTGGAGATAATTTGACTCATTCCTAAAAATTCTCCTGCTTGGTTATTAACCTGAATAATGTTAGCAATAGTAATATTATCAATAGTATCAATGGCAATTTTTTGTCCTTGACACCAGCGTTTACCTTCTTCTAGAGAAAGAGTAATACTGGGTAAATGTTTTAGAAGTAATTCGGGTTTACTTAAAGAGAATGTACCTTCCCCAATTTCTTTTTCTAACTCTTCTAATGTTATAGTTTCTGATAGAATCATGCCACAACTTTTAGTTCTAGTTAATGCTGCTAAGGTTCCTCCAACTCCCAATTTTTCCCCTATATCTCTAGCGATCGCCCGAATATAAGTCCCTGGCCCACATTCAATATTAACCACTAATTCCGCAAATTCCTCTATGTAAAAGTCTAAAACCTCAATTTTGTCAACTCTAACTTTTCTCACAGGAACTTCCACTGTTTCCCCTTTTCTTGCTAACTCATATAATCGTTTTCCATCTCTTTGAATCGCGCTGTATATGGGTGGTATTTGTTCAATTTCGCCTAAAAAATCGTTTAATAAGGGTTTAATATCCTCTATGGTTAAATGAGAGGTAGATTTATTTTGAATAACCTCTCCTTGAAGATCATCCGTTGTGGTTTGCATACCGAAACGAATAGTAGCTTTATATGCCTTATCTTCTGGTAAAAAAGGTAAGAGACGAGTTGCTTTACCAACTGCGATCGGTAAAACTCCTGTTGCTGCCGGATCTAGAGTCCCTCCATGGCCTACCTTTTTGATGTTTAACAGTCGTCTAACTTTAGCAACACAATCATGAGACGTAAACCCGAACGGTTTATTTAAAGGGATAAATCCAAACATAGGATAACTGGTAACTGGTAACTGATAACTGACCAAGGTTTTGTTATGATAAAAATTAAAGAATAGTAAAGTTTTATTAAGAACCTTGACAGCTAACTTGAAACCTTATCATAAAAGCACTTTAGCCCATCAGTGGCACGCCTTAGACATTGTTTGGGAAGGAGATCAAGACGTAGTTAGGCGTGGACTTCCCCATGATACCTTATCCCCTGCCTGGCAAATTTTACTGTTGGGAGATGGTTCCCCTACCCGTCATTTACAACTGTTGACCACGGAAAAAACAGAGGTTGATCTCATTGATATGTCTCCCATTGGTAGCGAAGACGACGGGACCCCACCGCAAATTGAGATTGTACCAGAACCTCGTTTAAGACGACAGGTTTGGTTACGGACAGCATCGGGACAAAGATTAGCTTATGCGACTTCTTGGTGGGATGCTAACCATGTGGATGAGTATTTACAAAATCGTTCTTTACCCATTTGGGACAGTTTATCACGGTTACACACAGAATTATATCGTGATATCCAAGGGGTTTATTATGGTCATTCTCCAGTATTAGAAGAAGCATTTCAAGAGAAGGGACCTTTTTGGGGAAGACATTACCTATTTTGGCACGATCGCAAACCTTTAACTCTAATTTACGAGGTATTTTCCCCTTATTTACGCAAGTATTTAGGACCGATGAGTTAGGAGTTAGGGGTTCGGAGTTCGGAGTTAGGAGTTCGGAGTTCGGAGTTAGGAGTTCGGAGTTATAATACTTCCCACACTCCCCACACTCCCCACACTTCCCACACTCCCTACACCTTAATGATGATGTGCGCCCAAATAATCACCCTTACCTACTTCAACGCCACAATGACGAAGAATATTATAAGCGGTGGTAACGTGAAAATAAACATTAGGAAGGACAAAAGACAAAAGGAATGTTTGTCCATCAAAGGTGAGGGTGTTTCCTCTCATGTCTAGTTCAATTGTTTTCTCTTCGGTGCCATCAATTTGTTCTGGAGAAAATGTTTCTAAATAGGCAACTGTCTGTTTAAGGCGATCAATTAGTTCAGGAAAACTGGTTTCGTTATCCTCCATAACTGGGGCCTCAACACCAGCTAGTTTAGCAGTTCCCCGTCTCGATATATCTGAAGCAATTTGTATTTGTCTAGATAGGGGAAACATATCGGGGTAAAGACGAAAGCTGATCAACACTTCAGGGTCAATTTTTTTCGTTTCAGCATGGGCTGCACCTTTTTCTAAAATCCCTATTAAGTTATTTAAACTGCGAATCATCGGTGAAACACCAGCTTTATACATGGAAACTGTCATTGTGTTTGCTCTCAAGTTTTTTAAGTTCAATCATTCCTAGTCTACATTTTCTGTTACCCAAACTGAGCAAATTCGCTAAAATAAGTTGATTAATTTAGTTATCAGGGAAATTATGTCAAAATTTTTAGGTTTAACGGTTATCAGCTTTCTCAGTTTTCAAAGTAGTATTATGTTTGCTTCGGTGGCCAATGCACAACAACCTTTATATTTAGCTTATCCTCCTAAAAATCATCAAACTACTGCTGATAAAATATTCTTGATTGGTAGTTCTTCCCCTCAAGGAGAGGTTACGGTTAATGGACAAAAAATAGAGCGCAGTAACCAGGGACATTTTGCTCCATCTTTCCCTTTAAAATTAGGTGCTAATCGCTTTGTTTTACGCCACAATAATCAAACTATTAATCTCACAGTCACCCGTAATTCTACAATCCCAAATATTCCTCAAGGGGGCGGTTTTGCTGCTAATTCGTTGACTCCTAATCGCTCAATTTCGGTGTTGCCAAATACTCCTGTATGTTTTGGTGCGATCGCTTCTCCTAATGCTGAAGTTTCTGTTACTATTGCTAATCAAACTATTCCTTTATTACCCCGAAATGAATTAGTTGAACTTCCTCCTAATAATTCTATTCTTACTGATTCTAACGAACCTATTATTAACTCGGTTACTAAATATCAAGGTTGTACAAAATTTGATAGAATTGGTAACTTAGGAACGCCTAACTTTCAATTAAAAGTAAATAATCAAAATATTACTAAACAAGGACAAGGTAAAGTTAATATTCTCAATCCTAATCAATTAAAAATTGTGGAAGTTATAGCCGATGCTGGTGTTGCTAGAACCGGACCAAGTACCAATTATTCTCGTTTAACTCCTTTACCTAAAGGAACCACTGTATCAGTTATTGGCGAAGAAGGTGAATGGTTACAACTTGATTATGGTGCTTGGATCAAGGCAAATGAGACAAAAATTGTACCTAATTTATCCTCAGCAAAAGCAATTATTAAGAGTGCAAAATTTGAAAAGAATACGGAAGAAACTAAAGTTATTTTTCCCTTAACTTTGCCTGTTCCTGTTTCTCTTCATCAAATGGGCAATAAAGTGACATTAACTTTATACAATACTACTGCTCAAACTGATACCATTTTTTTAGAATATGAACCGTTAATTAAAAGTTTTTCTTGGCAGCAAGTAAGTCCAGGTAAAATTGAATATTATTTTGAATTACATTCGGAACAACAATGGGGATATGATCTACAATATGAAGGAACAAACTTGATTTTTACTTTACGTCATCCTCCCAAAATTGAGAGTCAAAATAATCAGCCTTTGAAAAATGTTAAAATCCTTTTAGATCCTGGTCATGGGGGTAACGAATTGGGTGCAAGAGGACCTAATGGTTATCCAGAAAAGTCTGTTAATTTAGTGGTTTCTAAGTTATTAAAACAAGAATTATTAAAACGAGGGGCAACAGTTTATATGACAAGAGAAAGTGATAAAGCTATTTCTTTAAGAGACCGTATGAAGATGATTGATGATATTAAACCTACGATTGCTTTATCGGTTCATTATAATGCTTTACCTGATAATGGAGATGCTATTAATACCGCAGGAATTGGAATGTTTTGGTATCATCCTCAAGCGGAAGATTTATCAAAATTTTTGCATGATTATTTAGTAGAAAAAGGTCAACGTCCTTCCTATGGAGTCTTTTGGAATAACTTAGCTTTAACCCGTCCCCATACCTCACCTTCTGTATTATTAGAATTAGGATTTATGATCAATCCTACGGAGTTTGAATGGATAACAGATGCACAACAACAGCAAAATTTAGCTGTTCTTTTAGCTAATGGAATTACAGAATGGTTTAGTGAAAAACAAGATTGATATTTATTAACTGGTCATTTCATTTATCATTTAACATTTATCATTTATCATTCGTTTGAAAGTAGGCTTGAAACCTCTCCCAAACTTCTTTCTCTCTAAAGGGAGAGGCTTGAAACCAAAATGAAAGATGTTCAATGTTCAATGTTCAATGTTCAATGTTTGGTAACTGGTAACTGGTAACTGGTAACTGATAGCTTAATCTCTAGTAAACTTGATATACTAGAGATTAAGTTTACATCTTGCTTAACCCCTAAATCATGAATAGAGTTGATTATCTTCGTATCAGTCTCATCGATCGCTGTAACTTTCGCTGTCAATATTGTATGCCGGAAGGTGCGGAATTAGACTATATTTTACGTCAAGAATTACTCACTCATGACGAAATTATTACTTTATTAAAAGAAGTATTTATCCCGCTAGGATTTTCTAAATTTCGCTTAACAGGGGGTGAACCTTTATTACGGCCTGGTATTGTTGATTTAGTGCAGGATATTGCTTCATTATCAGCTACAGAAGACTTATCTCTGACAACTAATGGCTTTTTATTGTCATCCTTGGCTAAAGATTTATATGAGGCAGGATTAAAGCGTATTAATATTAGTTTAGATTCTTTGGATCCCGATACTTTTAAGACAATTATTGGTCATAAAAAAGCGTCTATGTGGCAGCAAACTTGGTCAGGTATTCAAACTGCTTATGAAGTAGGTTTTGACCCTTTAAAATTAAATATTGTGGTTATTCCTGGGGTCAATGAATCGGAAATTGAAGCTTTAGCAGAATTGAGTATTGATAAAAATTGGCACATTCGTTTTATTGAATTTATGCCTATTGGTAATGCTGAATTATTTGGCAATCGCACTTGGGTTCCTTCTGAAGAAATTAGAGAAAAAATAAGACAAAAATGGGGTTTAATTGAAAGTAATATTAAAGGAAATGGACCAGCAGATGTCTTTAAAATTCCTGGGGCAAAAGGTACTTTAGGATTTATTAGTCAAATGTCAGAATGTTTTTGCGATCGCTGTAATAGAATGCGTCTATCTGCTGATGGTTTATTACGGCCTTGTTTATTAAATGAAACAGGACAAATTGATCTCAAAAATTTACTAAAGAAGGGAACAAAAACAACAGAAATTAAAGAAAAAGTTGCTCACTTATTATCTATTAAACCAGAGATTAATTATAAACAAAGAGAATCAGGAAATGATACAGGAATTTATAACCGTACCATGTCACAAATTGGAGGGTGATATCAGTTATCAGTCATTGCTGATTTTATCTTGGCTTATTTTGAGAGCATTATTCCATAAATATTTCTAGTCTCTTAACATTACCGATGATAAAGATTTTGATCGCTTAAGAATTAATGGATTAAGCCCTAGAATATTTCAAAGATGCTGAGAATTTGGCTCGTATCTCTGCTAGGAATTCCGCCACTACATTCTGCACTGATCAAGAATTTTTAATATTCGCTAAATTGAACAAATTTGATGTTATTGATCAATTAGATATCATTGAAGATTTCGATTTAACAGAGGATAAAGAATACCCTAGGCTTTGCCTACGGGATGAGTTTTGGGCAAGAAATATTGGCTCGTACTACAATAGTAGATAAGGGTAGATTATTAGGATCCCTTTGCGGTCGGTGCGCCCGTGAACGCTAAATAAACATCCCAGTAATGGCTATCTGGCTGGGGTATATGCTTAGTCAAGAGTCTATATGGGAATCCCTCGCTTTCAGCGACGGGAAGTTCAACATTACACCCAAACTGATTATGACATCTGCTAACAACCAATCAACAGTTCCCGATGCAGGAAATAGCTTAGAAGAAGCTCAAGATTTAGGGTTATTTTCCTACAGTATCACCAATCCTTTAACCATTCCTATTTTCACAGACGTGCAAGAAGTTGTTGGGGGTGATGATAGTGATGATTATTTTCAATTTAGTTTAGATAATACTGCTGGAGTCTCCGTAGCATGGACAAGTTCGGAAAGTATTACCGTTGAACTGCTTGACAACAATGGCACTCTAATCAAGAGTGTATCACCTCCTTCATTTCCAGGTGTTCCATTTACCGGTGGTAGTCTCTTTGAGAATCTCAACCCTGGTACTTATTACTTAAATCCCAGACTCCGCACTTCAAAATGTAGTATTACAAAATACATAGTTTTGAAAAGTCCGAAAATCATACCTGGGCAAGAATATTTCTCGTTCCATTAGAT
>JBFRWO010000334.1:0-5648 GCA_051439625.1 Crocosphaera sp. | reverse complement strand
ATTAAAAATCACTTCAAAACTGTAGTATTCTAATCTAAAGTAGTTCAAAACAATCGAGGGAAAATATGCGTATTTTAATCATGGGGGGAACCCGTTTTATTGGGGTTTATCTCACCAAAGAATTAGTAAAACAAGGCCACGAAGTAGTCTTATTTAACAGAGGTAATAAACCAGCACCCATTGAAGGGATAAAACAAATTCAAGGCGATCGCAAAGATGCTAAGCAGTTAAAAGAAAAGTTAGCATCCGAAAGTTTTGATGCAATTTTTGATAACAATGGTCGAGAATTAAGCGATACTCAACCCCTAGTAGAAATCTTCAATGATAAGGTTAAACATTTTGTCTATGTTAGCTCAGCAGGGGTTTATTTAAAATCAGATCAAATGCCTCATATAGAAGGAGATGAAGTTGATCCCAATAGTCGTCATAAAGGTAAATTTGCTACAGAAAGCTACTTAGAAAAATCGGGTATTCCCTGGACTTCTATCCGTCCCACTTATATCTATGGTCCGCAAAATTATAACGATTTAGAAGCATGGTTTTTTGATCGAATTGTCAGAAATAGACCCATTCCTATTCCTGGTAATGGCTTACATTTTACCCAATTTGGTCATATACAAGACTTAGTTAAAGGTATGGCTGCAGTATTAGGAAATCAGCAAGCGATCGGAGAAATTTATAACATTTCAGGACAACGTTACGTTACCTTTGACGGGTTAGCTAAAGCTTGCGCTGTTGCTGCTGGTAAAGCTGCTGATGACATCAAAATTGTTCACTATGATCCGAAACAATTTGACTTCGGTAAAAAGAAAGCCTTTCCCTTAAGAATGCAGCACTTTTTTGCTGATATTAATAAAGCATTACAGGAATTAAATTGGCAACCTGAATATGATTTAATTAGTGGGTTAAAAGATTCTTTTGAAAAAGATTATTTAGCATCCAAACGAGATAAAACTGACATTGATTTCAGTTTAGACGAACAAATTTTATCAGCATCTTAATAGTAGGGTGGGCATTGCCCACCTTACTGTTTAGGATTAATATAGAATAATAAAAGTTATGGAGATTAAAAGTATGATTCGTGCCAATTATAGACGATTTTTGTTATTATTAACCCTAATAGCTACCTTCTTTTTCGCTAATCCCATATTACCTGTGATGGCAGTAGATTACAATAGAGCTAACTTAGTAGGAGTGGATTTTTCGGGTCAAGATTTGCGTGAAGAAGCTTTGTTTGACCATGCTAACTTAAGAGATAGTAATTTTAGCCATGCTAATGTGCAAGGGGTTCGATTTTTTAGTGCTAACTTAGACTCAGCAAATTTTGAGGGGGCTGATCTTCGTTATGCGGATTTAGAAGTTGCTCGTTTAACCAATGTTAACTTTACTAATGCAATTTTAGAAGGAGCATTTGCCACTAATATTTTGGTAAAAGGAGCAATTATTGATGGGGCAGATTTTACCGATGTATTATTAGATCCCAAAACTGAAAAATATTTATGTACGATCGCGACAGGAACTAACCCCATTACAGGAAGAAATACTAAAGACACTTTATACTGTCCTTAGACATTAGGGTGGGTTAGATAAGCATAATTTAGATTATATTGTTATAACCCACCATTCTATACATTTTAAACAAAGTAAAAAGGGATTTATTGCCATATTTCAGAAGGGTTAATGTCTGCATATTTGCGTTCTGTATAAAATTCCATAATTCCCGTAACTTCAGGAAACTCATCTTCAAAACTCTGTTGCAACAAATTCATTAAATTATGAGATATTTGAGCAGAAAATTTCCCTCTCAAACAGCGATTATACCATTCAATTAACTGACTTTCTTTGATAATTCCTCTAACTCGCTTTCCCCATCCAATTTGTTTCATTAAAATAGAAATAACTGAAGCATCAGCATCACGACAAACAATAATAATATTATCACTCTTGATCTCTCCATAATTTTGACTTAATTCTATAATCTTCCTTATTATAAATATCAATATTATTATCAATACGAGAATGATATAGAACTTCAGCTATTTGAATGGGTTTATAAAAACGAGTTCGGGACTTGTTAATAATTTTATCTAGTCTAATTTTTGCTTGTTCAATTTTTCTAATATAAAAGCATAGGGTTGATGATAATCAAGAATTCTAGCAATATCAAAAAATAAAGTCCCCCTTGTATCTTCAAAACCTTGAAGTTTGCCACAAATACTAAAAGGTTGACAAGGAAAACCAGCTAATAAAAGATCATGCTTAGGTATTAACTCTACAGGAATTTGTGTAATATCTCCTTGGGGTTTATCCTTAAAATTAGCTTCGTAATTTTTTTTAGCATTAGCATCAATATCAGAAGAAAAAACACAAATTGGTTCTATTTTCCTATCTTTAAATTTATAATCAGAGCAAACTAATTCTAAAGCAATCCGAAAGCCACCAATGCCACAAAATAAATCAATATATTTTAGTTCTAAATTAGAATTTTTATTATTGGAGTTACTGGTAAATAACATTAAAAATATAAAATCAGCCATTCAGTATAATTATCACCTAATTTCTCAGAAAGGTGGGCATTGCCCACCCTACATTTTTAAGGGTTCCAGTTAACCCAATCTTGAGGCTTCAAGAAGGTATTATATAATTCAGCTTCGGGGGTGTTGGGTTCAGGTTCATAACAGTATTCCCAACGAACTAAAGGGGGTAAAGACATCAAAATAGATTCTGAACGACCATTAGTTTGTAACCCGAAAATTGTGCCGCGATCGTAAACTAAATTAAACTCAACATAACGTCCCCGACGATACAATTGGAACTGTCTTTGTTTGTCATCATATTCCGTGTTCCGACGCTTCTCAACAATAGGAAGATACGCAGTTAAAAAAGCCCTTCCACAGTCATTAATAAAAGCAAATAAATCTTCCCAAGTACGGTTTTCTTGAGGTGGTAATTCATTACTATATTTAGCTGCTGCCTTATCAGCATGGGGACCACGATATAAGGGGTCAGTTCCATCTTGATAATCAAAGAAAAGACCGCCAACTCCACGGGTTTCTTGACGATGTTTTAGATAGAAATATTCATCACACCAAGGTTTAAACACAGGATAATATTCAGGGTGATGTTTATCGCAAGTTTCTTTTAAAGTTTGATGAAAATGTTTTACATCTTCTGCAAATGGATAATAGGGAGTTAAGTCAATACCACCCCCAAACCACCAAACTGGCCCCGCTTCAAAATAGCGATAGTTGAGGTGAACCGTGGGAACATAAGGGTTACGGGGATGTAGTACCATAGATGTCCCTGTGGCGTAGAAACCGTGTCCTTCTGCTTCAGGACGCTGTTTTAAGATAGATGGGGGTAACTGTTTTCCCCAAACTTCCGAAAAATTTACTCCACCTTGTTCTAATAAATTACCGTCTCTAATCACACGAGAACGGCCACCACCACCTTCTTCTCTATCCCAACTATCCTGACGAAAGGTACTACCACCATCTGCTTTTTCAAGTCCCTGGCAAATTTCATCTTGAAGGGTTTTCATGAACTCACTTACCCGTTCTTTCGCGTCTGAGGGTGGTAAGGAAGTATCTTTAGGAGTAGTAACGTCTGTTGTTATCGGGGTCATAATCTCGTTTTAGGACTTTTAGTGAAACATTCAACGGTAACTTGTCCATGAAAGTGACAAAGTTACTCTTAGATCAATCTAAAGCTTGATGGGTCAGAAGTATCATTAAGTTTAGTAAAGCTAAGAATACATTATCAGTCCTAAATTGGTAAAAATTTTGTCAATATTTTCTGATTAATCATTGTCTCAATTTTGAAAATTAAGTTAGAATCTTATGCGTATTACTGAATTATTTTTTTGACGATGAAAAATCTTAAACATTTTTCTTTTGATAAACTGATTGTCTGTACTTTTTTAGCATCTGGACTGACATCAAATGTTGCTGCGCAAGCAATAGCTGAGCCTTATAAACCTTATCCTTTGGCTATGAGAGCGGCATTTGTCTCTGAGTGTCTTAGCGGAGCCCTTGAGGAAAAGATGAATGATCAACAACGCTATCTTATGACAAGATTCTGTTTGTGTGTTATGGATAAAGTACAAGAAACTTTTACTTTATCTGAATATGAAAATATTGATAATAGTTCAAGGGATCAGATCCGATTAACGCAACTACTTAATACTGCTAAGTATGAATGTTTATAATTGATATCCATGAATATCTATCATTGACAATTACAAAGGTTTTTGTTCTGTAATTGTCAATCTTATTATGGTATTAAGAATTGGGTAAAATGCGTCCAATTGTCAAGTTTTCAGGAACAAAAGTTGCTTTTGCTACTCGTTGAATATCAGCCGCACTCACAGATTCTATGGCCTGGACTTGCTCAAACAAATTCCGCCAACTGCCTGTTTTTACTTCGTATTCAACTAAGGCTTTACCCATACCTAAATTAGAATCAAGAGAACGTAATAAACCTGCTCGTAATTGATTTTTAACCCGTTGTAATTCCTGTTCAGAAACCGGTTCGGTTTTCAATCTTTCAATTTCTAAAGATAAGGCTTGATCTACTTCTTCTATGGATGCTTGGGGAGAAGTTTGAGCATAAAATAACATCAAGTTAGGGTATTTATCCGAAGGAAAACCATTAAATCCTTGGGCCCCTAAAGCCACTTGTTTTTCCTCAACTAAAGACTTATATAAACGAGAGGTGCGACCGGAACTTAAGAGGGTAGAAATCACTTGATAAACGGCATTATCAGGATGACTTAAAGCAGGAATATGATACCCTTCTAAATACCAAGGTTGAGAGGCTAATTTTAAGGTAACTTCTCTAGTTTCTGTTTGTTTCGGTTCTACTTTCGTCACTTTAGGAGGTTCTGGTTTTTTCCCATAACGACCAAAATAAATTTGTGCTAATTGTTTAACTTGCTCGGGATTAACATCACCTACAATAGAAATAGTTAGGTTATTTGGTCCATAATAAATGTCAAAAAAGTCTCGAATATCTTGACGGGTTAAGTTGCGGATATCTTCGTTATAACCAATGGTAGGACGTTTATAAGGATGTTCTGTAAAAGCGGTGTCTAAAAAAGCTTCTACCATCTTACCGATGGGATTATTTTCTGTGCGTAACCGTCTTTCTTCTAAGATAATATTTTGCTCTTTATAGTATTCTCGGAAAACTGGATCTAAAAATCTTTCTGATTCTAAGGACATCCATAACTCTAATTTATTGGAGGGGAAACTATAGAAGTATCGGGTAGCATCTGGGCTAGTTTGTGCGTTAATATTTACCCCTCCTGAACTTTCTACAATTCGGCCAAAGGCATTTTGTTCAACATAGCTGGCTGCTTCTTCTTGTACTTTTTGAAAAGTTGCTGTTAATTGTTTTACTTTTTCTTCATTTCCTGTTGTTTTAGCCGTTTTAAGTTCCATAAATGCTTGATCTAAACGACTTAAAACTTCTTTTTCTTCCTGATAGTTTTTAGTCCCAATTTTTGTCGTACCTTTAAAGGCTAAATGTTCCAAAAAGTGAGCCACTCCCGTCTTTCCATCCGGTTCATCGGTTCCTCCCACATCTGCATAGTTAACAAACGAAACCACTGGTGCATCGTGGTTTTCCTTGATAATAAATTTCATGCC
>JBFRWO010000333.1:0-18239 GCA_051439625.1 Crocosphaera sp. | reverse complement strand
ATCGCTTGAGGATCGTATTCATCGCTCAATTCCCGTACCAAGGGTAAAAATGAGGCCATCCGTTCTCCTGCTAAGGATTCCTTGATTTCATTTTGCAGTTTTTCGATGCGTTTTGCCTCAACTTGAGAGCGACTGGGGATCTTACAAGTTTCCAATTTTTGCCGCAGTTTCCGCTCAATTTGCCGTACCATACGACGATCAATCGGTTCTATAAGGGAAATAGCTGTTCCTGTCTTTCCGGCACGTCCGGTACGACCGATACGGTGGATATAGGTTTCACTATTATCGGGTAAGTCGTAATTAATAACGTGGCTCAAATTTTCTACGTCTAAACCTCGCGCTGCAATATCTGTGGCTACCACTAATTTAATTTTCCCGTCCCGAAAGCGATAGACTAATCTTTCTCGTTGGGACTGGGAAAGGTTGCCATGATATTCATCCACACTATGACCAATTTCTTGTAACCTGGTAGTCAATTCTGAAGCCGTTTGTTTGGTACGAACAAAGATGATGGCCGACTCAGGATCTTCCATCTCTAAGATCGGTTGTAGGGCTTTCCGTTTTGACCATCCCCGAGGAACATAATAGAGATGCTGTTCAATGCGTGTGGGGGCTGCTTGTTTGCGTTCTACTGATACGGTAACAGGAGACTTGAGGAACTGATTGACTAAGTCTCTTATTTCTCGGGGCATGGTGGCAGAGAAACAAGCTGTATTACGGGTTTCAGGGGTTTTTCTTAAGATAGTTTTTACATCATCAATGAAGCCCATGCTTAACATTTCATCTGCTTCATCGAGAACCGCCCAACGCAAACAGTCTAGAACCAATTTTTTCCGTTCTAATAAGTCGATAACTCGTCCTGGTGTTCCAACAACAATCTGTACTCCTCGTTCTAAACTACGGATTTGTCTTTCAATAGATTGACCGCCATAGACTGTTAAAATGTAGAGACGACGTTCCGTTATAAAATCCTTTAATGCCTCGGCAACTTGTTGGGCAAGTTCACGGGTTGGGGTTAAAATTAAGGCTTGAACATTAGGATTTTTAGTATCAATTTGCTCAAGAATTGGTAAGGAATAGGCGGCGGTTTTTCCTGTTCCTGTTTGGGATTGTCCTAAGATATCGTGGCGTTCTAAAATTAAGGGAATGGCTTTTTGTTGAATCTCGGTAGGACTCTCAAATCCAAGGGTTTGTAACTTATTTACGCGGGCTTCGGATAGTCCTAAGTTCTCGAAGGAAATGGTCATAAGGTCGCTTTCTTGGTTAAGTTGACTATGGTTTAAACATTTAGCAAGGTGCAGCTAGATTTTTTTATAGTGGCTTTTCAAACTGCTCATTATTGTTACTTATTTTAGCATAAGTTACTGTTAGTTTCCACTGGGATGTATACGGAATTTAAGGTTTCTGTTTAGATAACTTTTCCATAGAGATCGTAAGTATCAGCATGGGTGATTTTGACGGGAATGATGGAGTTTAATTGGGCTTCTCCTTCAACATAAACAACCCCATCAACTTCGGGCGCAAATCTACTTGAACGTCCAATATGTTCTTGAGTTTTTGGGTTTTCTTGTTCAATTAATACCTCTACTGTTTGTCCAACACAATTTTGATTTTTTTGAGCAGAAATAGGTTGTTGTATTTCCATTAGATAGTTACGTCTTTCTTGAGCAATTTCTGGTAAGATTTGATTTTGCATTTGATAAGCAGGGGTTTCTTTTTCAGGGGAAAAGGTGAAAACTCCGACATGATCGAACTGATGTCTTTGTACAAATTTTATTAAATGCTCAAAATTTTCCTCTGTTTCTCCAGGAAAACCCACGATAAAGGTGGTTCGTAAAATGGCATTAGGAATAGATTTTTTTAGCTTTTCAATAATTTTATCGTTCACCTGGCCTTGCCAGGGACGATTCATAGCTTTTAAAATATCCGGGTGGGAATGTTGCAGAGGTAAATCCAAATACGGTAATATATTCGGGGTTTCTCTGATGGCATCGATTACCTGTTCTGTCAATCCTGTGGGATAGGCGTAATGGATACGAATCCAGGGAACATCTACTTTTCCTAATGCTCTTAATAGTTCAGCTAATTTTGGTTTTCCATAAAGGTCTAGGCCGTAGTTTGTGGTAATTTGAGAAATCAGGATGATTTCTTGTACCCCTTGATCTGCTAGTTGTTGCGCTTCGGTTACAATAGACTCGATGGAGCGCGATCGCTGATTACCTCGCAGATGAGGGATAATGCAAAATGCACAACGATAATCACACCCTTCTGCCACTCGAAGATAGGCAACTGCTTCATTAGTGGTACGATAACGGGGTATTGTTTCGTCGGCGACAAAAGTAGGATTTTGAGTCACTTCTGTAACCCTTTCCCCTGTTTCTACCCGTTGAATCACCTCAGCAATTTTTTGGTAGTCTCCTGTCCCCACTAAAGCAACAGCTTCGGGTAACTCTTCTAAGAACTCCTCTTGAAAATGTTGCGCCATGCAACCAGAGATGATGATTTTTTTATTGGCTTCGGCTAATTCTACTAAAGTACGAACCGACTCTTCTCTGGCTTCTTGAATAAAGCTACAGGTGTTGACTATAACATAATCGGCTAATTCCTCATTAGCATCGATATTGTAGCCCTTGGCTGCTAGTAAGCCTAGCATATGTTCCGAATCTATACGATTCTTCTCACAACCGAGGTGAGATATAGCAATAGTTGGCTTGTTGCCCATGTATTATTTGGTTTTACCCCTTATCTTCCACTGGGGCGAAAAACCAAGCAAATCCTCTAGTGTAGCCTTTTAGCTAAAGATTGTGTTCGGGTTACTGGCTTGCCCCTTGTACTCTTAATGTATCTTAACAGATTTTTCCTGAGAGGGGAAGTCTTTAAGTGAATTTTTTTGAAGTGAGTTAGATCAGTCAAGTTTTTCTGCCCCTTTTTCACACTTGACTTTCTCCCTGTCGGAAAGAATCTCCCTTTTATCAGTTTGATCAGTGTTGGAGATTTATCAGTTAGCTTTTTAAGCTGTTCTGAAAGCTTTGGGTTATCATTTATCGGGTAGGTCAGGTAATATAACAGAATATTATCCTACTTGACCAAACCAAAATATCTAGATTGCATCCCCTGTCACCTTCGCGCTTATCTCCCCCACAAAGTAATAAAATCAAGAGTAAACCCTAAATATCTTATGTCTGAAGACAGTAAAATAATTAATCCACCTCTTTCTAGACTGCAAAAGTGGGAAATAGTGAAAGCTTTAATAGAAAGGGACAATGTTCGTCATGAAGCTTGGAAAGCATTTCGTTTTGCATATCCTAACGCTCCTGATAAAATGATTAACACTGCTGTCTTTCACATTTACATTGATGGTATTCAAGCCGCATTAGACTGGTTGGTAGAGGTAGAACTATTTTTACAAAATCCCGAAAACACGTTAAGTGATGGATCTACATTTCACTTGATATATCATCTCTATAATTGGTTGCAATTTACAACTCTCCTTCAAGATACGAAGGAAGACATAGTAGAAAAGCTTAATAATGTTAAGGCAGCCTTAGAAGATGATGATCAGGATGCAGCTTTCGATCTTCTCGAAGAATTAAAAGAAAAATTTGATGGAGGTCTTAATGCACCCAATTTTTGGACTCCTTAACATACAAAAGAAGTTGAAACTGTAATCATACTTTTATCTTATCAGACAAGAATTGTCACTCATAAAAATTAGAAGTTTCGCATTGACAAAAGCAGGCAAATATGTAGATGATGTCTTCAGCCGTGCGGCAGCACTCGCGGAGCGAGACCTAAGTTAAAGGAGAAAAACAATAAGACCTCGTAGTAAACCATAAACAGCCCAATGTAATATTGAAAACTGCTATGAGAAAATTCTGACTTCCCTTAAGCCTGGGATGTTAGAAAAAATTGAGTTACATTAGAACGGTAACCACCACAATGTGATTTCGATCAACATTGTTTTTTAGGGTTATCCATGAAAACATCGGTCAATATTCATTTAGTAAATATATGTTAAGCCGTATCCAAGATGTGATTGGCGGTTTATTGCCGGGGAAGTCCGACGGGGTTGGTTTAGAAATCACTCCCGAGAGGTTGAACTTAGCGAAACTAGCCAAACAAGGTCAAGGTTATAAAATAGCCAAATTTTGCAGTACAGAAGTGCCTGAAGGCATTTTTGAAGAGGGGAAAATTGTCGATTCTCCAGGGTTAGCGGAATTGATTCAGGAATTTTTTGCCGAACATAAGATCAAAGCGAAAAAGATTGCTACTGCCGTTCCCATGCGAGAAGCCATTATCCGTATCATTCCTGTTCCTGCCGAATTAGACGAAGCAGAATTACGAGATATGGTGTTAAACCACGAAGCAGCCTTGTATTTACCCTATCCCAGAGAAGAAGTCGATTTAGACTATCAAAAATTGGGCTTCTTTGAAGACGACGATGGCATCGAAAAAATACAAGTTTTGTTAGTGGCAACCCGTCGTGAAGTAACAGATTCCTACAGGGACACTTTCGGCCAAGCAGGATTAGAAGTCGATGTGCTAGAAATCAACAGTTTTTCAGTGATTCGTACTATTCGCGAACAACTAAGACAGTTCGGGTCTAGCGAAGCAGCGGTTTTGGTGGATGTAGAATTTGATAGCACAGAAATTGCCATTGTCGTCGATGGAGTTCCTCAATTTTCTCGAACCGTTCCCATTGGAACCTTTCAGATGCAAAATGCCCTATCACGGGCCATGAATTTACCAGCCTCTCGTAACCCAGAAATTCTGCAAGGAATGACCATTCCTGTCACCCAGTTTGACAGTTTAACAACCGTGCGACTCGTTTGCTCGAAATTAAGCCATATAGCTTAAGGGAAGAGCAGTAAGGTACATGAACCTTGACAACTTGATTATCGTGTTGGTGAGTTTCTTCTAAAAACAAGTCCAACCCTCCAGATGCAAGGAGTGATGATGCTCCCCCACTTTCAGAGAATGGTTATCAACGGGAGTGAAGCGGGGAGAAATGCCAGTAACCTAAAACCCGATTAGGAATCCTTGGCTAGTCACCTGACCATGAATAGCGAAAGCGAACCCTCATGTGAACTATCGTTAAGCTGAAGTAGCCTACACGGGTTATTGGCTACGGACAAAATGTCAACGAGATGGAGAGGGATGAAGTCCACAGATTCATCCAAAAGGTACTTAAACGGTTGTGTTAAGTACGAGCATCCTCAAACACAAAGGCAAAAGCCCTGAAACAAATCTCCGGTAGAGAGAGGGATTCTAAAGTCAGAACCAACGATAATCAGGAACGAGATAAGCTATCTAAAGGCTCTCAGGATAAGGTCGAAAACCTGAGTAGTAACCAGCGCAAGCCTTAGATAGTCAGGATTGTCTCAGAAGCTAACGTCATTTCGTAATGAAATGAATATGCCCACGGAGACACGATGACCAAGAAGATAAAGCTGAAATAAAAGAGTAAATGTCATGAACACGGAAAAACCGATGTATGAATGGAATACCCTTCCCTGGCGCAAGTTAGAGAAGATAGTATTCAAGCTCCAATCTCGGATTTATCGAGCCAGTCAACGTGGCGATGTCAAGACAGTCCACAGATTACAAAAACTCCTAATGAGTTCCTGGGCAGCCAAATGTATCGCCGTCAGGAAAGTAACCCAAGACAACCAAGGACGTTCGACAGCAGGAATAGATGGACAAAAATCCTTATCCCCTAAAGATCGGATGAAACTTGTAAAAAACCTCAAAATAACAGGCAAAGCCCAACCCACTAGACGGGTTTGGATTCCCAAACCTGGAACAGAGGAAAAAAGACCCTTGGGAATACCTACCATAGACGATAGAGCCTTACAAACCCTAGTTAAAATGGCACTGGAACCAGAATGGGAAGCAAAGTTTGAACCAAACTCTTATGGATTCAGACCAGGACGTTCCGCTCATGATGCTGTAGAAGCAATTTACGGACATTTAAGAATGAAACCCAAATACGTCTTAGATGCCGATATTTCAAAGTGCTTCGACAAAATAAATCACCAGAGATTGCTAGAAAAACTCAACACAACGCCCACACTAACAAGGCAAATCAAAGCCTGGTTAAAAACAGGAGTTGTAGATAACAACACATTCCTAGAAACAGATACTGGAACCCCTCAAGGGGGACCCTTATCACCACTTCTAGCCAATATCGCATTACATGGTATGGAAGAATGTGTCAAATCCTTGGCAGAAAGAACCAAACCCGTCAGACCCTCTGATGGAAAAAGGGAAAAAAGGTCAAGGATGGGCTTCATTAGATACGCAGACGACTTTGTGATAATTCACGAAGACTTAAACACTATCAATGAAGCAAAAACAGCAATCGAAAGATGGTTAAATAACATGGGACTAGAACTAAAACCCAGTAAAACCAGAATATGCCATACTATGGAACCTCTCAAAGAGGAAAAACCAGGATTTAACTTTCTGGGATTCCACTTTAAACACCATAAAGCAGGAATTAACCATAGTGCAAAAAACACTAACGGTAAGGTATTAGGAACCAAATTCATAATCAGCCCCAGTGAGAGTAAAATACGGGAGCAATACAGAAAGCTAAAAGAGATAGTGGATAAACATTCCAGTTCCCCTCAATATGTTCTAATTAACCACCTTAATAGAATCACAAGAGGATGGAGCAAATACTACTCAACTGTCTGTAGCCAAGATATCTTCCGAAAACTTGACCACCTTCTATTCTTAAAGTTATGGAGATGGGCAAACAAAAGACACTCAAACAAAGGTAAAAAATGGATTAAAAACAAATACTGGCATCCCATCAGAAATAGTGAATGGGGCTTCAGAACCATAGGAAAAATTCAGGTACACCTATACAAACACACTGACACTAAAATCCAACGACACACCAAAGTCAAAGGAAATGTCAGCCCTTATGATGGAGATTGGACATATTGGGGCAAAAGAATGGGTAAACACCCTCTCACCTCCCCAACAAGAACAAAACTCCTTAAAATCCAAAAAGGTCAATGCCCCATCTGTGGATTAAACTTCAAACTCGGAGATATAATGGAAATCGACCATATTATCCCCAGAAAACTGGGCGGTAAAGATTCAATTAACAATTTCCAATTACTCCATAGACATTGCCATGACACAAAAACAACTTCAGACGGCAGCCTACGCCGCAGAAGCGAAACGACTGGTATGTATGACAAACACTAGGTCATTGAGGAGCCGGATGAGGTGAAAGTCTCATGTCCGGTTTTGAAGACGAGTATAAAAGGCGACTTTTATGCTTAGTTTAACCAAGGAACCGCCGTTAATCCAGGGATGACAGCCTTGATGCGAGTTTTAGGGGAATTAACCGACGAGTTGCGTCGTTCCATTAACTTTTACTTAAACCAAAGTGAAGAACTAGAAGTGGTTCAATTATTATTAGCCGGCCCAGGAGGAGGTTTAGTACAATTGGATGAATACTTTACCAATCGTCTCAGTTTGCCGACCATGCAAATTGATCCCATCGCTGCTTTATCCTTAGAAATGGATAAGGAGATTCCAGCCGTGCAACGGCCAGCATTAGGAACTGTTTTAGGCTTAGGATTACGGGAGGTGTAATCTATGTATAGTTTAGATATTAATTTTCTTAAAGATCGTAATCTCGACGGCAAAACGAAAGCAACCCTGGTTCCCGAATCTCGTGGTTCCTCGTTAACAGAACAAATTCCCCTGTTGATTGGTGGAGCAATCATGGTAGTCTTACCTGCGATCACAGCCAGTTCTCTATTGGTGTTGAATCAGTTATCTTCTTCAACAGAACAAAGCATCCAAGAATTAGAAAATCAACTGGGACAATTAAGCGCACAAAACAAAAATATCGAAGAGATTAATGCCAAAGTTGAGCAAAATGATCGAGAGATTCAGTCTTTAGTCACGGTCTTTAATCAAATTCGTCCCTGGTCAGCTATTCTCAGCGAACTTGAAGCCCAAGTTCCGGCCAATGTTCGGTTAGGTTCCATTGTCCAAACAGACAGCGAAGTGACCCTTACTGGTTATGCGCTGAATTATGATGACCTCAATGACTTTTTATTAACTCTACAAAGTTCTCCCCTGCTAGACGCAGAAAAAACCGTGATTAAAACGGCTAGTTTAGAGAACTTTCCCGTAGAAACCGAAAATACCCCCGAAAATCTCGAAGTCGAATTTCCTCAAGGGGTTAGATATACTATCACCACTGTTATTAGCGATCGCCCGTCATCGGAGTTATTACAAGACTTTGCTCGTACTGGTGCGGTCGGTCTTGTCAATCGTATTAGAGCCCTTGAAGATAAAGGAGTGCTGAAACCATGACCTTTTCAGAAGAATTTAATTCCACGGAAACCGATGTCGATTTTGATGAAGTTGGCAGTAGTTACCCAAGCGCGTTTGGCATTACCTTCACCCCACAAATCAGTGGTATTTGTTTAGGGGTCTTAGGATTATTGGGTTCGATCTATGTCGGCTTCATTTTTGTCAAGCCAGCTTATGACAATTATACTCAACTCAAAGCCACCGAAGCCGAAAAACAGGGACAAGTGGCACAGCAACAATCAGGGGAACTCAGCCAAAAAATGTTAGAAGCTGAGCAAAAATTGAGAGAGTCCGAAGCCCTAAGAAGCGACGTATTGTCTTTGTTTTCTAGCGAGGAAAGCCTGAGAACCATACTTTTTGATATTAATCAACTGGTTCAAAAACACCAAGCCGAATTAGTCAGTTTTAGTCCCAACGGGGGCATCACAGTAGTGAGGGATAGTTCTCTAGGAGAAGGCGCCAACGATCGACTAAAAAGTCAGAAATTTGACTTAACCATCAGAGGCGATTTTGACTCAACCCAAAGTCTTCTAAGAGACTTAGAGCGACTGCAACCGTTATTAGTGATTAGGGGATTAAACTCTAAATTGGTTGAGGAACAATTTACCATTAAGATTGTGGAAATTAAGGAAGAAGGAGGGCAAAGCGTTGCCATACAACAAGCTAAAGCCCAAGAAAACAATGCTTTAGAAACCAGTTTCACCTTAGATGCAATCTTACCCTTAAGTCCTGAAGAATTGGCCGAATTAAACTCCGAAGGAGAAGGCTCAGAGGAAGGAGAACAATCAGAGCAAGAATAATCTCCGGTTGAAATCCTTACCTAAAATCTCGATTGTGTCAAAATAGTCACTAACAGTTTTAACTGATACTTGTGTGTGTGTGTGTTGTGTGTGTAAAACATGGAGTGAACCGTGAAACATTATCGTTACCCGCTTATGACCAGTGGAGTATTGCTCATACTCTTAGGCCATCAACCCTTAATGGCAGCTGAAGACTCTCAGTTTTCTGCTCACAGTCTTGAATATGAAAGTATAGGGGATAAGCAACAGGATGCGATGCTCCCTAAAACTCCCTCTTTATTTGAAAAACTTAGTGCTGAACTAGCAAAACAAGAGAGCAAAAGCCAAGGCGATCGCAGTTCAATTATGGCTGCTGAGTTATCGGAGTCAAAATCAACTCCGTCCTCTCCCTTCCTTGCTCAAATGCCTAACTATTCCCCGGGAACTCCTACTTATAGCCAAGCCCCAGGACAAACTTTTCAGGCTCCAAGTCCAGCCCCAATCCGTTCTTCTGGCAGTAACTCAGAGGTGCTAGTGCCTAATCCTGAAGTGATTATCAGGTCCAATGGTACTTCTATTCCCGATAGCTTACAACCCACTATGCCCGTAGCTCCCACTCTACCACGGGCCATCGCTCCACCGGTGGGAGACATGGCTATTTCCAATATTGACGCAGGGGCTAGTCAAATCGATTTGGGCAGTAGTGTCATTGTGCCACGGTTGGTTCTACGAGAAGCCCCGGCCAGGGAAGTTTTAGCAGTATTAGCCCGTTTTGCTGGGATGAATTTGGTATTTACCGATACTCCAGGGGCAGGTGAAGGCCAGGGACAGGGACAAGCTGCCGCAGAAGCCACAGTATCTCTAGATTTAGAAAATGAACCGGTAGAAGATGTTTTTAACGCTGTGTTGATGATTTCGGGACTACAAGCCAACCGCAGGGGAAGGACTGTGTTTGTGGGTTCTCAGTTACCCCAAGCAGCCCGCACTTTAGTTAGTCGTACCATACGTCTCAACCAAGTGGAATCTTCCAACGCTGGGGTGTTTTTGGCCTCCCAAGGGGCAGAGTTTCAACGATTAATCACCCAAACGGAAGATATTATCGATCCCTTAACCCAACGGGTGGTGGGACGGAGAGAACTGCCCAGTACCCTAGAATCTTTGACATCAGCAGCAGGTGACGGAGCAACTGGTCCTATGTTATTGAAGGGGTTGACCGTCTCCTCTGATGACCGTCTCAACACTATTACCTTAGTGGGAGAACCCCGTGATGTTCAAGTGGCTACCTCTCTATTAACCCAAATG
This sequence comes from Crocosphaera sp., assembly GCA_051439625.1. Taxonomy (GTDB): domain Bacteria; phylum Cyanobacteriota; class Cyanobacteriia; order Cyanobacteriales; family Microcystaceae; genus Crocosphaera. Next base: position 7,812 of record JBFRWO010000333.1, on the reverse strand, counting down.
GATGCCCGTCGCCGTCAAGTAGCTGTTAATGTCAAGGTAGTGGATGTCACTCTCACCAACGATCAATCCTTTAGTAGTAATTTTTCTTTCGGTTCTGGGGATACTTTTGTGGTTCAAGATGATGGGACTGCTGTACTGCGGTTTGGGGGCTTTAGTCCTGTGAGTGGCGACGATATTAACAGCCCACCAGGTCGTGTGATTAATCCTCCTGTGATCAATAACCCTTTAATTGAGGGTAATACGTTTTTGGATTTTGAGCGTATCATTGTTGCTCCAGGACAAGGGGGTGGAACTCTATTCCTTGATGATCAAGGAAATTTAATTCGGACTTCGAGTGATGCAGAATTCTTTGGTCGAGTTGCTGGTGTCTCCTTCGATCCAAGTATTGCAGGAATTACGGACTTTACCCCAGGAGAACCAGATATTTTTGAAAGTACCTTTGATCCTGAAACGGGAATTGTTACCACCACAGTAACCCCTGGAGCCCTGGCAACCTCAACGGCAGCCCTTCCCAGTTTCTTTCAATTTCCCCAACGTTTCTTGGCGCAAATTGAAACTAATATCCAAAGTGGTAATGGTAAAGTTCTCACCGACCCGACTTTAGTGGTTCAAGAGGGACAACAAGCAACGGTTAAACTCACTCAAAAGGTGATTGAAAACATTACCACCCAAGTCGATCCCCTCAGTGGTGTACGAACAACAACCCCTGATTTACAAGATGCAGGATTAACTTTGACCATTGATGTGGATAAAATTGATGACAATGGTTACATTAATCTGACAGTAAGTCCTACTATTGCTGCGGTTGGGGATGTACAACTATTTGATAGTGGGGCTGATGGAGGTCAGAATCAACTCTTCCTCTTGAACCGTCGAGAATTAAGTTCTGGTTTAATTCGTCTTCGGGATGGCCAGACTTTAATTCTCTCGGGGATTATCAGTGAGTCTGATCAATCTACCAGCAGCAAGGTTCCTTTATTGGGAGATATTCCTCTCCTGGGAGCTTTATTCAGAAGTCAAACGGATACTTCCCAACGTACGGAAGTCATTGTCTTATTAACTCCCCAAATTCTCCATGATAGTGGTCAATGGGGTTACAATTATAAACCCGGACGGGGAACTGCTGAAGTGCTACGGGATCAAGGGTTTCCTGTTCAGTTAGTCCCCTAATTCTTTTCTTAATTCACTGTGACCAAATCTAGATTTGGTCACTTTTTATTTGGGTTCTCCCTAGTGTATTTTACTTATAAAGTTAACAAAAAATAGAGTTTATTGATAAAAATTAACAAGCTACTAATAGGTAACAAAACTGGTTAAAATAGAGATAAGAATTAGGGTTAAAAACTTATGGTAGCAACGACGTATGAAATAACCCCAACGATGAACAGAGAAACAGCATTCATCCTTTGGTTTGAAGAAGTCGGTAGCAAAGATGTTGGTTTAGTAGGAGGAAAAAACTCATCTTTAGGGGAAATGATACAACAATTACAACCTAAAGGTGTTAACGTTCCCACAGGATTTGCTACTACCGCTTATGCCTATCGATATTTTATCGAATCAGCAGGATTGGAGTCAAGATTAAGAGATTTATTTGCAGATTTAGACGTTAATGATGTTACCAATTTACAAGAAAGAGGACAATTAGCCCGTTCTTTAATCTTAAATACTCCCTTTCCCAAAGAATTAGAAACAGCGATTATTGAAGCTTATAAAATGCTTTGCAATCGCTACAGTCATGAGTGCAGTAAACTCCATGAAAAATATCGCGAAGAATGTCAAATAGAAACCCAAAATCTTGATGTTGCGGTGCGTTCTAGTGCTACAGCCGAAGATTTACCCGAAGCAAGTTTTGCCGGACAACAAGAAACTTATCTCAATATTCATAGTGTTAAAGGGGTGCTAGAAGCTTGTCATAAATGCTTCGCTTCTTTGTTCACTGATCGCGCTATTTCCTATCGACATTATAACGGCTTTGATCATTTTGCTGTTGCCCTTTCTGTAGGGGTACAAAAGATGGTGCGCTCGGATCTTGCCTCAGCCGGGGTTATGTTTTCTATTGATACAGAAACCGGCTTTAAAAATGCGGCCTTAATTACGGCGGCCTATGGGTTAGGAGAAAATGTGGTACAAGGTGCCGTTAACCCGGACGAATATTATGTCTTTAAACCTACTTTAAAAGAAGGTTATCGCCCTATTTTAGAAAAACGGGTTGGCACCAAAGCCATTAAAATGATCTACGATACAGGGGGATCGAAACTGACTAAAAATGTGGACGTTTTAGAGGAGGAACAAGAACAATTTTGCTTAGAGGATGAAGAGATTTTAAAACTAGCAAACTGGGCTTGTATTATCGAAGATCACTATTCCCGAGTCAGGGAAACCTATACCCCTATGGACATCGAATGGGCAAAAGATGGACGCACCGGAGAACTCTACATTGTGCAGGCCCGCCCAGAAACCGTACAATCTCAAAAAGCGGCTAATGTTCTGAAAACCTATCAATTAAAAGAGCAAAGTAACGTTGTGGCTATGGGGCGCAGTGTGGGGGCGGCCATCGGTCAAGGAAATGCCCGTGTTATCCTGGAAGCGAGTAAAATTGACCAATTTAAACCAGGGGAAGTTCTGGTTACCAACCGCACCGATCCCGACTGGGAACCGATCATGAAAAAAGCTAGTGCGATCGTTACTAACCAAGGGGGTCGAACTTGCTTTGATGGTAAGACAAAAATCCTGACCAATCAAGGGTTTATGACGTTGCGTCAAGTGTACGAACAAGGATATGAAGGGTTATCTACTTTATCCCTCAATACCAAAACCCATAAAATTGAGTGGAAACCCATTTTAGATACGATGAAACGTCAGTCTGAAATGATTGATATTAGTGTTTCGCAAACGGGTAGAATAACCGATAATACTTTACGTCTTACTCCTGACCATAAAATGGTTAATTTACGGGGAGGAAAGTACACAAAAACTGAAGTTCAAGACCTATTGAAGCGACAAGAGATGTTAACTGTTGCTCAAAAAATTCCCTCTTTAGGTAACAACAAACATCAAAAAGCAGATCTGGCTTATTTCTTAGGGGGAATCATTACGGATGGTTCAATTTATACCAGTTCAACCCGTGGAGAAGTCCAGTTTATTCAAAAAGATGTCCCTGAAAAACAAGCCTTTATTTCTAAAATGAATGATTTGGCCAATAGTCTTTATGGGAAGTCTTTTACACCTCGAGTAAAACCTGTTTCTTCTAGTTATATTCGGGGACAAAAAGTTACGGGACAAGCAACTGCTTATCGACTTGATTCTAAAGCGATCGCCTATGATGTCAAAGAAAAGGAAAATAACATCACGCAACTGCTTCTAGAAAATGAGGCTGAACTGTCTTATTACTTTTTAGGAGGGGTTATTGACGGAGATGGTTGTTATCATAAGAACCGCCTTCATATCTATATCTCTGAAGAGAACTTATTACAAGCTGTAATTATTGCTTGTCTAAAGATTAATACCGTTCCTCAAGTTACTAAAAATTGCAATATTTATCATTTGCAAATTGTAGAAAAACTAGAGGAAATTTTAGGTTACACCCAAAGAGTTAAAGGGGAAGTTAAGCAAAGAACCATCCAAACTCGCTTTTTTGCCACTCGTCAATTGTTTGAAAATCAAGCAACAGGACAAATTAAACTCCGTCAAGATAACAATTGTTTGATTTCTGATAAACAACTCCGTGAAATGGGAGAATTCGAGGAACTTCTTGACGGTGATACGAGAATGCAGCGTGTCATTCAAGTAGGAGAAAAAAGTGAAGGAGATGTATACAATATTACGGTTGCTGAGCATCATAATTATGTCGTTTTTACGGCTAAATATACCCCTGTTGTTGTCTGTAACTGTCACGCTGCAATTATTGCTCGTGAAATGGGAATTCCTGCGATCGTTGGTTGTGGAGATGCTACGGATACTATCAAAACTCGTCAAGAAATCACCGTTTGTTGTGCAGAAGGAGACGAGGGCAGGGTATATGAGGGTTTATTACCTTTTGAAGTAGAAGAAACTCCTTTAGATAATTTACCTGTCACCAGAACGCAAATTTTGATGAATGTGGGCAACCCTGAAAAAGCTTTTTCTTTAGCTAGTATTCCGGCGCAAGGTGTTGGTTTAGCTCGTCTAGAATTCATTATTGCTAACCATATTAAAGCCCACCCTTTGGCGTTAATGAAGTTTGACGAATTAGAGGATGTAGCAGTTAAAGAACAGATTGCAGAATTGACGAAACGGTATGACAATAAACCGCAATTTTTCGTCGACAAATTAGCTCATGGAGTGGCTACTATTGCTGCTTCATTTTATCCGAAACCAGTCATTGTCAGGATGTCTGACTTTAAATCTAATGAGTATGCTAACTTATTAGGGGGACAAGGTTTTGAACCGAAAGAAGATAATCCCATGATTGGTTGGCGCGGTGCATCTCGTTATTATGATCCCATGTATCGTGAGGCTTTTGCTTTGGAATGTCAGGCCATGAAAACGGTACGGGATGAGATGGGTTTGGTTAATGTTATCCCCATGATTCCGTTTTGTCGCACCCCAGAAGAAGGCAAGAAAGTAATTGCAGAGATGGCAAAACATGGACTGAAACAAGGGGTTAATGGGTTGCAAATTTACGTTATGTGTGAGTTACCCAGTAACGTTATTTTAGCGGATCAATTTGCAGAAGTGTTTGACGGTTTTTCCATCGGTTCTAATGATTTAACTCAGCTTACTTTGGGGTTAGATAGGGACTCTGCTTTAGTTGCTCAATTGTTCGATGAACGCAACGAAGGGGTGAAACGAATGGTTAAATTAGCAATAGAAACTGCCAAGAAAAAAGGCCGTAAAATTGGTATTTGTGGTCAAGCACCGAGCGACTATCCAGAGTTTGCTAAATTCTTAGTAGAATTAGGAATTGATTCTATGAGTTTAAACCCTGATTCTGTCTTGAAAACCCTGTTAATGGTTGCAGAAGTTGAGAAAGGTTAGATTAACTTTGTAGGGTGGGCAATGCCCACCTTCCTCTTTAAATATACAGGAATAAAGAAATGAATAGAATTGAGAAATCTATTACAAAAAATCTTTAGTGTACTATAATAGTATAGCCTCCCAAATCAATCAAAGATTTACTATTGTTAAAAAGTCATAAACAGTGGTAAATGAACTAATTTAGTTTAGTAGGTTACTATGGAAACAATGTCTATTGACAATGCTATTAAGGCTGTTAGTTGTGAAATTAATCTTGGAAGATCCGTTTTAGACGCATATATGCTTCCTGATGGAGAAAAGCGTATTGGTATTGAAAATATAGGAGTTGCTTTAGGATATGAAACAAGTAAGGTGTTTTTTCAGCGAACTAAAGTAGAATCGAAAACTTTAAAGAAATTAAAAGAAATCGGTTTTTCTGGAACACCAAGATGGGTAAAACCTATTGAAAACGGAGATGTTAATAGGAAAACCATTGGATTACCAGATTTTATTAAACTTATCACTTATGAAGCAACATCTAAACTTAATCTTAAAGCAATTATTCTCTTAGCAGCATTTGCTGAAACTGGTTTAGAGAAAATCTTAGATGATGCTTTTGCAGGAAAAAAAATTGATTTTCTTTTGGCAAAAATTGTCCATTATAGTCAATGGACTTACGAGGAATGGGAAGAAGTATTAGATTACAATAGACAGGAATTTCGCGCTCTCTATCCCTGGTCAAATTCTTAATTTATATTGCTAAAGTGTATAATGCTCAATTTATTCACTTACCTTCCAAAAACCGCAGGAATAACGATCGCTGCGGTTGCTGCAATAATTAAACTAAAAGCTAAATTAACCACTTGTTGGGACGCTTTCTGATAAGTTTCGATACGAATATCAAACTCTTTAAGTCTTTGATTAATACCATCAGTTGTAGTTTCAAGATGATCGAGTCTTTCCTCAATACGTTGATTATTTGTTTGAATTAATTCCTTAATTTCTGCTAATTGTTCAGATTCAGTCATGACGAGTTCCTCATAATTTTGATTAGTTTGTAGGATAGTTTACTATTTCCCTTAGTCAACAATTCTGACACGATGAGTAATCATAGTAATACCTTCGCTACGGACTAAAATAGCAGAAAGCCAACGATTTTGTGGTTCTTCAGCAGCACGAACTCGCTTAAATAATCCCCCAGATTGTAACAATTCTAACTGCATAGTAGAGGGATCTAAATAGCGATCGCTGTCAACTTTTTCTAACATGGCCATACCTGCTAATAACTCATCTCTGAGAGGTTCATTGACGATAACATCAAAATCAAAATCTTCTCCAACTTTCACAGTTTCTGGGACATTTATGGTCACTTCTGGGGGATTTTCTCCAGAGGTTAATCTGGTTTCTTCGCTTAAGATTTCTTGACGAATCAATTGATTTCCCTGGAAAGTTTGACGGGATTTAATCTTGGCTTCTAGTTGAATTTTTCTCCCTCCTTGTTGACTATTTCCTGTCACAGTTGTCAAGGTTTCAGCTACCCAACCGCTACCTTGTTTTTCCCAAGATAATAATTCTGTTGTATAGTTTAAATCCGGATAATCTTTCCACAATGCTTTTAAGCTTTCGGTAAACTCATCTAAGATTAACCCATCAGCCGTTACATATTGGTCACTATATAATGATTGAATGCGATCGATGTCTTGTCTATTAGCTGCCGCATCGATTTGCGTAATTAGGGCTTTTAATTCAACCGGTGCAGTGTCAGGACTTTCTGCACGGAGGGTTAAATGAGTCCCTAAGCTTATACCGAAACCAATTATAACAGAGAGGAACCAATGGCGATACATCATGCGTCTACCTTGTGTGAACTATCCTGATTAACCATACAGGATTTTCGCTTTATTATAACGAATATTTTGTTTTTATGGCACGTTTATTGATCGCAGCAAGTGGCACCGGGGGTCATGTTTTTCCTGCTTTGGGAGTGGCTGAAAAATTACCAGATTACGAAATTCAATGGTTAGGAACTCCTAACCGTCTTGAACAGAGTTTAATCGGCGATCGCTATCCTTTTCATACTATATCAGTTGAGGGTTTTCAAACTCGTTCTCCTCTGAAAAAGTTACAAATTTTATTGGGTTTAGTTAACTCAGTTTTTGTAGTAAAAAAAATAATTAAAGAAGAAAAAATAGATGTAGTTTTTACAACTGGTGGGTATATTGCAAGTCCTACTATTTTAGCTGCTAAGTTATCAGGAATTCCTGCTATTATTCACGAAGCAAATTATATTCCTGGCAAGGTTACTAAACTATTGAGTCGCTTTTGTCATACGGTTGCTTTAGGGTTTAAAGGTACTCAAAAATATTTACCTAATATCTCTACTCTTTGGGTTAGTACCCCTGTGCGATCGCAGTTTTATACTCCTCAATCTTTAGACTTAAAAATACCTGATAATGTGCCTTTAATTGTTATTGTCGGGGGTTCTCAAGGTGCAGTTTCTGTCAATCAATTAGTTCGTCAATGTGTTCCAGAGTGGTTAGAAATGGGTGCTTATGTGGTACATTTAACAGGAAAAAATGACCCTGATGCTGACAGTTTTCAACACCCTCCATATATTTCTTTACCCTTCTATGATAACATGGCGGGATTATTACAAAGAGCAGATTTAGCGGTGAGTCGTGCCGGTGCCTGAACTTTAACAGAATTAGCAATTACTAAAACTCCTGCTGTCTTAATTCCTTATCCTTTTGCAGCAGAAGATCATCAATCTTTTAATGCTCAAGTGTTTGTTGAAGGAGAGGCAGCTTATTGTTATCA
>JBFRWO010000332.1:0-3656 GCA_051439625.1 Crocosphaera sp. | reverse complement strand
CTCCCCACACTCCTCATCTAACCTATTATTAACCTTTCGGGACAAACTTCAAAGAAACGCCATTCATACAATAACGTTGTCCTGTGGGTTTTGGTCCATCCCCAAATACATGACCTAAATGACCACCACAACTGCTACAATGTACCTCAATTCTTGTCATGAATAAAGTACGATCAACTGAGGTTTCAATAGCACCTTCAATGGGTTTATAAAAGCTGGGCCAACCTGTTCCACTGTTATATTTAGTGTCAGAGGTAAATAAGGGTTGTCCACAACCGGAACAGTTATAGGTTCCTTCTCCATATTCTTTATCGAGAGGACTGGTTCCTGCTCTTTCAGTGCCATGTTTCCGCAAAACATTAAACTGTTCTGGGGTTAAAATTTCTTTCCATTCTTGTTCGGTTTTGTTAACTTCAAATTGTTTTTCGGAGGTTTTCATGATCTTTTTTTTCTAAATAATTAACAACAAATGTCTGGTTTTTTAAACAGTAATCGATTGATCACTGTTCACTGCTAACTGTAAACTGTTCTTACTATTCTATCTCAATGCTAGTAGGTGATTCTTCTTCAGAGGGTTGAGAAGAAAGGGGTTTGCGATAGTCCATATAAAGGCGATCGCGCCAGAGGAAGAAAGCATCATAAGCGGTATTATCTGCTAACCCAGGAATTCCATTTCCTTTGAGGTTATCAGGAATATCTAAATAGTCACCACCAGGTTGTTTTAAAATAATACTTAATCCTGCGACGGCTAAATCAGCTAAAGTAATTTCATCTCCCACCAAATAGGGTTGATGTTCTAAAATAAGACTGAGTGCTTCTAAGTCTTGTTTCAATGCTTTGGTAGCTTCTTTAACTGCATCTGGTCCAACCCCAACTCCTGTCCCTAAAGCACTCAAAAGATCCCCAGGAACCGCACTAATAATATTTTTTACCAAGTCAGGCACTTCTTTTGGTAAAACAGAACTACGAAAATTTGGGTTTTGATTTAAAGCCCCAATTAAAGCCAGTCTTCCCTTAGTTCCGATAGATTCGTCTGCCCATTCTTCTATTAATAAACATTGTCCCCGTTTAAGAGGATCAGCAGGAATAATGGGTTTTTCTGGGTATTTTCTATCTAAATAAAAGGCGATTTCAGTGGAGTCAGCAACAACAGTTTCTCCATCTTTTAAGACAGGAACTTGTCTTTGTCCTGACATTTTATATAAGTCTAATTGTCCCACTCCTGGGGTAACTTCAATTTTCCGATATTCTAACCCTTTATAATCAAGAATTAAGCGCACTTTCTCGGAATATTGAGAAACCTCAAACTGATACAGTTCTAACATTAGGTGTCCTCTCTCCAATTGTCGTTATCAATCTGTTTATACTGTAACGTTTTTTTACAATTTTATCACAAAAAATACTATTTTGTTGCAAATCTGCTACTGAATGTTATATTTTTAAGTCAAAAAGACTAAAAATAATAAACGGAAAATTTGTTATAATATAATTATAAAGTTTAGAAAATATTAATAATTACTTAGTTTAAACAACTTCAGAGCAATAAAATAGGATTCATTTTCGTCTCAAAACTAATAAGAATTAGCATAATTGATCAGGGGAGTATGAAAAAATGAAAACAGAACGATCTCAGACTCGTATTGTCATTATGGGGGCAGCCGGACGGGACTTTCATAATTTTAACCAAGTTTACCGTCAAAATTCAAACGTAGAAGTTGTAGCCTTTACCGCAGCGCAAATATCAGGTATTGCGAATCGCTTTTATCCCCCTTCCTTAGCTGGCCCTCTCTACCCCAAAGGTATTCCCATTGTCGATGAAAAAGAACTGGATACCCTCTGTCAAGAAAAAGCGATCGATCAAGTCATTTTTGCCTACAGCGATGTTACTCACGCTCAGGTAATGCACCTGGCCTCTCGCGCTTTGGCTGCCGGTACAGATTTTTTATTACTGGGGCCTCAACAAACCATGTTAAAGGCAAAAGTCCCCGTTATTGCCGTATCTGCGGTGAGGACAGGGTGCGGAAAATCTCAAACCAGTCGCTGGTTATCTAAATTATTACAAAAAAAAGGTTTAAAAGTCGCAGTCATTCGTCATCCTATGCCTTACGGGGATTTAGAAAAACAAGCTGTCCAAAGATTTGCCACCCTGGATGACCTAACTCAAGCTAATTGTACCGTAGAAGAACGGGAAGAGTACGAACCCCATATTAACCTGGGTAATATTGTTTATGCAGGGGTGAACTACGAAAAAATTGTCCAACAAGCCCAACAAGAAGCGGATATTATCCTTTGGGATGGGGGAAACAACGATTTTCCTTTTATTCGTCCCGACTTACACCTGGTTTTAGTCGATCCCTTGAGGCCAGGAGACGAAACCACCCATCATCCGGGGGAAGTGGTATTACGCATGGCTGATATTGTCATCATTGCCAAGGTAGATCCAGCAGAAGACGCTAATATTCAACGGGTTAAAGAAACCGTACAACAGGTTAACCCTAACGCCCTTATTATTAAAGGAAAGTCTCCCATTATTTTAGAGAAACCAGAATTAGTACGAGATCGCCGTGTTTTGGTGGTGGAAGATGGACCAACTACCACTCATGGAGGAATGGCCTACGGTGCCGGTTACATTGCAGCTACGCGGGCCCAAGCTAAAGAAATAGTCGATCCTCGTCCCTATGCTGTGGCTGAAATCGCCAAAATTTACGAAAAGTATCCCCATATTGGCTCAGTTTTACCAGCAATGGGTTATTTCCCCGAACAATTAAAAGCCTTAGAAACAACTATTAATCAAGCAGAAGTTGATGTAGTCGTAGCAGCAACTCCTAGTAATTTAGGAGAATTAATTAAGGTTAATAAACCGATGATTCGGGCCAGTTATGAGTTTGCTGAGGCTGAAACTCCAGGGTTAACTGAACAGATAGAAAAGTTTTTAGAATAGATTGAAGAGTCGAATAATAATGATTACACGACACTACCTTAAATTCAGACTCTTGAAGTGACAATAATATTGTTTCTTGTTTATGACTAACAGGGTTCTGAGCCAACCTGACTAACCAGCGTCCGTTTCCCTCTTGAGCTATCACAATCTCTTGTAACCCTTTTGCAGATCTTTTTATTGTTTCCTTGATTAGTTAATTAAAAAAATAGAGATAATGATCTAAACTACGTTGTGTTATTTATTACTGTTTGATGGTGCAGAACCTGTCATTTTTGGTATTATAATTCCTGTAAAAAGACAAATTAACATAATTATAAATACAAACATAAAATTTGATATAGCTATCGCTTTTTTATGATTATCTCCTGTTATAGGAAGAATAAAGAGACTTTGATTTATCTTTTTATTTAACAATTCAAATAAAAATTCAGATTCTTCTAAAAAGACCACCTCTCTTAAACAAAAAAATATAATATTAATTAATATCACCATTATTATTGTGATGATTAAGACTTGTTTATATTTAAATCCTAAATTGATTGTATTATTAATAAATATTAATATAATACTGGTACATATTACTGCTAGTGTTATAGAAAAATGTTGTAAGCAAGGATTTACTATTCTTTTTACAGCGTCTTTCCCATTTTTTGATCTTGTTATTACCCAACCTGTTGTTGTTTTATCACAACTATGGTTTTCCAGAGGTATATTA
>JBFRWO010000331.1:0-5941 GCA_051439625.1 Crocosphaera sp. | reverse complement strand
GATCCCTTACATATTAATTAAAAATTCAGTTATAATACAAATGTTTTAAACCAGATCCAGATTACTCTCGGGCATAATAGAAGATCCCCGTGTTAGTTGCTTAAACCATGTCATCCTATGAACCTCTCCATCATAAATATCGTCCACAAACTTTTGCTGACTTAGTGGGACAAGAAGCGATCGCCACTACCTTGAATAATGCGATCGCCAGTCAACGCATTGCCCCGGCTTATTTATTCACTGGGCCAAGAGGAACAGGAAAGACCTCCAGTGCTAGAATTTTAGCAAAATCACTCAATTGTTTGGCGGTGGATGTCCCTACTGCTTCACCCTGTGGTCAATGTGAGGTCTGTCGGGCGATCGCTAGGGGTTCGGCCTTGGATGTGATTGAAATAGACGCGGCCAGCAACACAGGGGTGGATAATATTCGAGAAATTATTGAGCGATCGCAGTTTGCCCCGGTACAATGTCGTTATAAAGTGTATGTCATCGATGAATGTCATATGCTGAGTGTGGCAGCTTTTAATGCTTTATTAAAGACCTTAGAAGAACCACCAGAACGGGTTATTTTTGTCTTAGCAACCACTGATCCGCAACGGGTTTTACCTACTATTATTTCTCGTTGTCAACGCTTCGACTATCGCCGTATTCCTTTAGAAGCGATGGTCAGCCATTTAACATTAATTGCTGAAAAAGAAAACATAGAAATTGAACCAGAAGCCTTAACTTTAGTAGCGCAAATTGCCAACGGTGGCTTAAGAGATGCGGAAAGTTTATTAGATCAACTAAGTTTATTATCAGGAGGTATTACCTCAGAAAAAGTATGGGATTTAGTGGGGGCGGTTCCTGAGAGAGATTTATTATCTTTGTTACAAGCGATCAATTCTAATAACCCAGAAATTGTGATCGAATATTGTCGTAAATTGATGGATAGAGGTAGAGAACCTTTAGTGGTATTACAAAACTTAGCAGGGTTTTATCTTAACTTATTAATTGCGAAAACTGCACCAGAAAGGTCTGATTTAGTTGCCGTAACTTCTACCACTTGGAATGATTTATGTACGGAAGCGTACCAGTGGAAAACCGAAACAATTTTAAGGGGTCAACAAAAGCTCAAAGAAAGTGAATTTCAGTTAAAAAATACGACTCAACCTCGTTTATGGTTAGAAGTTACATTATTAGGTTTACTACCCGATGCTTGCACACCAGAAGTTATTGTAAACTCATCTAATATTTCACCTAAAACTAGGAATAATATTCAAGCTAAAACCACTACATTTCCCCCACAAGAACCCAAATCAAAAGTTGTTGAAAATTCTCCAAAAGAGAAAACAGAACAAATATCTAAACCACCTCAACCTATTACTGAAACATCAGAAAAAACAATTATCAATGATGATATTGATATAGAAAAAATTTGGCAGTTAGTATTAGATAAACTCCCTCCACTTTCTTCAGCATTAATTAAACAATATGGTACTTTAATTAGTTATCAAGGTAGGGTGGCAACTGTGGGAATTAAAGTTAAAACACTTCTCAAAACAGCACAGGATAAACTACCTCAAATTGAATCAGCTTTTCAAGAAGTTGTCGGTCACAAAGTTAAAGTTAATATACAAGTTGGAAACGCCTCTAAAATAGTAAATCAATCACATAATTCTCCTTCTATACCTCCGAAAGTTACTTATCAAAATAACCAGAATGATATTGTTAAAAATGGGAAAAAATCAGATGATTATAATCAAGATAATATAAATAAAGAACCTGTAATCAATACAGAATTACACAATTATAATAAGAAAAAAGAACAAGAAACAATACAAGAAACAATACAAGAAAATAATAATATACCTATCAATAAACCAATTGAAAGTAATATTGATAATATTCAAGTTTCTGATAATAAAATCCAAGAAGTAGCAGAAGAATTTGCTAAACTTTTTAAGGGAGAAATAATTGCTAACAATGAATATTTTATTAATCAAGAGCATCATCTCACAACCGATAAATCTACTTCAACAGATGATCTAGAATCATCAGATAGAAATCTGGAAGAATCGATAATAGAACAAGAAATAGATGATAGTCTTAATAATAATCACATAGAAAAGCAAACACCAAAAACGAGTAGTAATGTTCAAAAAATAATAGGAAGACCCGAAATAATTGAAGAAGAAGAAGAATTAGAATTTTAAATTATTATTGAATAAAATAAGTTCGATAGAACCCAAAAAATTGCACAAAAATTAACCCCAAAGATGATGTTCCCTGGGGTCGTTTATTATAAATCAGTCTTTATATGGGTTTTCAAAACTATAACCCTGGGTTGAAAAAATCTCTTAAGAGCGGTTCAGGAAAAGATAAAATTATCGGCATTATCCACAATATCAGATGTCACATTTTGGACCAATAGAAAAGGTATATTTTGGACAGTAATGAGGGTATTATTGCCCAACCCTTGGAAACCAACATCATTCACAGAAGCTCCGCTTGATATTAGTAATTCCGAAAAATCAAAGATGTCTCCTGGTGAAAAATCTGTAATGATGTCCCCACCATCTGATAAGGACTCATAGATAAATCTGTCATTTCCCCCATTACCTGTAATGATATCCCCTGCTAGACCGCCATTGATTTCATCATCCGTAGCAGTCCCCGTGAGAATATCTAGTCCAGAGGTGCCATTAACTTTGGTGATAACGTTGACGAAGAAAGACCCTTCATCTGTCCCCCCATCACCATCATCTACCCTGACTTTGATTTCTTGAAGGCCAGGACTGGTAAAGCTAAACTGCCCACTAGCTCCATTAAAGTCATCAAACTGACCGTCCCCATCCAAATCCCAATTATAGGAGAGAACATCATTAATCCCAGGATCAGTAGCTTGGGCGGAAAAATTAAATACTTCATTGACTTCAACTCGTAAGTCTTGGGTCAAACTTACTAAAGTTGGATCAACATTTAACACTTGTACAGTTGTGGTTTGAGTATCTGTACCATTATCATCGTCTGTAGCCACACCTTGAATGGTGAATACTCCTTCATCAGCAAAAACTTGAGTAAAACCACTGCCACTTCGAGTTCCTGAAGTCCTAGAGTCTGTGCCAAGATTTTGCCCATTAAGCGAAAATTGAATGGAATCTGCGCCTGGATCTGTAGCAGAAATAGTAACAAATGCGGCTTCTCCTTCATTAATCGTTGATGGCGCACTGATTCCGGTAATAGTGGGGTCAACGTTAAGAACGGTGATTGTTCGAGATACAGTATCTGATCCACCGTCTTGATCAATGGCTTGAGCTACGATACTAAATTGTCCATTATCGGTGTAGGTAGAGGTCGAGCCACTACGGCTCCGGGTTCCTGAAGTCCTAGAGTCTGTGCCAATATTCTGACCATTAAGCAGAAATTGAACAGAATCTGTGCCTGGATCTGTTGCTGTTACTGTAGTAAGTGCAGATTGCCCTTCAAAAATCGTTGACGGCGCACTGATACTTGTGATAGTCGGATCAACGTTGAACACAAACACTCGACGGACAACGATCTCACTGTCTGAATTATCGTTGTCTCGGGCAAAACCTTGATAGATAAAGGGGGCATTTCCTGGCTTATTGTTAGGAAATGGTCCTAAATTGAGAGTTGATGAGGTAAAGGGGGAAGAAGAATCAGTGCCAAGACTGCGACCAATTGAATTGTCGTCAATCAAGAGAAAGGTAACGCTTGCTTGAAAGTTAGTATCGGTAGCGTGTAGCTGTGCATTAACTACAGAAGTGCCTTCTGGGACGCTAATATCTCTATTTGAACCATTTAGGGTAAAAGAGGTAAGTGTCGGGGCTGTTAAAGTTTCAGTAATGATTCGTACTTGGTCTGATCTCCTTTCTTCAACTCGGAAGGTAAAATTAATGGTTTGTCCACTCCATTCAACGCGATCGCGCAAAATACCTCCACTAAATTCCAGGTCGCCCCTATCAATGTGATTACTGTTAGTGTTAGGACCTCCGATGGTATCTCGATAGGTAGTGCTAAATAATCCCAGTCGATTACCTGTCGTACCTGCGCCGTTAGCATTATGTAAGGCTGCATTTCCATCGACAATTAAGCCTAAAATTCTTTCATTATTGCTTACTGTTACCGCCCCCCTAACCTCACGATTACCGTTTGGTCCATTAGTATTGGAGTCAAAATGAACGAAATAACTATTAATTCTTATACCTGCTGGTAAGAAATTGCTAAAACTAGAAGGAGGATTATTGGTGTTGTAAGTACCTTCACTGATAATATCGAGTTCAAGACCTGTGATAAGAGAGAAATTAGTTTGTTCAGCAAAGGCAAAAATGGTGTTGTTACTTGTTAATTGATTATTCCTAACGGAAGAAGGAGGAGAAATAATCTGAATATCTCCAGTACGTGAAATGCCCATGAATTATTATCCTAGTTAAGTAGATAGTGAAATTAAATTGTTGAATGTCAAATCTGACAATCAGTAATGCTTTTTGAATACATAGATTGTAGAGTTAAATTTCTTTTCAATCTACAATCCAAAATCTTTTATCGAGTAGAGCTAAACTTAAAAATCAAACCTAAACCCAAAACTGAAACCAATCCCAAAAGACTCGATGGTTCTGGTACTGAAGTAGGAGTTGCTGTCCAAAAACCATTGGTCACGGTATTACCAGCAAAACTGATCGCCCCACTAGGACTACTTTGTGGTAGAACTGGGTTGGGACTTCCAGCAAGGTTAACAAAACCGCCTAAGGGAACAACACCAAAATTCCAGCCATTACCACTTAATGATGTTAATTCTATTGGATCACCGATGGGATTGAAACGAAGTGGTTGCGATAAAGAAAAACTATTTAAAGACAAAGATTGATCTCCATTACCATCACCAAAATCTAGAGTGAAATCGAGAAAATCAACCAAAAAAGCACCATTTATTTCATCAGTTAGATCAAGCTCAATTGTCCCCAAACCGGATATGTTACCTGTAAAATTAAAGTCCCATTTAGGGTTAAAATCAGACGCTAAAGCTGTAGCAGAAATTAGTGCAGAAGTAGAGGAAATTGCTACTGCAGATAAAGTTTTAAACATATATTTGTATTTCGTGATTTGTGGTTATCTGTTATTAGCTTACCCAAAGTTAGGTGAGTTCATATCAAATATACAGAAATAACAAAATAGACAAAAACAAAACCTCCTAAGTGCCTGGACAAAAATAAACGTTACAGTTGAGAAGAGGCAGGAGGCAGGGGGCAGGAGTAAGGCTACAGCTATATTTACATAAGTTAATACAGTGCTATTTACTTATGTCCGACTACTTAACCTTTAGTTAGACTGCTATATAAGGAGAAAATGGAAAAGTGAAAACCCTTAATTAATCTTGCTTTTGGGACTAAACGCCCTTCAGTAAGACAAAAATAAATTAAGAATAGAGGGAATAATTAAAACCATAAGTTCATAAGTTATAATATTAATAATAACTAAACTCTTAATTTTAATTGCTTATGTCTTCTTCTCAAACTGTTTGGATAGCACGTCATGGAAACCGTCTTGATTTTGTTAAACCCGAGTGGTTTAATACTGCTAAAAGACGCTATGATCCACCCTTATCAGAAGATGGTTTTATTCAGGCGAAACAATTAGGAAAACGTCTACAAAAAGAAAAAATTAGTCATATTTTTGCTTCTCCTTTTTTACGTACTATTCAAACCGCTTCTGAAGTTGCAAAAATCCTCGATCTTCCCATAAAATTAGAGGCAGGTATTGGAGAATGGCATAATCCCAATTGGATGAATGAAAATCCCGAAACTCACCCAAGAGAATTATTAGAAAAAGATTATCCTCATATTGACTGGAATTATTCTTCTTATTTAGTTCCTAAATATCCAGAAACGGAAGTAACAATGATGAAAAGAATGGCGGAAGTTGCTGATAAATTAGTTAG
>JBFRWO010000330.1:0-6241 GCA_051439625.1 Crocosphaera sp. | reverse complement strand
CAGGGAAAACTACCTTAGTACAAGGAATAGGAGAGGGTTTAGGTATTACTGATGCTATTGTTAGTCCTACGTTTACTTTGATTAATGAGTATCATCAAGGACGTTTACCCCTGTATCATTTAGATTTATATCGTCTCGAACCGGAAGCAGTGGCAGAATTATATTTAGAACAATATTGGGAAGAAGGGGAAGCTTTACCGGGTATTACTGCTATTGAATGGCCAGAAAAGTTATCTTATCTTCCTGTAAGTTATTTACAAATTCAATTATCTTATAATGAGGGGACTGGTCGTCAAGCTATCTTGCAACCTGTTGGTGACTTTTGTGTTAATTTAAGTCCAATTATTAAACCCTTTCTCTAAACTTTATTTTCAATATGTTTTTTCAGAAAAGTAAGTTAAATTTTAAGGCTTTTTCTTTTGTAATAATATTGACAGCATTTTCTACTATAGTTGATGCTGTTTACAGTCAAACATCTGATTCTAGTTCGGAAAATTCTCTTGATTTGCCTCCAGAAGTTATTAATAATAGTTCGGTTTTACAACGATGGATGAAAGAGGTTCCTAATGTTTTAGAAGATATTAATCATGATCCTAGTTTTCGTACTAGAATAGGCATAGGTTATGCAGAGTTTCCTTCTACTCAACACGATGGAGGAATTAATATTTCTGTGAATGATATTTTTATTGGTCGCACCGGTTTAACTGTTAGTGGAGACTATGAAACTTCTTTTGGAAAAAGGGACGCTGGAGGGGTTAATTTACAATATTATTTATTACCTTTAGGTTATTATGTCAATGTTGCCCCTGTGGTTGGTTATCGTTCTATTAGTACCAATAATTATTCAGAAGATGGGGTTAATATTGGGGGTAAAATAATCTTTCCTTTGTCTCGATCTGGGGCTGCTGATTTGTCTTTTACTCAAACGTTTATTTCTCCTGGAGAAGATGATGAAGTTGGGGTGACTAATGTTTCTTTTGGTTATGCTATTACTAAACAAATTCGATTGGCAACGGAAATAGAAAAACAAAATTCACGGGTGAAAAAAGATAGTCAGTTTAGTATTATTTTAGAATGGATGCCTTGATTTTTAAACATGAAAAAAATTATTGTTTATTTAAAAGTTTTAAAGTTGTTTTGGTTAACAGCGATCGCAGCAGAATTAGAATATCGTTTGAATTTTTTAATCGCTGTTTTTAGTAGTTTGACCAGTTTAACGGGAAGTATCTTTACTTTATTTTTATTTTATCGTACCAACTATACTTTTCCAGGATGGAGTTGGAACGAATCTTTAATTGTTTTGGGAATGTTCACTTTATTACAGGGAGTTTCTGCTACATTATTAGTGCCTAATTTGAATCGTATCGTCGAACAAGTACAACAAGGAACTCTCGATTTTATTCTCCTAAAACCTATTAGTAGTCAGTATTGGTTATCTTTAAGAAGTCTCTCCCCTTGGGGTTTCTCTGATGTTCTTTTTGGTTTAATTATTATCATTTATGCCAGTTTTCAATTACAATTAAATCTTCCTAATTATTTCTTAAGTTTAATAACAGTAGGATGTGCTATTATTAGCTTGTATAGCATTTGGTTTATATTGGGGGCTACCAGTATTTGGTTTGTCAAAATTTACAATGTAACAGAGGTATTAAGAGGGTTATTAGAAGCAGGAAGATATCCCATTTCTGCTTACCCGGCTGCTTATCGAATTTTCTTCACTTTGGTTGTTCCTGTTACCTTTTTGACCACAGTTCCGGCTGAAATGTTACTGGGAAGAAATCAAGGAACATGGCTGTTATTTTCAGGTTTATTAGCCATAGTTCTCTTGATAATTTCTCACTGCTTTTGGCAATTTGCCTTGAGGTTTTATACCAGTGCTTCTAGTTAAGTTATCCTAAATTTAAGTGGGGGAATTTGTTACTATTTAATTATGCACCATAATCCAGTATTTATCAAAAATCTTAGTCATCGTTATCCTGGTGGAAACTTAGCCCTTGATAATATTAATTTGTCAATTAAAGCTAATGAAAAAGTCGCCTTGATTGGTGCAAATGGTTCAGGAAAATCAACTTTACAATTTCATTTAAACGGTATTTTCTTGCCGCAAACTGGAGAAATAAGCATAGGAGAATGGACAATTAATGATGACAATTTAGTCCATATTCGTAACTTTGTGGGCTTAGTATTTCAAAACCCTGATAATCAATTATTTATGCCCACAGTTTGGGAAGATGTAGCCTTTGGTCCCATGAATAGAGGAATAAAAGGACACGAATTAAAATTAACAGTAATAGAAGCAATGGAAGCGGTTAATATTAACCCTGAAATCTATGCTGATCGTAATCCTGATAATCTTTCAGGGGGAGAAAAAAAACGAGTTGCGATCGCTGGTGTTTTGGCCATGAAACCGCAAGTATTAGTATTAGATGAACCCTCGGCACAACTCGATCCTCGTTCCCGTCGTCAACTGATTAACTTACTAGATAAATTATCTTTAACCCTAGTGGTTGCAACCCATGATCTTGACATGGCTTGGGAGTTATGTGAGAGAACCATTATATTAAGTAAAGGACAGGTTGTTTATGACGGAAAAACTGATAAAATTATGAGTGACAATAGCTTTCTAGAAGAACACGCTTTAGAAGCCCCTTTAAGCTTCAGTCGTGCTTATTGTAACCTAGAAGATAGCCCTAATTTAAGCCTAGCAAATAATCGTCGATTATCCCTTATCAAGGATTAATTAATGAAGCCAACTTTCAAGAATGCTACAGACTGGGACAAAGCAGATATACTGATGCAACCTGTGTTGTTTCTGGTCATGGATAACCTTCGTAAACAACTAGAAAAAACCAATTTAGTCGCCACTTATGAAGAAGTTCAAGAACCCTTGCCAGGTCATCAATTAAGCTTAACCCATGAGGATGCTTCTGTGACAATAAATATTTGGGATATTTGTTTTAAGGTTTGTTTTATAGATTATCAATTTTCTTCAACCCAATCATCTCAAGATAGTATAATGGTTGAAATCGATGACAATCTTTTTAATGAAGATAAAGAAATTAATTGGCAAAATCTAAAAACCAAAACAGAACAAACTATCCAAACTATTATCAACAACTTTCCTGAAATTTGAAATCAAAAGCTTAACAAAAATTATGCTACAAGAATTAAGAGACTTACAAAAAAAATCTGGTGCTATCTTAACAGAAGATGAAAACATTGTCGAAAGTTTTGGCAATGATAGTCAAGGTTTCAAAAGTGCTTATAATGATTCTGTAATATGCGATCGCAGTCATTGGGGACTGTTAAAACTTACAGGAAGCGATCGCTTAAGGTTTCTCCATAATCAAACTACCAATAATATTAATAGTTTGCAACCTGGACAATTATGTGACACTGTTTTTGTCAATTCTACGGGAAGAACCCTCGATTTAGTAACCGCTTATGTTACAGAAGATAGTGTTATTTTATTAGTTTCTCCTAACCGTAAGAAATTTTTATATGAGTGGATGGATCGCTATATTTTCCCGATGGATAAGGTAGAAATTAGCGATATTTCTGACAAAAATGCAGTTTTTACCATTATCGGACAAGAAGCTACTACCAAGTTAAATCAATGGGATATTATTAATAATTCTATAAATGAATTATCCCAAAACAAGCACAATTTTATCACAGTAAATGATGAGAAAATTATCATCGGTTATGGTACTGGTTTAAAGATGACTGGTTACACATTAATTGTCCCAGCAAATGAAGCTAAGACAGTTTGGGAAACAATGATTAATTTAGGAATAATTCCTATAGGTAATCTTGTATGGGAACAACTAAGAATTAAACAGGGACGGCCTTACCCAGATAAAGAATTAACCGAAGATTATAACCCCTTAGAAACTGGTTTATGGTCAACTATTTCCTTTGATAAAGGGTGTTACATTGGACAAGAAACTATTGCTAGGTTAAACACTTATCAAGGGGTTAAACAGCGTTTATGGGGTGTAAAATTAAATCAAGCAGTCGAAGCAGGAAATAATGTTATAGTAGATGACAAAAAAGTTGGTATTTTAACCAGTTCTATACAAATAGAAGATGAATATATTGGCTTAGCTTATGTTAAAACAAAAGCAGGAGGAGAAGGATTAAACGTTACCATCGGAGATACTACAGGACAATTAATGTCTGTCCCTTTTTTAACCCATGAATATTATCAACCTAGTCAAGTTTAGGAGGTAAGGAGGTGAAGTATGAGCAATAATTTTCCTGATTGGGTAGAATATGGCTACGAGGTGCTTGAAGAATTAGGTCGCAACCGAGAGGGTGGCCGTATTACTTGGAAAGTGCGACAGATAGCAACAGATGAAGATAGTGTTATTAAACAATTTTGTTTTGCACAATCGGGAAGTGATTGGTCAGCTTATAAAGCTCATGAAAGAGAAATTACTGTCTTAGAAAACCTCAATCATCAGGGTATTCCTCGCTATTTAGAAAGCTTTGAAACAGGTGATGGTTTTTGTTTAGTTCAAGAATATAAAAATGCCCCTTCCTTAGCAATTCAAAGAACATTTGAGCCTGAAGAAATTAAAATAATAGCTATTAAAATTTTAGAAATTTTAGTTTATTTACAAGAGAGAATACCACCGATTATTCATCGGGATATTAAACCCGAAAATATCTTAGTTGATTCCGACTTAAATGTTTATTTAATTGATTTTGGTTTAGCGAAAATTGGAGAGGTAGATGTAGCTGCTAGTAGTGTATTTGTGGGAACTCCTGGCTTTATTCCCCCAGAAAATCTTTTTAAACCAACAACTGCATCAGATTTATATAGTTTAGGTTCTACTTTAATCTGTTTATTAACTGGAATTAATTCAGTAAAAATTCAGGAGTTAACCTCAGATGATAATCCCTATTTATTAGAGTTTCAACATTTATTATCTCGTCTAAGTCAAAGATTTTTAGCTTGGTTACAAACAATGGTTGAACCAAATCAAAGTAAGCGATATCAGACGGCACAAGAAGCATTAGAAGCCCTCAAACCATTATACATTATTCGCATTCCCGAAGCTAAGTTAAGTGATTCAGTTCTTGAGGTGACAGCCAAAAGATTAGGGGAAAAAATATCAGTCCCTTTACAAGTAAATAATGGTATTCCAGAAACAGTTTTAGAAGGAAAATTAGACCTAAATTATAAGAAGAATAACCAGTTGGTTGAACAAAACTATAATTCCTGGATTACATTAGATAAATCATCTTTTTCTAGTAACTTGGTTAAGTTTAATATTAAAGTTGATACCGGTCAACTGCGGGCATCAACAACTTATGAAAGACAATTAATTTTACAAACAAATGCTAACCCCGAAAGACAAATAATCACTTTAAAAGTTAATACTGCCCCTATACCCATAAATAATAAAAAAATGCCTTATTTATGGTTATCTTTATTACTTTTTGTCTCGTTATCAATTCCTGCTGAATTTCAATTGGTTCCTGTTGTCTATGAAAATGTGTTAGAAAGAATACAAGAAATTTGGTCACATGATGTTTGGGAGTAAATCATGGGTGAAACTGGTGGCGGTTGTGCTATTTTAGTTGGCATTGTGATGTTGATCTACGTGGTCATTTGGATAGTTATATGGGTATTTAAAATCTTTTTCATTACTCTTATTTCTTTGTCAGGTATCCTAGTTATGGCAATAATTCCTGCGGTCATAGCTTTTGTTATATTTAAAACTTTTATGGCCATGAAAAACAACGATTTTGAACAAACTAGAGCAATTATTTTACCTAGTTTAACTGTTTTAACAGGGGCAAGTATTGGGTTTAGTGCGTTATTTGGATTAAGTAATCCTTGGGTTGTTACCTCATTAGTAGGAAGTAGTGTTCCGTTGGTTGGTTTGTTGTTATATCCTCCAATTAATCGTAGGAGATTAATTCGTAAATATCGAGAAGGAGAACAAGATTTAATTGAACCGTAACACCGAAAAATAATGAACCTAATGAAAATTTATTTAATTAAAAACTGATAAACCATAACTGTTCACTGTTCACTGTTCACTGTTCACTGTTCACTGTTCACTGCTCACTGTTCACTGCTCACTGTTCACTGCTCACTGCTCACTGATTTTGATCTTAGACAAAATCTCCAAAGGGTGTAAATTTCTGCTAATATCTTAGAGAAACGTTAAGAAACATTACAATTTTTATAGATGAAGTTATTAATCGTTGGCGCAACAGGGACATT